>NZ_JAQGLS010000023.1 GCF_028292805.1 Ramlibacter sp. | reverse complement strand
GCACCTCGATGTCCAGCGCCGCTTCGGCCAGCAGCTTCTTCAGGCGCGAGTTCTCCTGCTCCAACGCCTTCAGGCGTTTGACATCGGCTGCGTCCATCTGGCCAAAGTGCTTGCGCCAGGCGTAGATCGTGGGCTCACTGACCTTGTGCTTCTTGGCCGCCTCGGCCACCGTCGTTCGGTCTGCCTCACGCAGTACCGTGACCATCTGCTCCTCGGTGAATCGACTCTTTCTCATGGGCTCCTCTGCGGATTGGAGCCATCTTCCTAGAAATCACTGGTCCGGAAAAACCGGGCAGGTCAAGGCCACCTCGGTGGAGGTCTGACTTAAACCAACTGGCCTCCAAGGAACCCCGGGGCGATTCAATTCAGCACGGCGAGAAGTAGAATCTACGAGTGCCAGTGCGGCTGTCGTTCAATGGCAGGACTTCAGTTTCCCATACTGATAATGCGGGTTCGATTCCCGCCAGCCGCTCCACCCAGTACTGCGCCCACTGCCCGATCGTCAAGCAACGTCGCTAGCTGGAAAGTCGTGGAACCCCTGTTTGGTGCCTCGAACCTAATCAGGTAAGACGAGGCAGCTTCCCAAGTTCAAGATGTGGCTTGGATCGCAACTTCCGCCTGTTGTCATCGGGCCCAAGCTGACCTTTTTCGGCCGAGCCCAGTCAGCCGACCAACTGCGCAAGACGCATTCGTTTCGAAGCCGCGTTCGCCGCAGCCGTGCCCGTCATCCCGCAACGCGAACAGGTTGCCGGCAAAGGCCGACCGCTTCACCAACCCGCCAGCGCCCCGAAACGGTTGAGCTGCCCTTCTTATTAAAGTAAAGTGCGCCCGTGTTGAATAGCGCCCTTTCTTATTCAAGCTTCGTCCCCAGGCCCCGTCATGCGGCGTGAGGCCACGGGCAAGCATTCCAGCAGCGTGGCCGGCGACGAAACCGTCCGCGCTTTCATTCCGTACCCGCTACCGCCCACGCCAGCCCTGGAGCTGACCGGCGAGCGACAAGCCCTGTTGGAGCGGGCCACCCTGGCACTGGGCCGGCTGGACAGCATCGCGCTGCTGCTGCCCGACCCCCAGCTGTTCCTCTACGCCTACGTTCGCCGCGAAGCCGTGCTGTCGTCGCAGATCGAAGGAACGCATTCGTCGCTCTCCGACCTGCTGCTGTTCGAGCTGGACGAAGTGCCGGGCGTTCCCTTGGACGACGTGGTGGAAGTCTCCAACTACGTGGCCGCGCTGGAGCACGGCATGGCGCGCCTGGGCGAGGGCTTTCCGCTGTGCAACCGGTTGCTGCGCGAGATGCACGAACGCCTGATGGCGCGCGGCCGCGGCAGCGCGATGCTGCCCGGCGAGTTCCGCCGCAGCCAGAACTGGATCGGCGGCACCCGGCCCGGCAATGCGCGCTTCGTGCCGCCGCCGCCCGATGACGTCGACGCCTGCATGGGGGCCCTGGAAGCTTTCATCCAGGACCGTGCCAGCTCGCCGCCCGGCGCCGCCGATGGCGGCCGGCTGCCGGTGCTGCTCAAGGCGGCGGTCGCGCACGTGCAGTTCGAGACCATCCACCCTTTCCTGGACGGCAATGGCCGGCTGGGCCGATTGCTGATCGCCATGCTGCTGCATGACGGCGGCGTGCTGCGCCAGCCGCTGCTCTACCTCAGCCTGTACCTGAAGCAGCACCGCGCCCTGTACTACCAGTTGCTCGATCGGGTCCGGACCGACGGTGACTGGGAAGCCTGGGTCGATTTCTTCCTGGAAGGCGTGGAGCAGACGGCGCACGGGGCGGTGCAGACGGCCAGGCGGCTGGTGGACCTGTTCCAGCAGGACGTGCAGCGGGTGCAGGCGGCCGGCGGGCGCAACGCCAACGTCCTGCGCGTGCTCGAAACCATGCGGCAACGGCCCTTGTGCAGCCTGCGGCAGGTGGCGGCGACGGCCGGGATCAGCTTTCCGACGGCCAACAAGTCCATGCTGGCCCTGGTGGAGAGCGGGATCGCGCGGGAGCTGACCGGGCAGAGGAGGAACCGGGTGTTCGTCTACGACGCGTACCTGAACATCCTGAACGAGGGGGGCTACCCCCTATGACGACGACGACCCGGATGAGGCCCAACGACATCCTGCGCTGGATCGCGTTCGCCGCAACCTACTTCGCGGTCCAGGCGGTCCCCACCGCCCTGTACGGTGACAACCCCGCGTTGCGCGGGGCGAACGTCGTGGGGGTGTTCGTGCTGCTGCTGGCGCCGCGCCGGCACTGGTTCGTGCTGGCGCCCATGCTGTGGCTGGCGGCGGGGGCAGCCCGCGAGCTGGCCGGCGCGCCGCAGCCCTGGCTGGTGGGCGGCTGCAACGCCCTGGAGGTGCTGGCCGTGGCGGCCGCGCTGCATGGCCGCCACGGCCTCAGCAGCCCCTGGTACGGCAGCGCGCAGTTGCCGCGGCTGCTGCTGGCCGCATTGGCCGTGCCCATCGCCAGCGGGGCCGCCGCCGCCGCGGCCATCCACATGGCAACCGGCGTCCCGTTCGCGCCGCAGTGGGCCACGTGGTACCTCGCCTCCATGCTGGCCTACGTCACGCTCACGCCGCTGCTGCTGGAATGGAGGGCGCCGGCGCCGGTGCCGACCACCGGCGCACCCCGGCTGGCACTGTGGCGGCGCGTCGCCGGGGTGGCCGTCATCACGGTTGCCTGCGTGGCCCTGTTGCGCCAGCCGGTCTATGCGCCGCTGCTGCTGCTGTCGTTTCCGCTGGTGGTGGTGTGCACCTGGCGCTACCGGCTGCTCGGTGTCACCGCGACCATCGCCTTCCTGTCCATCCTGGGCGGCTGGTTCGCCGCGCGCAACGTCGGCGCGCTGTTCCAGTTCCTGCCGCCGGGCAGCGGCATGGCCGCCCGGGTGCAGGCCTTGCAGCTGTTTCTGGGCGCCACCGTGCTGTGCAGCCTGCCGTTCGCGGTGCTGCGGGCCGAGCTGGAGCGGCTGCTGGTCCAGCTGCGTCGCAAGAGCGACGCGCGCGCCGAGTTCCTGGCCGCCATGAGCCACGAGATCCGCACGCCGATGACAGGGGTGCTCGGGATGGCGGACCTGCTGGCGACGCAGCCGCTGACGGCCGAACAGCGCCGCTACGTCGACACCATGCGCGCATCGGGCCGGCACCTGGTGAACGTGATCAACGACATCCTGGACTTCTCGCGCATCGAGACCGGCAAGCTGACGCTGGAAGCCATCGACTTCCACATGGACGAGATGCTCGAGCAGGTGCGCTCGCTGATCAATCCCATGGCGCTGGAAAAAGGCCTGGCCTTTTCCGCGCAGCTGGCGCCCGGCACGCCGGCCGTGGTGCGGGGCGACCCGACCCGGCTGCGCCAGATCCTGCTCAATCTCGCCGGCAATGCCGTCAAGTTCACGTCGCAAGGCAGCGCAACGCTGCAGGTCGACGGGCAGGCCGACGCCGCCGGCCGCGTGCACTATCGCTTCGAGGTGCGCGACACCGGCATCGGCATCGCGGCGGACAAGCTGCAGATCCTGTTCACCCCCTTCACGCAGGCCGACGGCAGCACGGCGCGCCAGTACGGCGGCAGCGGGCTGGGGCTGGCGATCAGCCGGCGGCTGGCCGAGGCGATGGGCGGGCGCATCACCGTGGCCAGCACCCCTGGCCTGGGCAGCGTGTTCACCCTCGAGCTCCCGCTGGAAGCGGGCGATCCCGCCCACCACACCGCGACCGTCACGCAAGCACTGCAGGCCGCGTCGCCCCAGCGCATCCTGGTGGCGGAAGACGTCCAGGTCAACCGCGACATCCTGCAGCTGGCCCTGGGGGCGCGCGGGCACCACGTGGTGTTCGCCCATGACGGCGCGGCGGCGCTCCAGGCCGTGCAGGCGCAGCCGTTCGAGCTGGTGCTGATGGACGTGCAGATGCCGGTCATGGACGGCGTCGAGGCCACCCGGCGCATCCGCGCCCTGCCCGGCGACCTGGGGCGCATCCCCATCATCGGCCTGACGGCCAACGTGATGAGCCAGGAGCAGGCGCGCTACCTGCAGGCCGGCATGGACGAATGCCTGATGAAGCCGATCGAGTGGGACCGGCTGGACGCGGCCATCGCGCGCCATGCGTCAGGGGGTGGCCGCCAAAGCGCGGTGCGAGCCGCGTCCGCGCCCGAAGACGCGCACTCGGCGCGCCCGCTCGACCTGCCGCTGCTCGACGCGCCGCAGATCGCGTCGCTGCGCAGCCTGGGAAGTGAAGCGGAGTTCCGGCTGCTGATGCGCAACATCATCGAGTCGGTGCAGCGGACGGTCGACGAGATCGGCGTGGCGGCGACGGCGGCGGCCATCGGCGCCGCTGCCCATCGCCTGCGGGGCTCGGCCGGCATGGGCGGGCTGGGGCGCGTCAGCGCGCTGGCCGGGGCGCTGGAGGACGCCTGCGCCGACAGCGGCCAAGCGGGTGACTGGCTGCCGCAGCTGGTGGATTCGGTGCGGGACACGCGGGCGGCCCTGGCTGCCGGCGGAATGACGGCCGAGCCCGAGCTTGCTCAGGTCGACCTGATCGCGCCGGGCGCGGCGGCGGCGGCGGCGGCGGCGGTGTAGCGCAGCCTAGCGCGCGCTGACCGCCTGGCCCAGGTTTTCCAGCCGGCTCTCCAGCGCCGGATGCGAGCCCGAATAGCCGCCGCCGTCGCTGCGGGCCAGTTTCAGCAGCATGCGGCCGACCGCCTCGCCGGGCAGCCCGGCCAGCCGCAGCAGCTCCGCCGCCCGCCGGTCCGCCTGCAACTCGCGCAGGTGGTTGGCCTGCATCATCCGCACCGCCAGCTGGTCGTCGCCCGACCAGACCGCCTGGCGGGCGGCGCGGGTGGCAGCGGCCAGCGGGATCTGTTCGTTGCCGGCCGCCGCCACGGCCTCGCACAGCCTGTCCTTCACGTGCGACAGCTCCAGGTGGGCCAGTTCATGGGCGATGACGGCGGCGGCCTCTTCCCGGTCCAGGCTCAGCTCGTCGCGCCACAACCTGCTGGACAGAAAGATGACGCCGGAACTGAGCACCGACGCGCTGCTGCCCGAATGGGTGCCGACCAGTTCGACGCGCGCGCCGTTGGGAATGCGCGCCACCTTCTTCAGACGCGCCAGCGCGTCATGGAAGCGCGGGGGAACGGGAACCGGTTGCGCGTGCCGCGCACGGTCGGCCTGCAACCGGTCGAACAGGCCGAGCTCCTGCGAGCGCTCGGACGAGGAAAAGCAGCGCTCGTGCATCGCCGCATGCGCGCTGTCGCGTCCCCAGGCCATGGCCACCGCCATCTGGCACAGCGTCAACCCCATGAGAAATGCGTTCCGCAGCATGTGGCCCCCGTCCGCCCACGGAACGAATCCGTGAACCCTGGATTACGGACCCCGGGGAGTGGCGACACATCCTCCGGATGTGTGAGGGAACACCCCAAAAGGTGACTGATTGTTTCAGCTGCTGCGCACGCGCAGCGTCTTGGACGGCGAGTCGTCAACAACCACCATGGGCATGACCGAGGTCCGCGAGCTGGCCGTCCAGCTCGAGGGCGCGTCGCCATCCCGTCGCCGTGGTCGGCGACGCGGCCAACCGCCTGCAGGCGTTCGGTGGCGGCTCCTTGCAGTTCGGCAAGCGCAAGCGCTTTGCCGGGCCGGCACTGACGGTGCGGGTGCGCCCCGGTAACAACCTGTTCCTGCACAAGGCGATCGACCCGGCCCAGTCGGGTGACGTGCTGGTGGTGGATGCGGGTGGCGCGCTCAACACCGCCATCATCAGCGCGATGATGAGCAACTACGCCACTGGGCCTGCTGGCCCGCGGCGGCCTCTCGATCCAGCCGGGCGACCTGATGAATCGGCGACCACGACGGCGCGCTGGTGGGGCCGCAGTCCGAAGTGGCCCGCATCCTCGGCCGGGCCGAGGAAAAGCACGCGCTCGAACAGCAATGGGAAAAGCAGATTACCGGTGGCACCTGGGACCGCACCTGGGTCGACCAGGCACTGGCCAAGCTGTAAGTCGCTGTAAGTCTGCGACGGCTGTAGGCGCGCTCCGACAGCGCGTCAGACACAAGGCTGACCGCGGCTGGAGCCCGGCTGGCATTCAATCGCCGGGCCTGCAATCCGCCGGCTCAGCATCATTGAAAGCCAGCATGCCGCCAATCCCGCAGTCCCCCGACCCCGCCACCCGACTGGCCGCGGACACCATCCGGCGCCATGCCAACGTGTCCCGGCGCTCGCTGGTGCGCGGCGCGATCCTGATGGCCATGGGCATCACCGGCGCCAGCCTGACGGCGTGTGGCGGCGGCGGCGGCTCCAGCGAGGCCGGCGCCGAAGGCGACAACCCGCTGGTCGCCGGCGCCGAGCAGGCCGAGGGCGTCTTCATGCACGGCGTGGCCAGCGGCGACCCGCTGGCCGACCGCGTGATCCTGTGGACCCACGTCAGCGCCGCGGCGCCCGGCGTGCTGTCGCTGCAATGGGAGCTGGCGCTCGACCGCAACTTCGGCGTGCGCGTGAGCGACGGCACGGCCAGCACCGGCCCCGACCAGGACTACACCGTCAAGATCGACGTGACCGGCCTGGAGCCGGGCACCACCTACTACTACCGCTTCCGCTTCGCCGGCGAAGTCTCCAATGTCGGCCTCACCCGCACGCTCCCCGGCAGCGCCATCCGCAAGCTGCGCCTGGGCGTGTTCTCCTGCGCCAACTTCCCGGCCGGCTACTTCAACGCGTACGGCCATGCGGCGCGGCGCGATGACATCGACTTCGCGCTGCACCTGGGCGACTACATCTACGAGTTCGGGGTGCTGGGCTATGCCTCGCAGTTGGCCATCGCCATCGACCGGGTGTCCAGGCCGGACCATGTGATCCTGACGCTGGACGACTACCGCAAGCGCCACGCGCAGTACAAGACCGACCCCGACCTGCGGGCGCTGCATGCCAGCGTGCCGATGATCGCCGTGTGGGACGACCACGACGTGGCCGACAACACCTGGCGCGAAGGCGCCGTCGACCACGACCCGGCCGGCGACGGCAGCTTCGCGGCGCGGCGCGCCGCGGCGGTGCAGGCTTACCAGGAGTGGCTGCCGATCCGGGTGCCCGACCCGTCCAATCCGCTCAAGATCTACCGCAGTTTCGACTTCGGCAACCTGGCTTCGCTGCATGTGCTGGACACGCGCCTGATCGGGCGCGACGAGCAGCACAGCATGGACCAGTTCCTGGACGGCCAGAGCCAGGGCACCGACCGGCAGCTGCTGGGCGTGGAGCAATCGGCCTGGCTGACCGGCCAGATGACCCGGTCCAAGGCCAGCTGGCAGGTGCTGGGGCAGCAGGTGCTGATGGCGCGCATGCTGATTCCGCTGAGCGTCGCCTCGGCCTTCAACCTGCAGACCCTGGGCGAGTTCCTGCTGGCGCAGGCCACCCCGGAAGCCTTGCGCAGCGACCGCCAGCGCGAGCTGATGCAGCAAGAGCGCGTGCCCTACAACCTGGACGCCTGGGACGGCTACCCGGCGGCGCGCGAGTCGGTGCTGGCGACCGCGGACTCCTTGAACAAGAACCTGGTGTCGCTGGCCGGCGACACTCACAACGCCTGGGCCAGCGACCTGACGCTGGCGGCCGGCAAGGTCGTCGGCGTGGAGTTCGCCACCGCCTCGGTCAGCTCGCCCGGCTTCGAGCGCTTCTTCCCGCTGATCTCGTCGGCCGTGCTGGAAGACGCCTTCCCCAAGATGGTGCCCGACCTGCGCTATGCCGAAACCAGCAGCCGCGGCTACCTGCTGCTGACGCTGACGCCGTCCGAGGCGCGCGGCGACTGGGTGCATGTCGACACCGTGCTCTCGCGCAGCAACTACAGCGCCGAGGTCGCCATGAGCCTGCGCAGCCGGGCCGGCAAGCAGGAAATCGTCGACGTCTGACATCCCCGCTGCGGCCACGCTGCGGCCACACGCAGCGGCCGCGAGTCGACGGCGCGGCAAGCGCTGTCCATCAGCCGCCGGGAATGAGCCCCCCGGATTCCGCCTCCCCTTCCCCGCCCGCCCCGGCCTTGTGGCTGCTGGTGCCGGTGACCCTCACGGGCACCCAGGCGATGCACATGTTGGTGCCGGCGATACCCGATGCCGCCCGCAGCCTGCGCCCGGCCGCCGGCCCGATGCAGATGACGATCGGCATCTCGGGCGCAGCGCTAACGCAACGTGGCCAGGTAAGCCGCCATGTCGCGCGCATCGCGCTCGGACACGCCCAGCTGCGGCATCGCCGTGCCCGGCTTGACTTGCTGCGTCGCCACCAGCCAGCGCGCCAGGTTCTCGGGCGTGTTGGCGAGCGTGCCGGCGATCAGCTGCCGGCTGGCGATGCCGGCCAGCGGCGGGCCGACATGCGCGGACGGCCCGGTGATCCCAGGGATCGTGTGGCAGGCATGGCAGGCATGCTGCGCCAGCGCCAGCCGGCCGCGGTCCACGTCGACGCTGGCCTGCAGCGGCTGGGGCGGACGGACGCAGGCCGGGGCGCGCCGCATCCAGTCGGCGTAGGCCGGCGCGTTCAGGTCCGGCAGCCGCTGCATGAAGGCCACCACCTCCCACAGCTGCTCGTCGCCCAGGCGGAACTCCCAGGCCGGCATGCCGCTCATCTTGATGCCCTGGCGCGTCAGCCAGTACAGCTCGCGCGGGCGCCAGTGGCGGCGGGCATCGACCAGCGGCCCCGGCACCGGCTGCATGCTCTGGCCGATGTCGCCCTGCGCCACGCCCGGCGCGCCATGGCACTGCACGCACTTGTCGCGAAAGCAGGCCGCGCCACGCAAGGCCATGCGCTCGTCGGCCAGCGGCGGCTCGGTGAGATCGCGGGCGCGCAGCCGCACCGCCTGGCGCATCGCCGTCTCCAGCACGGTGTGCGTCAGCTGCAGGTGCTGGCTGGTGGCCGACACGTTGTAGAGGCCGCCCCAGACCACCGCCGCGAAGGCCAGCGCGCCGGCCGCGGCCAGCGCGGCAACGGTCGCGGTGGCGACGAGGAGCACCGTTCGTTTCTGCATCTGGAGCGATTCTGGCCCACGGCAGCGCGGCTGCGGGCCAGAATGGCGCGATGCAGCCGACTCGATTCGCCCTGGTCCGTGCCTTGCTGCTGGCCTTGCTTTGCGTGGGCGCGCAAGCCGACGTCCGCGTCGAGCGCGGCCGGGCGCTGCTGGCGCAATACCAGTGCGGCAGCTGCCACACCATTCCTGGCGTGGCTTCGTCGCGCGCGCGGGTGGCCCAGCCGCTGGACGCCTGGAGCCTGCGCAGCTACATCGCCGGCCGCCTGCCGAATCGGCAGGAGGTGCTGGCGCGCTGGATCGTCGCGCCGCAGTCGCTGGTGCCGGGCACCGCGATGCCCAGCATGGGCGTGGCGCCGGCCGATGCACAGGCCATGGCCGCTTACCTGTTCACGCTCGAATGACGGCCGGCGTGCTGCAGGCCGCAGGCGAGGCGGCGCGCCAGATCCAGACGGTCAGCTGGGTGCTGTTCGTGGGCGCCTTGCTGATCTTCTCCGGCGTGATGGCGCTGCTGGCATGGTCGCTGCGTCGCCGCCCCGGCAAGGCCAGCGCGCGGCTGTGGATCGTCGGCGGCGGTCTGGTGTTTCCCGGCCTGGTGCTGGCCGCGCTGTTCGCCTGGCAGCTGCCGATGAGCCCGGCCTGGAAGCCGGTGCCGCCGGCCGACGCGCTGGTGGTCAGCGTCACCGGCCGCATGTGGTGGTGGGACGTGCGTTACCGCGACCCGGCCAACGGCGACGACGTCTTCACCGCCAACGAGATCCGGATCCCGGTGGGACGGCCGATCTACCTGGCGCTGGCCAGCACCGACGTCATCCACAGTTTCTGGGTGCCGCAGCTGGCCGGCAAGCTCGACATGGTGCCGGGCCGGGTGCAGCACCTGCTGCTGTCGGCTGACCAGCCGGGAACCTACCGCGGCCAGTGCGCCGAATTCTGCGGCGAGCAGCATGCCCGCATGGCGCTGCACGTGGTGGCGCTGGAGCCAGCCGCGTTCGATGCCTGGCTGGCGCAGCAAGCCGCCCCGGCGGTGGCGCAGGTGACGCCGCGCCAGGCGCTGGGCCGGCAAGCTTTTTTGGCCAACCGCTGCGACGCCTGCCACTCGGTGCGCGGCCTGGGCGGGGACAGCCGGCTCGGGCCGGATCTCACGCACGTGGGCAGCCGCCTGCAGCTGGCGGCGGGGACGCTGCCGAACACGCAGCAAGGGCGCGAGCGCTGGATCGCCCACGTGCAGGAGGTGAAGACGGGAGCGCGCATGCCTTCGTATGACAGGCTGGATGCGCAAACGCTGGGCGCGATCGCCGACTGGCTGGGGGCGCTGAAGTGAAACTGCCCAACTCCCTGCCCCGCCCCGCCGGCGAACTCGAGGCGCTGCAGCGCGCCTGGGAGCCCCCCAAGGGCTGGCGCGCGATCAGCGCCGTCAACAACGACCACGTCGGCGTCTACTACCTGGGCACGGCGCTGCTGT
Source organism: Ramlibacter sp. (assembly GCF_028292805.1). Lineage (GTDB taxonomy): Bacteria > Pseudomonadota > Gammaproteobacteria > Burkholderiales > Burkholderiaceae_C > Ramlibacter. The sequence continues at coordinate 9,460 of NZ_JAQGLS010000023.1, read as the reverse complement.
TCTTCGTTCTGGCCGGCATGCTGGCGCTGCTGATGCGGGCGCAGCTGGCGCTCCCCAACGCCGGCCTGGTCAGCGCCACCACCTACAACCAGCTGTTCACCATGCACGGCACGGTGATGATGTTCCTCTTCGCCGTGCCGATGGTAGAGGCCGTCGCCGTGTACCTGCTGCCGGGCATGCTGGGCGCGCGCGACCTGCCGTTTCCGCGCCTGTCGGCCTATGCGTTCTGGGCCTACGCGATCGGCGGCCTGGCTTTCTTCGCCACCGTGTTCTTCGGCGCGGCGCCCGACGGCGGCTGGTTCATGTACCCGCCGCTGACCGGCAAGGAACATTCACCGGGCATCGGCGCCGACTGGTGGCTGCTGGGCATCGGCTTCATCGAGATCTCGGCGATCGCCGGCGCCATCGAGCTGATCATCGGCATCCTGTTCACGCGCGCGCCCGGCATGGGCCTGATGAAGATGCCGCTGTTCGCCTGGGCGATGCTGGTGACGGCGTTCATGATCGTGTTCGCCTTTCCGGCCATCATCGCCGGCACCATCCTGCTGGAGCTGGAGCGGGCCCTCGACTGGCCCTTTTTCATCCCGGCGCGCGGCGGCGACCCGCTGCTGTGGCAGCACCTGTTCTGGTTCTTCGGCCACCCCGAGGTCTACATCATCTTCCTGCCGGCCGCCGGCATGGTCTCGATGATGGTGCCGGTGGCGGCGCAGACCCGGCTGGTGGGCTATCGCGCGATCGTGTGGGCGCTGGTGGCGGTGGGCGCCATCAGCTTCCTGCTGTGGATGCACCACATGTTCACCGCCGGACTCGGGCCGCTGGCGCTGTACGTCACGTCGGCCGCCAGCTTCGCGGTGGCCATTCCCAGCGGCGTGCAGGTGTTCGCCTGGATCGCCACCTTCTGGCGCGGCCAGGTGCGCATGACCACGCCGTCGCTGTTCCTGCTGGGCTTTCACTTCATCTTCGTGCTGGGCGGCCTGACCGGCGTGATGGTGGCGGTGACGCCGTTCGACTGGCAGGTGCACGACAGCTACTTCATCGTGGCCCACCTGCACTACGTTCTGATCGGCGGCATGGTGTTCCCGCTGTTCGCCGGCATCTACCACTGGATGCCGGTGCTCAACGGCCTGCGCTTGTCGGAACGCGTCGGACGCTGGAGCTTCGGCTTGATGTTCGGCGGCTTCAACCTGGCCTTCTTTCCGATGCACATCGCAGGGCTGAACGGCATGCCGCGGCGGGTGGTGACCTATGACGCCGGCCTGGGCTGGAGCCTGTGGAACCTGCTGTCCACCGTGGGCGCCTTCGTGTTCGCCGCCGGCGTGGCGCTGTGCCTGCTGGACCTGGTGCGCACCATGCGGCGCCCCTGGCAAAAGCACGGCGACCCCTGGCATGCCGACACGCTGGAGTGGCTGGGGCAGGAAGAGTACGGCATCCGCAGCATCCCGCAGGTGGCGTCGCGCTCGCCGCTGTGGGACCGGCCCACGCTGGCCGCCGAGGTGGAAGCGGGCCGGCACTGGCTGCCCGGCACCGTGTTCGGCGGCCGCGAAACCCTGGTGACCAGCCCGCTGCGCGGCGAGATCCGCCACCTGCTGCGCCTGCCCACCGACGGCTGGTCGCCGTTCGTGGCGGCGGCCGGCACCGCCGGCTTCTTCCTGCTGCTGACGGTGGCCTGGCTGGTGCCGGCCTTCATCTGCGGCGCGGTCGCGATCGGCGCCATGGTGTACTGGCTGTGGGGCTCGGACCAGCCGCCGCCGCGGCCGACGGCGACCATCGGCGACGGTGTCGAGGTTCCGTCGTCGGCCAGCGGCAGCGCCTCGCATTCCTGGTGGGCCATGATCATCCTGCTGGCGGTCGACGCGACCATCTTCGCCTCGCTGGCCTTCGCCCACATCCACCTCTCGATGGCGCTGGACGTCTGCCCGCCGCCGGGCGCCGCGCTGCCGGGCGGGGCGTTGCCGGCGTCCGGCCTGCTGGTCGCCGGCTCGGCGCTGCTGGCGTTCGCCGTCTGGCGGCTCGGGCGCGGCGGCCAGGGCCTGCTGCGGCTGGCGCTGGTGGCGGCGCTGGCCTGCACCCTGGGCGGCATCGCGCTGGATTTCACCGCCAACGCGCGCAGCGACCTGTCGCCGACGGACCACGCCTGGGGCGCGAGCGTCGCCGCCATGCTGGCATGGCAAGGCTTCCATGCGCTGATCCTGCTGCTGATGGGAACTTACGTGCTCGCGCGTTCCTGGTCCGGCGCCTTGCGCGCCGATGCGCGCGCCACCCTCGACAACACAGCGCTGATGTGGCATTACGTGAGCGTGCAAGGCATCGTTGCCATGGCGCTGGTGCGGCTGCTGCCGCAATGGATGGGATAGGCGCCGTTCTCGCGGCGTCCGCCTACAGCGTCCTTGGCACCGGCCCGACGAAACTGCCCGGATGAAACCCAAGGCCTTTCCTCTTGCTTCCTCCTTGCTCGCAGCCACGCTCGCGGCCTGCGCCGGCGCGCCGTTGGCGCAAGGCACCCCCCAGGGCACCGCGCCCGCCCCCGGCGTCGGCCCGAATCCGCAGTTGCCGGCGCCGGCCAAGCGCCTGATCCCCACCGTCAACATCGCGCCGGCCGACGGCTGGCCGCAAGGCACCATGCCCAAGGCGCCGGCCGGCTTCAAGGTGACGGCGCTGGCCAGCGGCCTGGACCATCCGCGCTGGGTCTACACGCTGCCCAATGGCGACGTGCTGGTGGCCGAGAGCAACAAGCCGCCGGCCAAGGACGGGGCCAGGAACGTCCATGCCGAGGGCGTGCGCGGCAAGGCGATGGGCCTGGTGATGAAGCGCGCCGGCGCCGGCGTGCCCAGCGCCGACCGCATCACGCTGCTGCGCGATGCCGACGGCGATGGCGTGGCCGAGGTCAAGCAGGTGTTCATGACCGGCCTGTTCTCGCCGTTCGGCATGGCGCTGGTCGGCAACGAGCTGTTCATCGCCAATGCCGACGCCATCGTCAAGGTGCCGTACCAGGCTGGCCAGACCAGCATCAGTGCGAGGCCGGTCAAGGTGACCGACCTGCCGGCCGGCGCCAACCACCACTGGACCAAGAACATCATCGCCAGCGCCGACGGCAGCAAGCTGTACGCCACGGTGGGATCCAACAGCAACATCGGCGACAACGGCATGGCGGCCGAGGATGGCCGGGCCGCGATCTGGGAAGTGGACCGGGCCAGCGGCAGCAAACGGTTGTTCGCCAGCGGCCTGCGCAACCCGAACGGCCTGGGCTGGGAGCCGGAGAGCAAAGCCTTGTGGACGGTGGTCAACGAGCGCGACGAACTCGGCAACGACCTGGTGCCCGATTACCTGACCTCGGTCAAAGACGGCGCCTTCTACGGCTGGCCCTGGAGTTACTGGGGCAACAAGGTGGATGCGCGCGTCAAGCCGGCCAATCCGCAAATGGTGGCCAAGGCGATCGCGCCCGACTACGGGCTGGGTTCGCACGTGGCGCCGCTGGGCCTGGTGTTCTCCGATGGGCGCATAGGCGGCAACTACGCCAGCGGCGCCTTCATCGGCCAGCACGGCTCGTGGAACCGCAAGACGCTGACCGGCTACAACGTTGTGTTCGTGCCGTTCGCCTTCGGCAAGCCGACGGGCCAGCCGGTGGAATTCCTGGGCGGCTTCCTCAGCAACAACGGCAATGCCTACGGCCGCCCGGTCGGGGTGGCGCTGGATGGCAAGGGCGCGCTGCTGGTGGCCGACGATGTGGGCAACGTCGTGTGGCGGGTCGCGCCGGGGGGTTGAGGCCCGACCGCCGACCGTGTCATTGCGGCCTTGCGCCGCAAGCATCAGGCAGCGCGCGGCAGCACCCTGCGCAATGCGCGGATGCGCTGCCACACGACCGCCGGCGGGCCCTGCATGCCCATCGCCTCCATGCAGCGCTCCAGCCAGCCGGTGCGCGACTGCATCCTGTCGATGGCGCGGCCCAGGTCTCTCGGGATGGATGCGCCATAGGCACCTTCGGCCTTGGCCACCGCGCTGCGCAGCAAGGCCAGCGAGGGCCGCATCATGGCCAGGTCGATCAGGTCAGGGCTGAACACGCCGTCGTCCGGCCACCGGTCGGAGTTCGCCAGCAGCTTGCTGGTCGCCATGTCCAGCGGCGTCGGCGTCGCGATCCCGCGCCATGTCGCCGTCGCCCGGCGCTTGCACGGCGAGGCGACCCTCCAGCACGATCTCGAACATGATGGCTGGCAGTCGACGCCCACGCGGGTGCGGATCCCGCACCGGTGCGCGCGCAGTTCGCCGACCTGTGCCAACCGGCCGGGTCCGCGCGTGATTGCTGCCGGCCCCCGCGGGCCGGTCGGTTCATTGCGCAGGTGCCGGCAGTCATCCAGCCGCGAAACCAGGAAGTCGCCGGCGACGGATTCACGGTACTCACCGAAGCGCAATGCCATGGCGGTGCCGCCGCCGAACAGGCAACCGCGCCCGCGCAGCAAGGGACCGTGCAGCGCATCGAGCAGCGTTGCGATCCGGCGGTGGTGCGACCGCTCAAACACGGGCGCCGTTGCCCAGCGCGACGCGCAATGCCTCGACCAGGTCGCGTTCGTCGTCGCCGAGCGCTGGCGCCACCTGGATGCGGCCACGGCACGGCCGCAGCTCGGTCGCTGCTGGCGGATCCACACGAGGCTGCAAGCCCGGCGCCGCGCAGGCGCCATGTACGCCCCATCGTGACCGACGGCTCGCCCTTCTCGGTGCGATACAGCGGCACGCGCGCGATGCCGGCGGCTTCCGCCGTCGCGGTGGCGTTGATGCCCAGCGCCTTGCGGCGACTGCGCACCGCCGCCCAAGGAAGTCAGCGCCTGGCTTGCTGTGGCGGTCAGGCTGGGCTGATGACCGGCATAAGCGTTTCCCGTCTGTACGAATCTCCGGATTTGTCGAGAACGAGAAACACTTCAGCCGACGTCCTTGCCCAACAGGCGCACCAGCTCCGGCACCAGCGCCTCGTTGCCGCCCTTGGCCAGCGCGCCTTCCAGCGTCGCCAGCACGGCCGCCGCGACGTCGCGGGCGGCGCCGGCGTCGGCCGCCATCGCGTTGTAGTAATCGAGGTCCTTGCGCGCATTGGCGATGGAAAACCGCAGGCCCGAGGTGTCGCGCGCCAGCACATACGGCTTGATCCGCTCCAGCGCGATGCCGCCGCCGCCGCCCTTGGCCAGCACGTCGATGAAGGCGTCGGCCGCCACGCCGTTGCGCCCGGCGCAGGCAGCGGCTTCGGCCAGCAGCGTCACCATGCCCAGCGACACGTAGTTGTGCAGCAGCTTCATGCTGTGGCCGGCCCCGACCGGCCCCATGTGGGTGATGTTCTCGGCGAACGCCGACAGCAGCGGCCGGCATTCCTCCAGCACGTCGGCATCACCGCCCACCAGCAGGTTCAGGCGCCCCTCGGCCGCTTCCTTGGGCGTGCGCGTCATCGGCACATCGAGGAAGCGGCTGCCCGCTTTGGCCACCGCCTGCGCCATGCGCACGCTCGACGACGGAATGGCGGTGGAGCAGTCGATCACCACGCTGCCCGGGCGCAGCCCCGCCAGCACGCCGCCGGCGCCGGTCAGCACCGCCTCGACCTGGGGCGAGCCGGTCAGCACCAGGATCACGGCGTCGCAGCGGGCGGCGAGTTCGGCCGCGTCGGTGAAGCCCACGGCGCCGGCCGCCTTGAGCGCGTCCAGCGGCTGGTTGCCCGGGTGCTCGAACACGGCCAGCTCGTAGCCGTGCTTGAGGATGTTGCTGGCGATGCCGTGGCCCATCAGGCCGATGCCGACCATGCCGATCTTTTTCATGGGAGTCTCCGAGTGATTGGCTGCGATGCTACGCGCCGAACGCATCATGGCCGGCATCGAGCTGCGCCGCCACGACGCCCAGCCCGGCGCCGACCGAGGTCAGCGCGCCGATCTTCTCGACCGGCACCGCGGCGCCGAGCACGCGCCGCAGGCGCTCGCGCACCGGCGGCGACATGCCCATGCCGCCGGTGACGAACACCAGTTGCGGCGCCACGCCGGCGGCCTGCCTGGCTTCGGCCACCAGCGACTCGATCTTGTCCAGCGACTGGCGGCAGGCGTCTTCGTAGACCGACCGGGTCACGTCCGCGCCCAGGCCAGCCTCCACGTACTGCAGGTCGGCCCGCAAGCTGTCCGCATCGGACAGGCCGATCTTGGCGAGCTCGGCGCTGCGCACCAGGCGGTGCTGGTTCTGCTCGCGGTGCAAGCTGGCCAGCCGCTCGATCGGCACCGTGTCGTTGACGCTGCGCAGCAGCTGGGCGATCTCGCCGCCGGCGCCACGAAAGCGCACCTGCGCCGGCACGCTGCGGGTGGAGACTGCGTCGGCCAGCACGCCATGCGGCAGCGGCCGCCCTTCCCTGGTGGACAGGCCGCGGCCGAACAGCGGCATGAAGGCGTTCCAGGCCAGCGACTGGTCGAAGTCGGTGCCGCCGACGCGGTCGCCGCTGAAGCCGAGCACGTCCTGGCCGCGCGAGCGGCGGCCGGCGCCGGCCGGGCGCGCGCGCACCACCGCGCAGTCGGTGGTGCCGCCTCCCACGTCCACCACCAGCACGATGGTTTCCCGCTCCAGCGTCTGCTCGAACTTGAGGCAGGCCGCCACCGGCTCGGCCACGAACGACCATTGCGCAAAACCGGCTGCCTGCACCGCCGCTTCCATCATGGAGATGGCCTGCTGGTCGCCCCTGGCGCCGAGCACGCCGTTGTAGTGCACCGGCCGCCCGACCACGGCCCGCGTGTAGGTGGCGCCGGTGAAGGCTTCGGCGCGCTGGCGGATGTGCACCAGGATGCGCGTGATCACGTCGGTGAAGACCGGCACGTAGCCGCCCGGCAGGTCGCTGCCCAGGAAGGCCTTGGGCGAGCGCACCAGCGTGCCGCTGAGCGGGTCGGCGATGTAGGCCTGCAAGGCAGGCGAGCCGAACAGCACCACGCCGCCGCGCGCGGCCGACAGAAAGGTCTGGTCGGCCGCCACGCGGCGTGGCTGCACATGGTCGGGGTCTTCGCCGCGCGCGGCGAACACCACGGTGGGCAGCAGGGTCTCGTCGCCTTCGAGCGGAATGGGCACGACCCGGCCCTGCGCGTCCTGCGCGAACGCGGTGCAGTTGGAAGTGCCGAAATCAATGCCGAGGGTGCGGGAAATGGACATCCGGGAAGCGGTCAAAAAAGGGTGGCAGCATACGTCAAGCGCGCGGCCGGTCCGTTGCACAGCGTGGCACGGCAAGCTGCTAAGCTCGCCATCGCCCGTTCGCCCTGCCCCCCATGTCCGCCCGTTCCGCCACCAACCACCTGCCGGCCGCCGTGCGGCGCGCCGCTGTCCGGCTGCTGCTGGTGCTCGCGCTGGCCCTGGTGCTGGCCCAGGCGCTCGGGCTGATGCACCGCATCACGCACTTCGCGCCGCCGGGCACGGGCAGCGCACAGATCACGCAGCCGGCCGAAGGCAACTGGGTTGGCTTTCTGTTCGCCGGCCATGCAGGCGAATCGGACTGCCGCTTGTTCGACCCGCTGAACCACGAGGGCGCACCAACCGTTGCCGTGCAGGTGCTGCCGCTGGTGCTGTCCTCTTTCCTCCTGGCTTGCATCCAGGGCGACTTCGTCGCCCGCCGGGCCGCGCTGTTCGACGCGCGCGGCCCACCCGTTTCCCGCTGACGCCACCCGGACTCCCCGCGGCTTTGCCGCCAGGAGCCTTTCCGTCCGTTCAGCGAGGCTTTCTTGTCCCATTTCCAGTGCATGTCCCGTGCGGCGCAGCTTGTGGCGCGCCGCCTTCTCCTGGGCGGCGCGTTGCTTGCCGCCAGCGCGGCCGCCACCGCCCAGTCCCCTTTCACCGGCTGGCAGGCTGGCGCCGTGGTCGACCTCTCGGCCACCGAGCGCGCCATCGCGCTGGGCCGGCGCGAGCCCGGCGTCGCGCTGGGCCACAGCGACGTCTCGGTGTTCGGCCCGCTGGGGCCGCACCTGCGCGCCCATGCCAGCGTCTCGGTGCACGGCAAGGCCCAGCGCTTGGAGCTCGAGCCCGAGCAGGCGTGGGTCGAAACCCGCAGCCTGCCGGCCGGCCTGCAGCTGAGGGCTGGCCGCTTCGCCTCCCAGATCGGCTACCTGAACGAGCAGCACCCGCACGCCGACGACTTCGTCGAGCGGCCGCTGCTGTACCGCGCGTTCCTGGGCAACCACTGGAACGACGATGGCGTGCGCCTGAACTGGACGGCGCCGACCGACCTCTACCTGCGCCTGGGGGTAGAGGCGTTCCGCGGCCGGCGGCTGGTGCCGGACGCAGCGTCGTCGCGGCGCCCGGGCGCCTTGGTGTTGTCGGGGCGCACCGGCGGCGACCTGGGCACCAGCCAGAGCTGGCAGGCCGGCCTGTCGCTGCTGCACAACCGGCGCGAGGCGGCGGTCGAGGCGGGCCACGAAGGCGAGGAAGAGGACGAACACGAGGAGCACGCCGGCCACGACCACGCCCATGGCGCGGCCTTCAGCGGCCGCCGCATGTGGCTGGGCGAGATGGCCTGGAAGTGGGCGCCGCAAGGCAACAACCCCCAGCAACAGGTGCGCGTGAGCTACGAGCATGCGCTGGTGCGCGGGCTGAACCGGTTCGCCGGCCGCAGCGACCAGCACCAGGCCGGCTACCTGAGCATGGTCTGGAGGTTCGCGCCGGAGTGGGAGGCCGGCGCCCGCGCCGACGTGCTGCGCGTGCGGGCGCCGCACGAAGGCCATTTCGAGAACGAACGCCTGCGCGAGACGGCGCTGATGCTCGCCTACAAACCCACCCATGCCCAGGTGCTGCGACTGCAATTGACGCGGCAACGCAGCCCCGCCGGCTTCGAAGGAGCGACCCATGCCATGCAAATCCAGTACGTCCTCAACTTCGGCAGCCATGCAGCGCACGCGTTTTAAACCCCCTGCCCTGCGTTGGGCGCTGGCCACCTGCGTCTTGTGGGCTTCGTGCAGCGCGCAGGCGCTGACGGTGTTCACCTGCGGCCCGGAATGGGCGGCGCTGGTGAGGGAGCTGGCGCCGCAGGCGCAGGTGCGCAGCGCCACCCATTCGCGCCAGGACCCGCACCACATCGAGGCGCGGCCCAGCCTGATCGCGGCGCTGCGCCGCGCCGACCTGGCGGTCTGCTCCGGCGCTGGCCTGGAAGCGGGCTGGCTGCCCATGCTGCAGCAGCGCGCCGGCAACCCGCAGGTGCAGCCCGGCGCGGCTGGCCTGCTGATGGCCGCCGACCACGTCAAGCTGCTCGATCCGCGCCCTGCCGGCGCTGGCCCCTTCGCGGGCGACGTGCACGAACAAGGCAACCCGCACTTGCACCTGGACCCGCGCCGGCTGGCGGAGGTGGCGCGCGTGCTGTCGGACCGGCTGCAGGCGATCGACCCGCCGCGCAAGGAGGCCTACCGCGCGCGCTTGGCTGCCTGGGAGAGCGACTGGCGCGGCCGCATCGTGGGCTGGGAGCGGCGCGCGGCGCCGCTGC
>NZ_JAQGLS010000022.1 GCF_028292805.1 Ramlibacter sp. | reverse complement strand
CGCCGACATGGGTGAACATCGCCAGCGAGATGTCGAAGTGGTTGTTGGAGTGCGAGCCCCAGGTCAGGCCCCAGTCGCGGCAGGTCTGCGCCACGCGCACCGAGCCGGCCATGGTCCAGAAATGCGGGTCGGCCAGCGGGATGTCGACCGACTGCAGCGCCAGCGAATGGGCCAGCTGGCGCCAGTCGGTGGCGACCATGTTGGTGGCCGTCGGCAGGCCGGTGGCGCGGCGAAATTCCGCCATCACCTCACGGCCCGAAAAGCCGTCCTCGGCACCGCACGGGTCTTCCGCATAGGCGACCACGCCGTGCATGTCCTTCATCAGGCGGATCGCGTCTTTGAGCAGCCAGCCGCCGTTCGGGTCCAGCGTCACGCGGGCCTGCGGAAAGCGCTCGTGCAGCGCGCGGATCGCTTCGACTTCCTCTTCGCCGCGCAGCACGCCGCCCTTGAGCTTGAAATCCTGGAAGCCGTAGCGCTGCTGGGCCGCCTCGGCCAGCCGCACGACTGCTTGCGGCGTCATCGCCGTTTCATGGCGCAGGCGTGACCAGTCGTCCTGCGCATCCGGCTCGCTGGCGTAGGGGCGGTCGGTCTTGGTGCGGTCGCCGACGTAGAACAGGTAGCCGAGCATCTGCACGGCGTCGCGTTGCTGGCCTTCGCCAAGCAAAGCCGCCACCGGCACGCCCAGGTGCTGGCCTTGCAGGTCGAGCAGCGCAGACTCGACCGCCGTCACCGCATGGATGGTGGTGCGCAGGTCGAAGGTCTGCTGGCCGCGGCCGCCGGTGTCGCGGTCGGCGAAGCTGGTTCGCATCGCATCGAGGACCGATTGCAGCTGGCCGACGGGCTGGCCTTCGACCAGCGCCCGCGCATCTTCCAGCGTCTGGCGGATCTTCTCGCCGCCCGGCGCCTCGCCCAGCCCGGTGTGGCCGGCGTTGTCGGTGACGATGACGATGTTGCGGGTGAAGAAGGGGGCATGCGCTCCCGACAGGTTCAGCAGCATGTCGTCCCGGCCGGCGACCGGGACCACGCGCATGCGCTTGACCACAGGCGAATTCATGTCAGTCCGCGGTGATTTTCCGCGTTTCGATCAGCTGCTTCCACTTGGCGTATTCGGCTGCCTGGAAGCGGGCGAACTGCTCGGGCGTGTTGGCGACGATCTCGAAGCCTTGCGCCACCAGCTTGTCCCTGACGGTGGGGTCGTTCATCGCGGCCGCGATGGCGGCCTGTAGCCGGCTCTTGATGTCCGCTGGCACGCCACGGGGGGCGGCGACGGCTTGCCAGGATTGCACTTCGGCACCCTTGACGCCCAGTTCGTCCAGCGTCGCCACATCCGGCAGCAGGGTCGAGCGCTTGAGCGAGGAGACGGCCAGCGCGCGCACCTTGCCCGCCTTGATGTGCTGGATGATGCTGTTGATGTTGACGAAGGCCGAGTCGACCTGGTTGCCCAGCAGGTCGTTGATGGCCGGGCCGCCGCCCTTGTACGGGACGTGCAGGCCTTCGGTGCCGCTTTGCTGCCAGAACAGTTCGGCCGACAGATGGTCGGAGGAGCCGTTGCCCGAGGAGGCGAAGCTCACCTTGGCGGGCGTCTTCTTCAGGCCGGCCAGCAGCTCGGCGACGCTCTTGTAGGGCGAGGCGGCGGGAACCACCAGCACGTTGGGCGCCTGCACCACGACCGTGATCGGGTCCAGGTCTTTGAGCGCGTCGTACTGCACGCCCTTGATCAGGTGCGGGGCGATGACGAACGGGCCGAGCGAGGACACGAACAGCGTGTAGCCGTCGGCCGGCGCGCGCTTGACGAAGGCCGCGCCGATGGTGCCCGTGGCGCCCGGCTTGTTGTCGACGATCCAGGTGCCACCCAGCTTCTTGGGCAGCTCCAGCGCCAGCACGCGGGCGATGGCGTCGGTGGAGCCGCCCGGGGGGAACGGCACGACCATCGTGACCGGCTTGTCGCCGGGATAGGTTTGCGCGCCGACGGCGGCGCAAAAGGCCAAGGCCAGGCCCAGCAGCGTTTTTTTCGTGTTCATGTCTGTCTCCTTTGGGATTGCGCGAGTTGCTGCTATTGCGCGCCGAGCTTGCGGATCAGCGCGGCCAGCTCGTCCACTTCCTGCGGCTTGAGGTCGCAGATCGGCGGCCGCACCGGGCCGGCCGTCTTGCCGACGATGGTGGCGCCGGCCTTGACGATCGAGACGGCGTAGCCCTCGCCCTTGTTGCGGATGGCCAGGTAGGGCAGGAAGAACTCGTCCAGCAGGCGGCCGGTGGTGATGGTGTCGCCGGACTGGTAGGCGTTGTAGAACTCGATGGCAGTGCGCGGCACGAAGTTGAACACCGCCGACGAATAGGTGGGCACGCCAAGGGCCTTGTAGGCCTGGGCGTAAACCTCGTGTGTGGGCATGCCGCCGATGTAGACGAAGCGCTCGCCCAGCTGCTGGCGGATGGAGACGATGCGCTCGATGTCGCCAAGGCCGTCCTTGAAGCCGATCAGGTTGGGACAGCGCTCGGCCAGCTTGAGCAGCGAAGTCGCGGTGAGCCTGGTGGCGCCGCGGTTGTAGACGATCACGCCGATCTTGACGCTCTTGCAGACCGCGTCGACGTGCTGCACCAGGCCGTCCTGGGTGGCTTCGGTCAGGTAGTGCGGCAGCAGCAGCACGCCTTGCGCGCCGTTGCGCTCGGCTTCCTGCGCGTACTTGATGGCCAGGGTGGTGCCGCCGCCGGCGCCGCCCACGATGGGCACGCGGCCCTTGCAGGTTTCTGCAGCGGTCTTGATGACGCCGGCGTACTCGCCTGGCTCCAGCGAGAAGAACTCGCCGGTGCCGCCGGCGGCGAACAGCACGGTGGCGCCGTACGGCATCAGCCATTCCAGCCGGGCGGCATAGCCGCGCGGGTCGAATTGCAGCTGGCTGTCGAAATCCGTCAGCGGGAAGGACAGCAGGCCCGAGGACAGGGCGGTCTTGAGTTCGTGCGGCGCCATGTGGAGTCCAGTCGGGAGGTATGACATCGTACAACTGGATGCGCCAAAATTGCTTAAATGGTCGGGACGCCGCCGGGGTGAATCAGCGGCTTTCGGCGGCCCGCCGGCGCCGCTCCCGGCTGTTCGCGAGGTGGGTCCGCATGGCGGCCCGGGCGCCCTCGGGATCCTCGCGAGCGATGGCATCGACGATGCTTTCATGCTCGCTGTTGACGCGTCGCAGGTAGGCCTGCCGCTCGGGCGTCAGCGGCCCGGGCGGCTCCAGCCGGGCCCGCGGAATCATCATGCCGCCCAGCGTGGCCATCAGGTCGACGAAGTGGTGGTTCTGGCTGGCCTTGGCGATCTCCAGGTGGAACTGGAAGTCGGGGCCGACGGCGTCGCGGCCTTCCTCCAGGGCGGCGTTGAAAGCCACCAGCGCCGAGCGCAGCGTCGTCAGGTTGTCGGCGGTGCGGCGGGCCGCGGCCAGGGCCGCGCATTCAGTCTCGACGGCGATGCGCAGCTCCAGCACCGCGATCACGTCCCGCAGCGTGCCCAGCTGGTCGGGCGAGATCCGGAACGTCGAGGGATCGCCCATGCCGACCACGAAGGTGCCGACGCCGTGGCGGGTCTCCACCAGGCCGGCCGCCTGCAGCCGCGAGATCGCCTCGCGCACCACGGTGCGGCTGACGCCGAACTCCTCCATGATGGCCGCCTCGGTCGGCAGCTTGACCGCCGGTGCCAGCGATCCTTCGCGGATGCGACCGGTCAGCGCATCGACCACGTCGTGCGCCAGGCTGCGCGGGCGGCGCCGCGCCAAGCCGGCATCGTTCATCGGGAAAACCCTCTAAAAATCGACATGAAGTCTAAGGCATCCTTGTACGACAACTTGGGATGTGTGACAAGAGCGCGAACCGCACTCTCTTTCTTCGGAACCTCATGAGCGCCTCGCCGACCACGCCGATTTCAGCCTCGCGTTTGCTCCTGACCGGGGCCGCCGGCGCCCTGGGACGCCAATTGCGGCCGCGCCTGCGCGCCCGTTGCAGCCTGCTGCGGGTGAGCGACGTGGCGGCCATGGAGGTCCCGGGCGAAGGCGAGGAAGTGGTACAGGCGGCGCTGGAAGACCGCGCCGCCGTCCATGCGCTGGTGGCCGGCATGGATGCGGTGGTCCACCTGGGCGGCGTCTCCACCGAGCAGCCGTTCGACGCGATCCTGCCGGCCAACATCGTCGGGGTCTACAACCTGTACGAGGCGGCCCGCCTGCACCAGGTCCGGCGCATCGTCTTCGCCAGCTCGAACCACGTCACCGGCTTCTACCGGCAGGACCAGGTGATCGATGCCGCCATGCCGGTGCGTCCCGACGGCTACTACGGGCTGTCCAAGGCGTTCGGCGAAAACCTGTCGCGCTTTTACTTCGACCGGTACGGAATCGAAACGGTCTGCCTGCGCATCGGCTCGTCCTTTCCGGAACCGAAGGACCGCCGCATGCTCGCCACCTGGCTGAGCTACCGCGACCTCGAGCGGCTGGTGGTCGCCAGCCTGACCGCCCCGGTGGTGGGCCACAGCATCGTCTACGGCATGTCCGACAACGCCACCAGCTGGTGGGACAACACGTCCGCGCGCCACCTGGGCTATCGGCCGCAGGACAGCTCCGAGCCGTTCCGCGCCGGCGCCGAGGCCAGGCAGCCTCAGCTGGACCTGCAGGACCCCACGGCCATCTTCCAGGGCGGTGGTTACGTGCGCATCGGCCCGTTCGACTGACCACCCGCGCCACCCGGCACAAGACCCACTGGAGACCACCATGCAGAACCGACGCCACCTGATCCGTTCCGCGCTGTCCGCCGCGGCCATCGCCTGCGCCCTTCCGGCCGCCGCGCAGACCCTCACGCTCAAGGCGAGCGACGTGCACCCGGCCGGCTACCCGAACGTGGTGGCGGTGGAGAACCTGGGCAAGAAGCTGGAGGCCGCGACCAAGGGCCGGATCAAGCTCCAGATGTTCCCCGGCGGCGTGCTCGGAAGCGAAAAGGAGGTGGTGGAGCAGACCCAGGTGGGCGCCATCCAGATCGCGCGCATTTCGCTGGGCGTGCTCGGCCCGGTGGTGCCCGACGTCAACGTGTTCAACATGCCCTTCGTCTTTCGCGACGAAGCCCACATGCGCAAGGTGATCGACGGCCCGATCGGCCGCGAAATCCTGGACAAGATCAGCAGCAGCCCGGCGCGGCTGGTGGCACTGGGCTTCATGGATTCCGGCTCGCGCAGCCTGTACACCAAGAAGCCGGTGCGCGCGCCGGCGGACCTGAAGGGCCAGAAGATCCGCATGATGGGTAACCCGCTGTTCGTCGACACGATGAACGCGATGGGGGGCAACGGCATCTCCATGGGCCACACGGAGGTGTTCGGCGCGCTGCAGACCGGCGTGATCGACGGCGCCGAGAACAACCCGCCGACGCTGTTCACCTCCAACCAGTACACCACCGTCAAGTACTACACGCAGACCAACCACCTGATCATCCCGGAAATCTTCGTGATGTCGAAGGTCACCTGGGACAAGCTGTCCAAGGACGAACAGGCGCTGGTCAGGAAGTTCTCGCGCGAGGCGCAGATGGAGCAGCGCGGCCTGTGGGACAAGAGCGTGGCCGAGTACACGGGCAAGCTCAAGGCCGCCGGCATCGAATTCATCAACACCGACACCAAGCCCTTCTACGACGCCACTGCGCCGGTGCGGGCCAAGTACGGCGCCCAGTTCACCGACCTGATGAAGCGCATCGCCGACGTCAAGTAAGCGGGCGGCTCCCATGACCCACCCCATCGTCCGCTTCCTGGACGGGCTGTACCTTGCCTGCATCTGGATCTCCGGCCTTGCGCTGGTGGTGATGTGCATGATCATCCCGATGGGCGTGTTCGCCCGCTACGTGCTCGGCTTCGGCGCCCAGTGGCCGGAGCCCGTCGCCATCCTGATGATGGTGGTGTTCACCTTCTTCGGCGCGGCGGCGGCCTACCGCGCCGGCGCCCACATCGCCGTGTCCATGCTGACCGACCGCCTGCCGGCCGCGCTGGAGAAGGCCTGCGCCGGCTTGGTGCACCTGGCGATGCTGGCGGCCAGCGGCTTCGTGCTGGTGTGGGGGATGAAACTGGTGCAGGGCACCATGGGCCAGACCATCAGCGAGCTGCCGTGGCTGCCGGTGGGCATCACCTACCTGGCGCTGCCGCTGGGCAGCCTGGTCACCCTCCTGTTCGTGCTGGAGCACATGGTGTTCGGCCCGCAGCACCTGCGCCCCGTGGTCACCTTCGACCACGAGCCCGAGGTGGCCGAGGTTGCGCTCTGATGGACACGCTCGTCCTGCTGGGGAGCTTCTTCCTGTTCATGATCGTCGGCGTGCCGGTCGCCTACGCGCTGGGCCTGGCCGCGCTGGCCGGCGCGCTCTGGATGGAGCTGCCGCTGGACGCGGTGATGATCCAGATCGCCTCCGGCGTCAACAAGTTCTCGCTGCTGGCGATCCCGTTCTTCGTGCTGGCCGGCGCCATCATGGCCGAGGGCGGCATGTCGCGCCGGCTGGTCGCCTTCGCCGGCGTGCTGGTGGGCTTCATCCGCGGCGGCCTGTCGTTGGTGAACATCCTGGCCTCGACCTTCTTCGGCGCGATCTCCGGCTCCTCGGTGGCCGACACCGCGTCGATCGGCTCGGTGCTGATCCCGGAGATGGAGCGCAAGGGCTACCCGCGCGACTTCGCCACCGCCGTCACCGTCAGCGGCTCGGTGCAGGCCATCCTGATCCCGCCCAGCCACAACGCGGTGATCTATTCGCTGGCCGCCGGCGGCGGCATCTCCATCGGCGCGCTGTTCATGGCCGGAGTTCTGCCCGGGCTGCTGCTCGGGCTGACGCTGGCCATCCTGTGCCTGTTCATCGCCAAGAAGCGCAACTTTCCCAAGGGCGAGGTCATCCCGCTGCGGCAGGCGCTGCGCATCTGCGTGCAGGCGCTGTGGGGCCTTGCCACGCTGTTCATCATCCTGGGCGGCATCCTGTCGGGTGTGTTCACGGCGACCGAATCGGCCTCGATCGCGGTGCTGTGGGCCTTCTTCGTCACGATGTTCATCTACCGCGACTACAAGTGGCGGGAGCTGCCCAAGCTGGTCCACCGCACCGTCAAGACGGTGTCGATCGTGATGATCCTGATCGGCTTCGCGGCCAGCTTCGGCTACCTCATGACGCTGATGCAGATCCCGCTGAAGGTCACCGCCTTCTTCGCCTCGGTGTCCGACAACCGCTACGTCATCTTGCTGATGATCAACCTGCTGCTGCTGGCGCTGGGCACGCTGATGGACATGGCGCCGCTGATCCTGATCCTCACGCCCATCCTGCTGCCGCTGGTGACAAAGCTGGGCGTCGACCCGGTCCACTTCGGCATGATCATGATGGTGAACCTGGGGATCGGACTGCTGACGCCGCCGGTGGGGGCGGTGCTGTTCGTCGGCAGCGCGGTGGCCAAGCTCAAGATCGAGGTGGTGGTGAAGGCGCTCTATCCCTTCTTCGGCGCCTTGCTGCTGGTGCTGGCCATGGTCACCTACATCCCCGCCATCTCTCTGTGGCTGCCCGGCCTGATGTTCAAGTGAGCACCGCACGATGAAGCCGCGGGTGCTGCTGACGCACGGCGAATCCGCGCGACGCAACTACTACGGCGCGGCCTCGCTGGAGGCGCTGCAGGCGATCGCCCAGGTGCGGCTGAATCCGCGGGAGGCGCCCTTGCTGGGCGAGGCGCTGGTGGCGGCGGCGCGTGGCTGCAGCGTCATCATCAGCGACCGCCAGGCCGCCGCGCCGGCAAGCTTGTTCGAATCCTTGCCGGAGCTGGCCGTGTTCCAGCGCTGCGCCGTCGACGTGCGCAACATCGACCTGGCGGCGGCCGGCGCCGCCGGCGTGCTGGTGACCCATGCCAGCGCCGGCTTCGGCAACGCGGTGGCGGAATGGGTGCTGGGCGCGATGATCGCGCTGGCCCGTGGCCTCGGCGACGGCGTCGACGCCGACCGCGGCGGCCTGCAGCCCGCCGTGCGGATGGGGCGGGAATTGCGCGGCGCGACGCTGGGCATCATCGGCTACGGCGTGATCGGCAGGCGCCTGGCCGAGATCGGCCAGGCGCTGGGCATGCGGGTGCTGGTGGCCGACCCGTTCGCGACCGTGGCGAACCCCGCCATCACGGTGCTGCCGCTGGACGAGATGCTGCCGCAGGCCGACTTCGTGGTGTGCCTGGCGCCGGCCACTGCGCAGACCGGGAACCTGATGAACGCGCAGCGCTTCGCCGCCATGCAAGGGGACGCGTTTTTCGTCAATGCTTCACGCGGCGAGCTGGTGGACGAGGCCGCCCTGCTGCAGTCGCTGCAGGATGGCCACCTGGGCGGCTGCGCCCTCGACGTCGGCCGCGCGCCGGACCAGATGCCGTCACCCGCGCTGGCAGCCCACCCTCGCGTGCTGGCGACGCCGCACACCGGCGGACTCACGCCACAGGCGGCGGAACACCAGTCGCGCGAGACCGTGGCACAGTTGGCCGAGCTGCTGGCCGGGCGCATGCCGGTCGGCGCACTGAACCCGGGGCAGGCGAGGCGCCTGCACCTTTTGCCGAGGTGACCGTGACCGCCTTCGACCCCAGCACCCGCTACCCGGACCCGCGCATCGAGGTGCTGCACGAGCGCTTTCGCGCACTGCGGCTGTACAGCAGCACGGTGGAGCGGCTGGCCACCGGGCTGCGCTGGGCCGAAGGCCCGGTCTGGTTCGGCGATGGCCGCTACCTGCTGGTGTCCGACATTCCCAACAACCGGATCGTGCGCTGGGACGAGTGCTCCGGCGCCGTCAGCGACTTTCGCGCGCCGTCGAACAACGCCAACGGCCTGGGCCGTGACCGCCAGGGGCGGCTGCTCGCCTGCGAGCACCTGACGCGCCGGATCACGCGCACCGAGTACGACGGCGCCATCACCGTGCTGGCGGATCGCCACGATGGCAAGCGGCTGAACTCGCCCAACGACATCGTCTGCGCGGCCGATGGCAGCGTCTGGTTCACCGACCCGAGCTTCGGCATAGTCGGCTATTGGGAAGGCGAGCCGGCGCAACAGGAGCTGCCGCATGCGGTGTACCGGATCGCGCCGGACGGCCAGTTGAAGCAGGTGCTGGCCGACCTGGCCGGGCCGAACGGGCTGGCGTTCTCGCCCGACGGATCGCTGCTGTACCTGATCGAAAGCCGGGCCGTGCCGCACCGCAAGATCTGGGCGTATGACCATGCAGGCGGCCAACTGTCGAACCAGCGGCTGCTGGTGGATGCGCAAGGGCCGGGCGCGCTCGACGGCTTCGCCGTCGACGTGCAAGGCAACCTGTGGTGCGGCTGGGGCACCAGCGGCGCTGCCGGAGCGGAATCGGAAGGGATGGACGGCGTGCGCGTGTTCGCGTCGGACGGCGCCGCGATCGGCCACATCCATCTGCCGGAGCGCTGCGCCAACGTCTGCTTCGGCGGCCGGCACCGCAACCGCCTGTTCATGGCGGCGAGCCATTCGCTTTACGCGCTGTATGTGAACACCCAAGGGGCGTGACGCCAACCATGTCATCCCGGGCCTGACCGGGGATCCGGGCGGCACGAGCGCTGTCGCCGGACTGCAAGTCGAACCCGCAGTGACAGGGGCTATTGCAGCAGGTCGTACAGAGTCCGCGCCACCACCTTGGTCGCCCTGCGCAGGTCTTCCAGTTCCAGCCGCTCGTCCGCCCGCTTGGCATGCGACTCCAGCACCGTGCGCGGACCCGCGCCGTAGATCACGCCGGGAATCCCCGCCTCGCCGTACAGCCGCACGTCGGTGTACAGCGGTGTGCCCATCGCGGGAATCTCCTGCCCGAACAGTGCCTTGCCATGCTTTTGGATCGCCTCCACCAGCGGCTGGTTGCCAGCCAGCGGCTTCAGCGCATTCGCCAGCAGCATGCGCCTGATCTCCACCCGGACGCCACGGCATTGCGCGGCCGCATCGGCGATCACCTGCCGGATGTTCGCCTCGACCTCGACCGGGTTCTCCTCCGGGATCATCCGGCGGTCCAGCTTGAACATCACCTTGCCCGGCACGACGTTGGTGTTGGTGCCGCCTTCGATGCGGCCCACGTTCAGGTAAGGGTGCTTGATGCCGGCGACCTCCGAGCTCACCTGCCGGTACATCGTGTTCTGTGCATAGAGCGCATTCAGGATCGCGACCGCGCCCTGCAGCGCGTCGATGCCGGTGTCCGGAATGGCCGCGTGCGCCATCTTGCCGTGCACCGTCACCTCCATCTGCAGGCAGCCGTTGTGGGCGGTGACCACCTCGTAGCTGAAGCCGGCGGCGATCAGCAGGTCGGGCCTGGTCAATCCGTTCTTGAGCAGCCAGCCCGGGCCCAGCTCGCCGCCGAACTCCTCGTCGTAGGTGAAGTGCAATTCGACGCCGCCCTTCAAGGCGGTCTGCAGCGACTCCAGCGCCCGCACGGCAAAGGTGAAGCTGGAGAAGTCGCCCTTGCTCACCGCGGTGGCGCGCCCGAAGATGCTGCCGCCTTCGATCTCGCCGCCGTACGGGTCGTGGCTCCAGCCTTCGCCCGGCGGCACCACGTCGCCGTGGGCGTTCAAGGCCACGGTGCGGCCGACGCCGTACTTGCGTCGCACGATCAGGTTGGTGATGGCTTCCAGCCCGTGGGCCCTGACTTCGGCCTCGGGAACGGCATGCCGCTCGGCCTCGAAGCCGAAACCCTTGAGCAGTTCGGCCGTGCGCTCGGCGTGCGGGGCGTTGTTGCCGGGCGGCGTGTCGGTGGGCACGCGCACCAGCTCCTGCAGGAAGCGCACCTGCTCGTCGAAATGCGCGTCGATCCAGGCGTCGAGCCGTTCGTAGGCGCTCATTGCTGCTCCCCGGCGAGTTGCTCGAGCAGGTTGGAGAAGGCCCGCACCGCCAGCTCGATGTCGTCGCCGGTGGTCGACTCCAGCGGGTTGTGGCTGATGCCGGCGTTCTGTCCGCGCACGAACAGCATGGCCTGCGGCAGGATCTCGTGCAGCTTCATGGCGTCGTGGCCGGCGCCGCTGGGCATGCGGTAAAGCGGCACCCCGAGTGCGGCAACCGCCTGCTCCCAGCGCTGCTGCCATTCAGGCGAGCTCGGTGCGGCGGCGGCGCGCATGGTTTGCTCGGCCGTGTGGCCCAGGCCACGCCGCCCGCAGATCGCCTGCAGCCGCGCCAGCACGTCGGCCACCAGCGCGTCGCGCTGCGGGTCGTTCGGGGCGCGCAGGTCGAGCGTGAAGACGCAGCGGCCGGGAACCACGTTGGTCGAGCCGTTGGGAACTTCCAGCATGCCGATGGTGCCGACCGAGTCGCCGTCGCGTGTGGCTCGCTGCTCCACGTACAGGGCCAGTTCGGCCACCGCCACCGCCGCGTCCCGGCGCCGGTTCATCGGCGTGGTGCCGGCATGGCTGGCCATGCCCGTCACCTCGCACGTGTAGCGCACGCCACCGTTGATCGAGGTGACGATGCCCAGCGGCAGGTCGAGTTCGTTGAGCACCGGCCCTTGCTCGATGTGGACTTCGACGAAACCCAGATAACGCGCCGGATCGCGCTTGAGCTGGGCGATCGCTTCCACGCTGGCGGGCAGGCCGGCGTTGCGCATGGCTTCGCGCATGGTGATGCCGGCGGCGTCCTTTTGCTCCAGCCAGTCGGGATTGAAGTGGCCGATCAGCGCGCCGGAGCCGAGGAAGGTCGCCTTGTAGCGCTGGCCCTCCTCCTCGGCAAAGGCGACGACCTCCAGCGCAAACGGCAGCCGCTTGCCTTGCATTGCCAGGGCGCGCACGCAGGCCACCGGCACGTAGATGCCCAGCCGGCCGTCGTACTTGCCGCCGTTGCGCACGGTGTCGTAGTGCGAGCCGGTGAGCAGTGCCTTCGCGCCGGGGCGCTGCCCGCCGTAGCGGCCCACCACATTGCCCACAGCGTCGATGCCCACCTGGTCGAAGCCGGCGTCCTTCATGTCCTGCTCG
>NZ_JAQGLS010000252.1 GCF_028292805.1 Ramlibacter sp. | reverse complement strand
GCGGCTGGAGACGGTGCTCGAGCAGTGCAAGGCGGGCCTGCTGCAGGCCCGCGCGAGCCGGGCGGCGGCGCGCGCCGTGGAGTCCCCGCGGTGAACGACCGCTGCGGCTGGAGCGACCATCTGCGCTCGGTGGACCTGCAGCGCCGCATTGGCTGGGTGCGCCGCGTGCAGGGGCTGGCGATCGAGTCCGAGGGGCCGCGCGCGGCCGTCGGCGAAATGTGCCGGGTGGTGCCACCCGGCGCCCGCGTCGACACCGGCATCCTGGCTGAAGTCGTCGGGCTGCAGCACGACCACGTGACCTTGCTGGCCTACGGCAGCCTGCAGGCAGTGGCGGCCGGCGCCCAGGTGGTGGCGCTGGGGCGGCGAGGCAGCGTCGCCGTCGGGCCGGCCCTGCTGGGGCGGGTCATCGATGCCTTTGGCGAACCGCTGGACGGCGGCCCGCCCCCGGTCACGCCCTTCCTGCAGCCCCTGCACGGGCCAGCGCCCAATCCCTTGCAACGACCCCGCATCCGCCAGGTGCTGGAGACCGGCATCCGCGCCATCGACGGGCTGCTGACCCTGGGACAAGGCCAGCGCGTGGGTATCTTCGCTGGCAGCGGTGTCGGCAAGAGCACGCTGCTCGGCATGGTGGCGCGGCACGCCAAGGCCGACGTCAACGTGATCGCGCTGATCGGTGAACGCGGCCGCGAGGTGCGCGAGTTCGTCGAGCGGCAGCTCGGGCCGGATGGGCTGCGGCGCTGCGTGGTGGTCGTCGCCACTTCGGACCAGCCCGCGCTGGCGCGGCTGCGCGCGGCCCACGCGGCGGTGGCGATCGCCGGCTACTTCAGCGCCAGCGGCGCGACGGTGGTCCTGACCATGGACTCCATCACCCGCATGGCAATGGCGCGCCGCGAGGTGGGGCTGGCGGCCGGCGAGCCGGCCACTGCCCGCGGTTACACGCCCTCGGTGTTCGCCGAGCTGCCGCAGCTTTGCGAGCGCTGCGGCACCTCGCCCTCGGGCGGCTCGATCACTGCGCTGATGACGGTGCTGGTGGAGGGCGATGACCTGAACGAGCCGGTCGCCGACAGCCTTCGGTCCATCCTCGACGGCCACATCGTGCTCTCGCGTGAACTGGCCGAGCAGGGGCATTACCCCGCCATCGACGCACTGCGCAGCGCCAGTCGCCTGCTGCCGGAGCTGGCCGCGCCGCACGAGCGCGCCCTGGCCATGTCGGCCGTGCGCCAGCTCGCCACCTTGCAGCGCAATCGGCAGATGGTGGACATCGGCGCCTACCAGAGCGGCACCAATGCGGCCCTGGACGAGGCGTTGGCCCTCGATGCCGGCCTGCGCGCCTGGCTGCAGCAAGCCGACGGCGGCATCAGCCGGGCCGACGCGATGCGCGGGCTGGCCCAGGCGCTGGGCCTGGAGGACAAGGCATGACGACCTTGCCGCACGCGAGCGTCGACATGCGCGCCTTTGCCTGGCCGCTGCTGCCGCTGGAGCGCAAGCTGGAATGGGAGCGCGACGCCGCGCGCGCGCGGCTGGCCCAGGCGCTGGCCGCCCTGCACCGGTCGCAATCGCAGCTGCGTGAACTGGACGCCTTGCACCAGCAGCAGGCGCGCCGCGCGGCCCCTGTCCTGCACCAGACCCTGGATCCGCCGGCGCACCGGCAGTTCCTCGCCTACCTGGTGAGCATCCAGCAGCAGCTGGGGCGCGTCGGCCAGCGCCTCCAGTCCCTGGAACGGGCGCTGGCGGCGGCCCGCGCCGAGTGCGCGCACCGCGAGTGCAAGCTGGAGTCGCTGGTGGCGGCCCGCGCCGGTGCGATGCGTGCGTACATCGCCGGCGCCTTGCTGTTGCAGGACAGGCAGGCGGACGCGGCCTGGCTGGTGCACGACCAGTCCGCGCGCGCGACACGGCAGGTGGCGCCATGAAGGTGTCGCCGCATCCGGCCGTCGCAACGTCACCCACCTTCGCCCCAGGCAGGTGCGGCGCGGGCGACGACTGGCTGCGCCAGCTGCAGGTGGCCCACCGGCTGGCCTGGTTCCATGGGCCCGACGGGGCGGCCACCAGCGTGCCGCTCGCCGACGGCCGGCGGCACGCCTGGCTGCAATCGCAGGATGCCGGCGGGCACCGGACCCTGCCCGAGCCCACAGTCGCCGCTGCTGCGCGCGGCGGCGCCGGCGCGAACCCCTGGCGCGCCCCGCAGTCTGCTGCGGCTGTTGCCAGCGCCTTTGCGGTTGGCGAACCGGCCTCCTTGGCGCGCGCGACGGCCGTCTCCCGGGCTGGCTTCGCCCCTTCCGCTGCCGCCGCAGCCCAGTCCGCCGGCAGCCTCGGCGCCGGCATGCCCTGGACGGCATCAACCGTGCGGCCAATGCCGCCAGCAGCCACGCGCATCGTGTGCACGCGCCCGCCGGACATCCTGCAGCCAGGCAGCCCGCGAACGCCGGTGCGCGTGCACGTCGAAGAGGGCCCGCTCGGCGTGGCCGTCTATCTCGGCATCGACGGCCCTGTGGGGGCGCCTGCAGTGCGATCGGCGGCGTTGGCCACGGAACTGCGCCGCCAGCTCTCCGCCACCGGCCTGCGACTCGCATCGGTGGTCTGCAACGGCACGGTCCTCGAGCCGCACTCCCACTTTCACCAGGAGCCATGATGGCCATCAGCGCGATTGGCGCCAGCAGCGCCTTGCCTTCTGCCTCGACGCAAAGCCTGGGTCTCGAGGATTTCCTGAAGATCCTGCTGACGCAGCTGAATTACCAGGACCCGCTCAAGCCCATGGACAACCAGCAGTTCATGGCGCAGATGGCGCAGTTCACCTCGCTGGAGCAGACCCAGCGCCTCAACGAGAAGCTCGACCAGCTGATCACCAACCAGGCCGCCTTGCAGTCGGTGGGCCTGATCGGCCGCGCCGTCGACGTCGAAACCGCCACCGGCCGCGTGACCGGCACCGTGGCCTCGTTGTCCCTGCACGGCGATGCGCCGCTGGTCAGCGTCAACACCGCACAAGGCAACGTGCTGGCCGAGGTTCCCCTCAGCAAGATCCTCAACGTCCGCTAAGCCCCGGAGGCAAAGATGCTCGACTCCATCCATGTCGGAATGACCGGTCTCCTGGGCTATGCCAAGGGCCTGCGGGTGATCGCCAACAACACCGCCAACCTGAACACGCCTGGCTACAAGGGCTCGACCTTGCAGTTCACCGACCTGTTCTATGCCAACGGCGGCGCCGCCGCTGCCGGCGGCGCGCCGGCCAAGCTGGGATTCGGCCTCGGCACCGCGGGCAGCCATGTGGATTTCCGCCAGGGCGACCTGCGGCAAACCGGCAACCCGTTCGACCTCGGCGTGGAAGGCGAAGGCCTGTTCGTGCTGCGGGACGCCGATGGCCGCACGCGCTACAGCCGGGCCGGCCAGTTCGAGTTCGATGGCGAAGGCAAGTTCGTCAGCCGCACGGACGGCGGCCAGCTGGTGGGCGTGGATGCGCAAGGCAAGGAGGTCGGCCTGTCGCTCGCGGGCTTGGGCGTGGCGGCCGGCAAGGCCACGGACAGCGTCCGCTTCACCGGCAACCTGTCGGCCACGGCAACCGGGCAGACGGTCGGCTCGGTGCGCGTGTTCGACGAACGGGGGCAGGAACACTTAATGTCGCTGGCGTTCACCAACACCTCCGCGGCGACCCCGGACAGCTGGAAGGTGGAACTGCTGGACGGCACCACCTCCGTCGGTGTTTCGCAGATCGTGTTCGACGATGGCAGCCCGACGGCCGCGACCTCCAGGCTCAACTTCAACTACGCGCCGCCTGGCAGGCCGGCACGGCCACTGGCGCTGGACTTCAGCAGCGATGTGACGTCGTTCGCCTCCGGCGACCTGTCGACCTTGGCCATGGTGTCGCAGGACGGCTCCGCCCCCGGCACCCTGACCGACGCGTCATTCAACGAGCAGGGCACGCTGGTCGCCACCTATTCGAACGGCCGGAAAGTCGAAGGCGCGCGCCTCCTGCTGGCGCGGTTCAGCAGCCCCGATGCAGTCGAGGAACTGGGGGGCAACCGCTATGGCCAGGCCAACGGCATCAGCTGGGACACCGGGGCGGCGACTGAGGGCGCCTTCGGCCGGATCCGGTCCGGCGTGCTGGAGCTGTCCAACGTCGACCTGTCGCGTGAGTTCAGCGAGCTGGTGGTGATGCAGCGCGGCTACCAGGCGTCCTCGCAGGTGATAGTGACCGCCAATGACATGCTGCAGGAGCTGTTCCGCATGAAAGCCCAGTGATGCAGTCCGCCGGCATGGTTGCGGATTCCCGCCGCGATGGCGCAATGGCCCGGCCGCTGATCGCCTGGCGCGACGAGCAGCTGCGCGCCCTGGCAGCAGCGCTCGAACAGGCTCTGGCCGGATGGAGCGCCGACTGGGGCGTGCATGCGGCCGGGGCCGTCACCTGCCAATCGCCGGCGCCGTTCGAGAGCGCCCTCGCGTGGCGCCGGCTGCTGCTTGGCGCGCAACCTGCTGGCTGGCTGCAGCTGTCATTGGGCGCTGCGCGTGGCGTGGTCGATGCGCTGTTCAAAGAAAGCGCGGCGCTCGGCCCTATCGCCCTGGCGCTGGCGTCGGCCTGCGAACGCGATGTCACCGCGCGGCTTCTATCGGCGGTGGGAGTGACTGCCGCTGCCGGGCCCGACGCCGGGCCGGCACCCACCGATCTGTACGCCTGGTCCGGCATCGTCGATGTCCGGCTGCCAGCGCCCTTGGCGTGGCGCCTGCTGCTGCAACCTGTCGCCGTCGCCGCCTGGTGGGAGGCGCGGGGCGGTCCGATCGTGGTGGTCCCGGCCGGCCCGCAGCGCGCTGCGTTGGCGCCCGTGCTGGATGCGGTCGCCGGTCGCTCCATGCGGCTGGACGTGCAACTGGCCGGCTGCGACATCGACCTGGGCGCGCTGCAGCGGCTGCAGCCCGGCGACGTCGTTCGCGTGCAGCACCGCATCGACGCTCCGGCCACCGTGTGCGACGACGCTGGCGCCGCGCTGTTCGCCGCCTATCTCGGGCGCCGGGCCGGCTCCAAGGCCGTGGAGCTGGCCGCTCCCGGCGCCCGCCAGGATCCTCCGCCGACCCGAAAGGTCCAGCCATGAGTCAGATGATCGAGTCGTTCATGAACGACGCCACCACTTCGCAGCGGCGGGCGCAGCCGCTGGCTTTCGAGGAACTGCCGGCGCAGGGCGGGGCCGGCGCGCCCTTGCTGCAGGACGCCCATCCCCTGCACGCGGTGAAGGTCAGGCTGCAGGTGTGCGTCGGCACGGCCAGCATGACGCTGGGCGAACTGCTGGCGGCGCGGCAGAACGAAGTGCTGCCGCTGGACCGCGGCGTCGAGCAGCCGGTCGACCTGGTGCTGGAAGGCCGGGTGGTGGCGCGCGGCCAGCTCGTCGCCGTCGATGGCGCCTTCGCCGTGCGCATCACCGAAGTGCCGCTGCCATTGAAGCTCTGACATGGCCTCGCGACCACGCGCATTGCTCGCAGCGGCGCTTTGCAGCGCCGCACTGCTGGCTGTGCCGGCGCGGGCCCAGGCCCCGGCGGCGCCAGGCAGCTCCGCCTCGGCAGCGGCGTCCTTGCCGCGGACGCTGCCGCTGCGGCGCGATGAGCCCGGGCCTGCCTCCTCGCTGCCGGCCTGGCTGGCCGGTGCGCTGCTGCTGGCGCTGCTGGCCGCGGGCGGCTTCGCCATCGTGCGCCGCAAGGACGGCGC
>NZ_JAQGLS010000217.1 GCF_028292805.1 Ramlibacter sp. | reverse complement strand
GCCAGCTTGGTCGGCGGGCCGGCAAAGGCGGTCTTGAAACTGCCGATGGACAGCATGTCGATCTCGAGGATGAAGGGGCCGGGCACCGACTGGGCGCGGTCCAGCGCCGCCGGCAGCTGGGCCAGGTCGCTGACGCGGGTGTGGCCCAGGCCCAGGGAGGCGCTCAGTTGCGCGTAGTCGGGCGTGTGCAGCTCGGTGAAGCAGCGGCGGCCGCCGTAGTGCGCGTCCTGGATGTTGCGGATGACCCCGTAGCGCTGGTCGTTCATCAACACGTAGGTGACCGGGGCCTTTTCCTGCACCGCGGTGGCGAGCTCGCCCAGGTTCAGGATGAAGCCGCCGTCGCCCGACAGGCACAGCGTCTTGCGGGCCGGCTGGGTTTCAGCGGCGGCGATGGCCGCGCCGATGCCCATGGCCAAACCCTGGCCGATGCCGCCGCCGGTGGCATGCACGCCGGATTGCGGATCGAACACGTGCAGGTGGCGGTTGCCCCAGGTGCTGTTGGAGACGGTGACGTCGCGCACCCAGTTGAAGTTGCGCCCGGCGCCGGCTTGCAGCTCGCGCACCAGTTCGGCGTAGAGGCCGAGCCCGTCGACCAGCGAAGCCTCGGCCTGCAGGTAGGCGGCGCGCAGGTCACCGGCGAACGCCGGGTCGACCTTCATGCGGCCTTGCAGCCGATCGGCCAGGCCTTCCAGCGCCAAGGCGGCGTCGCCCTGCACGAACGACTCGCTGGCGTAGCAGCGGCCGTCCGCGGACGCGTCGGCGTCGATGCGGTACAGCGGCTTGGGCAGCTTCAGTTTGTACTTGAGCGTTTCGTTGCCGCGCAGGCGCGAGCCCACCACCAGCATCGCATCGCAGGTCTGGTAGAACTTTTCCACCGGCGCGTGCAGGTTGTAGGCGCCCAGCGAGCGCACGTCGTCTTCAGCCACGATGCCGCGGCCTTGCGTGCTGCTCACCACCCCGATGCCCATGTCCAGCAGGCGCATCACGGCGGCGCGCGCATTGCGGGCACCACCACCCAGCCACAGCAGCGGACGCCTGGCCCCGGCGATGCGCTCGGCCAGCGCGTCGAGCGAGGCGGAATCGGGCACCAGGCGGGCCACCGGCAGCGGCCGCAGGTCGGACGGCATGGTGATCAGCGCTTCCTGGATGTCGATCGGGATCTCGACGCTGACCGGGCCGGTCGGGGCCGTCAGCGCCGTCTGCACCGCCTGCTTGAGGATGGCGATGGCGGTGTCGGCGCTGCGCACGCGGAAGGCGGCCTTGGACACGGCCCGCAGCATGGACAGCTGGTCGCGCGCCTCGTGGATGTACGCCATGTCCTGGTCGAGGTAAGGCGTCTCGATCTGGCCCGTCAGGTGCAGCAGCGGCGTGCCGGCCGTCTGCGCCTCGACCATCGCGCCGCCGGCGTTGCCGGCCGCGGTGCCGGTGCTGGTGATCGTCACGCCCAGGCTGGCCGTGGTGCGCGCGTAGGCGTCGGCCATGTTGGTGGCGCCGGCCTCGCCGCGCGCCATCACGAAGCGGACCTGGCCGCGCTGGTGCATGGCATCCAGGATCGGCATGTTGTGGATCGAGATCACGCCGAAGGCAGCCTTGAC
Organism: Ramlibacter sp.; assembly: GCF_028292805.1. Taxonomy (GTDB): domain Bacteria; phylum Pseudomonadota; class Gammaproteobacteria; order Burkholderiales; family Burkholderiaceae_C; genus Ramlibacter. The sequence continues at coordinate 1,368 of NZ_JAQGLS010000217.1, read as the reverse complement.
GCCGCATTCCTCGAGGAAAGCAGCGATGGCGGCGCCGACGGTGATGGTGTTGGTTTGATCAGGCATGGTGGCTGAGGCCTCCGGAAACGTCGATGTGGCTGCCCGTCGTATAGGAGGACAGCGGCGTGGAGAGAAAGAAGATCGCCTGCGCCGCTTCTTGCGGCAGCCCGAGACGCTTCAGGGGGATGCGTTTGCGCGTGGCCAGCTCGCCGGTCCAGGCCGCCCAGTCCTGCGATCGGTCCTCGCGCGCTTCGAAGCGGCGGCGCCACTGGCCCGACTCGATCAAGCCGACCAGGATGCCGTTCACGCGCACGCCCAAGGGCGCGAACTCGGTGGCCATGGAGCGCACCAGGTTCTTGATGCCGGCGCGGGCGGCGGAGGTCGCCACCATGTGCGGCTCGGGTTGCGCGGCCAGCAGCGAGTTCACGCAGACCACGGCCGGTGTCGCCTGCGTGCGCAGCTGCGGCAGGAAGGCGCGGGTCGGATGCAGCACCGAGAAGAACTTCAGCTGCAGTTCCTCGGTCCAGGCCTCGTCGCTGGTATCGGCGAAGGTGGAGACGCGGCCCTGGCCGGCGTTGTTGACCAGGATGGCGGCGGGGCCCAGCCTGGCCTGCGTGGCGGCGGCGAAGTCCTGGACCTGCGCTGCGTCGAGCACGTTGCATTGCTGGGTGAACAGGCGCGCTTCGGGAAACTTGGCGCGCAGGCCTTTTTCCGCGCCTTGCAGCCGCTTGCTGTCGCGGCCGCAGATCGCGACGCCGGCGCCGGCTTGCAGGAACAGTTCGGCGGTGGCCAGGCCGATGCCGGAGGAGCCGCCGGTGACGACCGCCGTGCAGCCTTGAAGGTCGATGTTCAGCATGGTGTTCAGCGGGCGCCGGGCAGCGCCAGCACCTTGGCATTGCGCGGCTGGTAATTCAGCAGGCCCGAGAGCTCGTCGGCGGCGGCGCGCACGCGCTGCACCAGGGGGTCGATGCGCTCGGGATCGATGTGGCCGGACGGGATGGTGGCGCCCAGTGCGGCCGAGATGTGGCCGGTGTTGTCGCGCACCGGCGCCGCGATGGTGGAGATGCTGGACTCGTAGAAGCCCTCGCCCAGCACGTAGCCGCGCTGGCGGTCGACTTCCACCATGTTGAACAGCTCCAGCACCGTCTTGGGCGTGCTGTGCGAATAGACCTCCAGGTGTTCCTCGGGGTACAGCTCGCGCAGTTCGGGCAGGCTCAGGTCTTCCAGCAGGATGCGGCCCAGCACCGTGGCGTGGGCGGGCAGACGGGTGCCGACCCGCACGGCGCTGGAGAACGGCGTCGGCGGCGTGACCTTGGCCACGTAGACGATGGAGCGGCCGTCGCGCACCACCAGGTTCACCGGGTAGCG
>NZ_JAQGLS010000214.1 GCF_028292805.1 Ramlibacter sp. | reverse complement strand
CGCTGGCGGCGTAGGGGCCGCTGCCGACCTCGAAGTACACGCTGGTGCCGCGCCGCGCCGACGGCAGCGCCGCGGCGGCGGCGTCCACGCCTTGCTGGATCTGGCGCCACGCGCTGCCCGCATCGCGCGCGGCCAGCACCGGGCCGAGCACGCCCAGGACGCGCTCGACATCGGCGAAGGTGCGCGGCTCCAGCGCCAGCACGTTCAGCCCCAGGGCTTGCAGCCGGTCGAGGGCACGCGACGAGGTGGGCGTGAGCACCAGGTCCGGCCTCAGCGCGACCACGCTTTCGATGCGCGCATCTTCGAGGCCGCCCAAGTGCGGCAAGGCGCGGACCGAGGCCGGAAAATTGGAGTAGTCGTCCACGCCGACCAGGCGGGCGCAGGCATCCAGCGCGCAGACCATCTCGGTCAGCGACGGCAGCAGCGAGACGATGCGCTGCGGCGGCCGCCCGATGGCAAGCTGCTGGCCGCGGTCGTCGGTGACGGTGAGGGCATGGACCGGGGCGAAAAGGGCGAGTGCGAGGAGCAGCGCGAGCGCGCGGGCTGCTGCCCTCACCCCAAGCCTCTTCCGTAGGGAGAGGGAGAAAGGCCGGCAGCGGGAGAGGGCTGGGGCGAGGGCCGGCGACTTACCCATGCACCCTGCTCCACGCCACCGCGATCGCATGCAGCTGCTCGACGCCATCCGTGAGGGCCGCTGGTCCCGGCTGCAGGATGTCGGCGGACTTGATCTCGAACAGCTGGCCGTCGCGCACCGCGTTCACGGCGCCCCAGCCTGCGCGAGCGGCCACCTTCTCGGCGCGGAATTTCTTGCCGCACCAGGAGCCGACGACGATGTCGGGGTTGCGGCGGATGATTTCGGCGCCGTCGGCAATGATGCGGTCCCTGCCCATCGCCTGGACGGACAGCTCGGGGAACACGTCGTCGGCGCCGGCGATGCCGGCCAGCTGCGACACCCACCGGATCGCGCTGATGGGGGGTTCGTCCCATTCCTCGAAATAGATGCGCGGACGGCGCGGCAATGCGCGCCCCGCGGCTTCGATGGCCAGCAGGCGCTCGCGCATGGCCTCGAGCAGGCGCAGGCCGGCGTCGGCCCGGCCGACCATCGCCGCCACCTGGTACAGCATGGAGAAAATCTCCTCCACGCTGCGCTGGTTGAAGATGGTGACCTGCACGCCCTTGCGCACCAGCTCCGCCGCGATGTCGGCCTGCAAGTCGGAAAAGCCGAACACGCAGTCGGGCCGCAGCGCCAGGATCTTGTCGATCTTGGCGCTGAGAAAGGCGCTGACCTTGGGCTTTTCCTCGCGGGCCCGGCGCGGGCGCACCGTGTAGCCCGAGATGCCGACGATGCGCTCCTGCTCGCCCAGCAGATACAGCCATTCCGTCGCCTCCTCGGTCAGGCAGACGATGCGGCGCGGTCCGCGCGCAATGGCTGGGATCATCGGACGGGGCTTTCCATCTGCATCAGAGGCGGGGTTGCCAGGCCAGTCCGACGAACAAGCCTCGGCCGGCCTGGCGGTAACCGTACACCGTCTCGTAGGCACGATCGAACAGGTTTTCCACCCGGCCAAACAGGCGCAACTCGGGTGACACCTTGTAGCCCCCCGTCGCATCCACCACTGAATACGACCCGAGCCGGAACGGCGCGTCGTCGCGGGCGCCACTGTAGCGCAGGCGGCCGCCGAATTGCCACGCGCCGACCTCGCGGTCGGCCGACACCTGCGCCAAGGTGGCGGCGCGCCGTCGCAGTCGCATGCCGGTGTCGAGGTCGCGCGGGTCCTGGCTGGTGAGCGCAGCGTGCACGTCGGTGCCGAGCAGCCGGCCGTCGTAGGTGACTTCGACGCCGCGCGTGCGGGCACGGCCAACGTTGACGCGGTTGAACAGCAGGTCGCTGGCAATCAGGTCGGTGAAGCGATTCTGGAACAGCGTGGCCCGAACCTTGTGGCCGGCGACTGCATACTGGAGTCCCAGTTCCGCCGACTTCACACGCTCCGGCCGCAGCGCGGGATTGCCGCCGAAGGGATAGTAGAGATCGTTGAAGGTCGGTGCGTTGAATCCGGTGGAGGCCGAAGCACTGACGCGCCAGGCTTCGGTCAGGCGGTACCCATACGCTGCCAGCCAGGTGGTCGCGGTGCCGAAGTCGCTGTAGCGGTCCTGCCGCACGTTCAGCTGCAGCTGGTGGGCGGCGGTATCGAGAACGTAACCCAGACGCGCGCTGTCCAGCGTGCGTCCAGCCTCGTTATAGACGGTGTCGCTCTCCAGCCGCTGGCGCGTGTGTTCCACGCCGCCCGTGAGGCGGTGGCCAGGACGCAGTTGCCACTCCGCCCCCACCTGCGCCGTATGGCTGCGCGAGTTGACGAAGAAAGGGAACGCCGTGACGTCGGCGTTGAGCCGGTCTTCCGAGCGACCCATCAGTGCATTGATACGCACGTCGCCCAGCTTGAACTGGCCCACCAAGGTCGCCCCGCGCTCGGCGAAGCGCGATTCGTCCGGCTGCGTGGCGGGACCGAACTGGCTGTCGTACTCAGTGGTGCCGCGCGCCTCCCGCAATGTCAGGCCCAGCGAATGCCCACCGGCAATGTCTTGCGTCACGGCCAGCGAGGCCGCGCGGCGCCGGTAGCCGTCGCGGTCCGGGTTGGTGCCGGGGCGTTCGTCCTGCCGGATCGAATTGAAACCGTTGTCACGCAAGGTCTCCACGGTCGCCCGCAGGCCGGTGCCGGAAGCCAGCTTGACCGACCCGCTGCCGCTGGCCTGGACCAGGCCGCGGGAGCCGACCTGCGTGCTCAGGCTCACTTGCGGCACCGGCCCCGGCTGACGGGTGAAGATCTGGATCACGCCACCGACCGCCGCGCTGCCATACAGGCTGGACACGTTGCCGCGCACGATCTCGATGCGCTCCACGTCCGCGAGCGGCAGGTGTTCCATCGCCGCGGTCCCGAAGTTCAGGTTGTTGACCGGCACGCCGTCGATCAGCACCAGCGTGTGGCGCGATTCGGCACCGCGCAGGAAGGCGCTGGACACCGTGCCCATGCCGCCGTTCTGGGCGAACTCGACGCCGGCGACGCTGCGCAGCAGGCTGGGAAGGTCGGGCGTCTGGGCCCGCTCGATCTGCTCCCGTGTGATGAGCGTGGTGGCGGGCAGGGCATCCTGGACGCGTTGCTCCGCGCGGCTGGCGGACACCACTACCTCCCGCAAGGTGGACTGGGCGAAGGCGGGGGACGTGAGGAAAAGCGCGACGGGCCAGGCAGCGCGTGCAGACAGCTTGAAAGAAACCATGAAATTGGGAACCCGAAACGATTGCCCGCGCCGGCTTCCCCGCCGACGCCTTGGGCGTCACGGCCGCACGCAGGCGTGCAGCCACCTTGTTGGCCGGTATCCGGGCTCGCGGAAGAACCTCCATCGCCTTCCCAGGCGCGCTGTTTCAGGCGCGCCCAGTGGCTTTGCGAGGATGGAAGTGGCGCACGCGGACCTTGCGGCCCGGAGCGCCTCCGCTTACCGTTGCGGGGGCAGCGCAGGTTGGCGTGCGGCGCGGCGGGTTGTGCGCCCGCGCGCCGGTCGGCCTCCTGCTTCCCGTTGAACTGCAGCATGCGAACCACACCGCGAGCACCAACCTCTTGATTCTAGATGTGTTTTCACGCGCTAACCCTACAATTCGCCCAATGCCAAGTGTTGCCAGTGGCTCCCCCATCGACCCCGTCGACTCCCTCGTCGACCGCGTCGAGCGCCTGCTCGTGCGCTACGAGGAACTGCAGCGCACCAACGCGCTGTTGTCCGAACAGGTGGAACTGCTCACGCAGGAGCGCGACTCCCTGAAGTCGCGCCTGTCCGCCGCCCGCTCCCGCGTCGACGCCTTGCTCGAACGCCTTCCCGACCTCAACACACCCGCATGAAACAGCTGGAAGTTCAGATCATGGGCCAGAGCTACCTGCTCGGTTGCCCCGTCGGCGGCGAACAGCGCCTGCTGGAAGCGGTGGAGAAGGTCGACACCGCCATGTGCAAGATCCGCGACGCCGGCAAGGTCAAGGCGCGCGACCGCATCGCGGTGCTGGCGGCGCTGAACCTCGCCTTCGACGTGGCCGACCGCCCGGCAGCGCCACTGCACGCATCGAGCTTCGCCACCAGCGACGGCACGGTGACGAGCCTGCGCAACCTTGGCGAGGACGTGCGCCTGGCGCAGCTGATGGTGCGGCTGGACGGGGCGCTGGCGGACGACGGGCGGCTGATCTAGGCGCGCGCCTGCGCGGGGGACGAGGAAGCGCAAGACAGTTGAGCAACCCCCCGCATTGTCAAGCCCGGAAAACTTGCAGTGCCTTCACGCGGGGTTTGCACAAACCGCCGTGTTTGCAGCCTAGAATGGCAGCGTCTGCAGTGCATGCCGGGCTTTATATTTCCTTGAACCAATGCTCTTAGAGCCCGGGCTTGGAACATCGCTGGCGAGCGTGATCATCTCGCGTAGATGAACCCAACGCCAAGCTGACCTCGCCCACCTGAACCCCGGTTCAGGATGCGGTCCGGTGGCACTCGCAGACACCTTTTCGACGGGCTGCCCTTGGGCAGCCCGTTTCCTTTGCGTGTTCCCGAAATTCCATGGCGCTGATCGACCCCCTCCTGATCCTCGAGTTGGCCGCGCTCGGCCTGTGCACCGGTTTCCTGGCGGGCCTGCTGGGCATCGGCGGCGGCATGGTGATGACGCCGTTCCTGGTGATGATCCTCACGGCCAGGGACCATCCGGACGAGTACATCCTGAAGATGGCGGTGGCCACCTCGCTGGCCACCATCTGCTTCACCTCGCTGTCGTCGGTGTGGGCGCACCACAGGCGCGGCGCCGTGCTCTGGCCCGTCGTGCGCATGCTCGCGCCCGGCATCCTGGTCGGGGCGCTGCTGGGCGCGCAGGTGGCCGTGGCCTTGCCGGCCAAGGTGCTGGGCGTGCTGTTCGCGCTGTTCGTCGGCTTCTCCGCCACCCAGATGTTCCTGAACCGCCGGCCCGAGCCCAGCCGCACCCTGCCCGGCCCGGTGGGAACCTTCGGCGCCGGCACGGTGATCGGCGCACTGTCGTCCATCGTCGGCGCCGGCGGCGGCTTCATCTCCGTGCCTTTCATGTCGTGGTGCAACGTCAAGATCCACGAGGCCGTGGCCACTTCGGCCGCCCTGGGCTTTCCGATCGCGCTGTTCGGCACGCTGGGCTACGTCTGGGCCGGCCAGGGCCTGACGCAGATGCCGCCCGGCTCCTTCGGCTACCTGTACCTGCCCGGGCTGGTGGTGATTTCGCTGGCCAGCGTGACCATGGCGCCGCTGGGCGCGCGCACGGCGCACCGCATGGACGTGCGCCCGCTCAAGAAATTGTTCGCAATGCTCCTGTACGCACTGGCGGCATACTTCCTGCTGCGCTAGGGAAACTCTGACAGGAGCACGGCCATCGCCCGCATCGCCTTCATCGGACAACAGGATTTCGGCAAGGCCGTCCTCGACGCCTTTCTGGCCCGTGGCGACGTGATCGCCGGCGTGTTCTGCGCGCCCGACAAACCGGGCGCCAGGCCGGACGCCTTGCGCCAGGATGCGCTGGCCCTGGGCCTGCCGGTCTTCAGCTTCGCCAGCCTGCGCAGCCCGGAGGCGGAAGCGGCCATGCGTTCGCTGGACGCCGACCTGGGCGTGATGGCCTACGTGCTGCAGTTCGCGCCTCAAGCCTTCGTGACCATCCCGCGCCACGGCACCATCCAGTTCCATCCGTCGCTGCTGCCGCTGCACCGCGGGCCGTCGTCGATCAGCTGGCCGATCGCGCTGGGCGCCAAGGAAACCGGCGTGACGATTTTCCGCCCCACCGACGGCCTCGACGAAGGGCCGGTGATCCTGCGCAGGCGCTGCCCGATCGAGCCGGACGAAACGCTGGGCCAGCTGTACTTCAACAAGCTGTTTCCGCTGGGCGTCGCCGCCTTGCTGGAAGCGGCGGACCTGGTCACTGCCGGTCGCCACGTGGAGCAGCCGCAAGACGAATCGCAAGCCACCTACGAAGGCTGGATGCACGACGAGGAATGCCGCATCCACTGGGCCAGCCCGCTGGACCACGTGTACGACCTGGTCCGCGGCTGCAACCCCGCGCCCGGCGCCTGGGCGCTGCTGGCCGGCGCCAAGGTGCGGATCTACGACTGCCGCAAGCACGTGGTGGGCCGCTTCGTGCCGGGCGGCCACCAGCCCGGCGACATCGCGGCGATCACGGACAGCTCCATCCTGCTGTGGGCGCAAGGCGGGCTGCTCGAGGTGCTGACGCTGCGCCCCGAGGGCGGCGCCAAGATGAAGGCCGGCGACTACGCGCGCCAGCAGGGCTTGCGCCCCCGCGACGCCGTCACTTCGGACGGCTGGCGCTCTTTCGTGCGGCCGGCCGCAAGCCCAGCGTCCGGTTGATCAGCCGAGTGCCGTCCTTGAGCAGAAAGGCCTTGAAGGCCTGCGCCACCGGCGGCAGCCGCTTGGTGCGCCGGTGCACCACGTACCAGTTCAGCATCAGCGGAAAGCCCTGCACATCCAGCACCGCCAGGCTGCCGGACTGCAGCTCGCGGCTGATGGTGTGGGCCGACAGGAAGCTCACGCCCATGCCGGCGGCCACGGCCTGCTTGATGGTCTCGGTGCTGCGGATCTCCATGGCGATGTTCAGGCCCGGCAGCGCTGCCCCGAAACCTTCGCGCATCGAGTTCCAGGTGTCGGAGCCTTGCTCGCGCACCACGAACGGCTCGCGGGCGATGCGCGCCACCGGGATCCGGCGGCTGCGCGCCAGTGGATGGCCCGGCGCGGCGACGACCACGTAAGGGTGCGGGGCGAAGGGCTCGGCCACCGTGTCGAGGTCTTCCGGCGGCCGCACCATCACCGCCAGGTCGGTCAGGTTGGCATCCAGCTGGCCCAGCAGTTCCTCGCGGTTGCACACGCCGAAGTCCAGCGTGACGCCGGGATGGCGCTGCGCGAACTCCACCAGCAGGCTGGGAAAGAAGTAGTCACCGGCGCTGATCACCGACACCTTCAGCCGGCCGCCGGAGACTCCCTTGAACTGGGCCATCGCCTCTTCGGTTTCCTCGAATTTCTCGATGATGCCGCGGCTGCACTGCAGCATCTGCGCGCCGGCCGGCGTCAGATGGATCTTCTTGCCCAGCTGCTCGAACAGCGGCAGCCCCGCATGCTCCTGCAGCTTGCGCACCTGGGTCGAGACGGCCGGCTGCGTCAGATGCAGCTCCTCGGCGGCGCGGGAAAAACTGTTCAGGCGCGCCACCGCCTCGAAGACCTTCAGCTGGCGCAGGGTGGCGTTCTTCATGGCGGCCGGATCATAACCTGCAGGTAATGAAAACGATCAAATACTTTCACTATCCTTGATCGTCGCCGGCGCCTAGAGTGGCTGCATCGCCATCGGTCCCCAAGGAGCCAGCCATGCCCGAACTGAACCAGTCCAGCCTGCGGAAAACCCAGATCTACAGCGCTGCCTTCGAGGAACTCGGCCTCAGCTGGGACTGGGACCCCGCCGTCTACGGCCCCGGCGGCGATGGGCTGCGCGCCTACCTGGAGAAGGAGCACCCGCACCTGCTGCGCGTGTACGACGCAAACTTTCTGCTGCAGGCAGTCGAGGCCACGCGCGCGCGGCTCGAACGCGCGCGCTGACACTCGCCTCCACCGACTCGGGACAAACCCTAGATGGCTTCCTGAATTTCGCAATCTTGACCGACGTCAAGAGTTTTCATCGCCGGTTGGTTGGACCATGCGCTGCGGCCCACGGAGATGCCCCCAGTGACAGGGTGGCGCGCGATGGGTACCAACCAGGAGACAAAGCGATGACCAAAGTGAACATCAGGTTCCGGATGTCGGCAGCTGCGGCAGCCGTGTTCGGATCGGCCGCGCTCCTTGCGGCCCCCTTCGCCCATGCCGCGTGGGAACCCACCAAGCCGGTCGAGTTCGTCGTGCCGGCCGGCACCGGCGGCGGCGCCGACCAGATGGCCCGCCTGATCCAGGGCATCACGGTCAAGCACAACCTCATGAAGCAGCCGCTGGTGGTCGTGAACAAGTCAGGCGGCGCCGGCGCCGAGGGCTTCCTCGCCGTCAAGGACGCCAAGGGGGACCCGCACAAGATCGTCGTCACCCTGTCCAACCTGTTCACCACGCCGCTGGCCACCGGCGTGCCGTTCAACTGGCGCGACCTGACGCCGGTGTCGATGATGGCGCTGGACAACTTCGTGCTGTGGGTCAACGCCGAAAGCCCGTACAAGACCGCCAGGGACTACTTCACGGCCGTCAAGGCCGCCGGAGCGAGCAAGATGAAGATGGGCGGCACCGGCTCCAAGCAGGAAGACCAGATCCTCACGGCAGGCATCGAGAAGGCCACCGGCACCAAGTTCATCTACGTGCCGTTCCGCGGCGGCGGCGAAGTGGCCGTGCAGTTGGTGGGCAAGCACGTCGACTCCACGGTGAACAACCCGGCCGAGGCGGTGGCGCAGTGGCGCGGCGGCAAGCTGCGCGCGCTGTGCGTGTTCGACGACGACCGCATGCCCTACAAGACCAAGATCACCGACACGCAGGCCTGGAACGACGTGCCCACCTGCAAGGAAGCGGGCGTGCCCACCGCCTACACCATGCTGCGCGGCATCTTCATGCCCGGCGGGGTGACCAAGGAGCAGACCGAGTTCTACGTCAACCTGCTCAAGAAGGTCCGCGCGACGCCCGAGTGGAAGGACTACATGGAAAAGGGCGCCTTCAACCAGACCTACATGGACGGCGACAAGTACTCCCAGTGGCTCGGCGCCGCCGAGCAGCGGCACCGCGAGCTGATGAAGGAAGCCGGCTTCCTGGCCCCGTGAGCGCGGCGCGCCCCCACCGCGGGGCGCCCCTTCCCTTTTTCTTCGCACCGTTGCCGGAACCCCGGCAGGAGAGTGGCATGGACATCGAACAGCAAGACGTCGAGGCGCAGCGCAGGGGCGTTCCCACCTACGTGGTCGAGGCCGGCGTCGCCCTGCTGGTGCTGGCGTTCGGGCTGGTGGTCCTGTTCGGCAGCCGCAAGCTGGGCTCCGGCTGGACCAGCGACGGGCCGGGCGCGGGCTACTTTCCGTTCTACATCGGGCTGATCCTGTGCATCTCGGCGGTCGGCATCCTGTACCAGGGCCTGTTCGGCAAGCAGCGCAACATCGAGATCTTCGTCGACAGCGCCCAGATCAAACGCGTGCTCACCGTGCTGGTGCCGGCGCTGGTCTATGTGCTGGGCATCCAGCTGATCGGGATCTACGTGGCGTCGGCAATCTACATCGCCGGCTTCATGATCGTGCTGGGCAAGTTCGCGCCGGCCAAGGGCATCGCGGCCGCGCTGATCGTCTCGGTGTTCTTCTTCGTGCTGTTCGAGGTCTGGTTCAAGATTCCTCTCTACAAGGGCGCCTTCGACCCGCTGGCCTTCCTGGGCTACTGACAGCCCACCGCCCGCTCCACCATCCCTTGCCACAAGACCGCCCATGAACGAACTCAGTGCCCTGTTCCACGGCTTCAGCGTGATCCTCACGCCGATGAACCTGCTGCTGATGCTGGTGGGCATCGTGCTGGGAGTCCTCATCGGCGTGCTGCCGGGGCTGGGCGGCGCCAATGGCGTGGCCATCCTGCTGCCGCTGACGTTCTCGATGTCGCCCACCTCGGCGATCATCATGCTGTCGTGCATCTACTGGGGCGCGCTGTTCGGCGGCGCGATCACCTCCATCCTGTTCAACATCCCGGGCGAACCCTGGTCGGTGGCGACCACCTTCGACGGCTACCCGATGGGGCAGGACGGCCGCGCCGGCGCGGCGCTGACGACGGCCTTCACCTCCTCGTTCATCGGCGCCTTCGTCGCCGTGGTGATGATCACCTTCCTGGCCCCGCTGGTGGCGCGTTTCGCGCTCAAGTTCGGGCCGCCCGAGTTCTTCGCCGTCTACCTGCTGACCTTCTGCAGCTTCGTCGGCATGGGCAAGGGCTCGCCGTTCAAGATCCTGGCCTCCATGTCGATCGGTTTCGCGCTGGCCGCGGTGGGCATGGACACGGTCACCGGCCAGTTGCGCCTGACCTTCGGCGTCCTCGAGCTGATGCGCGGCTTCGACTTCCTGATCGCGGTGATCGGCCTGTTCGGCATCGGCGAGATCCTGCTGTCGATGGAAGAAGGCTTGGCCTTCTCCGGCAAGAGCGCCAAGATCAACCCGAAGGTGGTGCTGGAAACCTGGAAGAAGCTGCCGCAGTACTGGATGACTTCGGTGCGCAGCTCGCTGGTGGGCATCTGGATGGGCATCACCCCGGGCGGCGCGACGCCGGCATCCTTCATGGCCTATGGCCTGGCCAAGAAGATGTCGCGCGACGGCGCCAAGTTCGGCACCGGCCAGATGGAGGGCGTGGTGGCGCCGGAAACCGCGGCCCACGCGGCCGGCACCGCGGCGCTGCTGCCGATGCTGACGCTGGGCATCCCGGGCTCGCCGACCGCCGCCGTGCTGCTGGGTGGCTTGCTCATCTGGGGCCTGCAGCCCGGCCCGCTGCTGTTCGTCGAGCAGAAGGACTTCGTCTGGGGCCTGATCGCCAGCATGTACCTGGGCAACCTGGTGGGCCTGGTCGTGGTGCTGACCACGGTGCCGCTGTTCGCGTCCATCCTGCGCATCCCGTTCTCGATCATCGCGCCGGTGATCGTGGTGGTCTGCGCCATCGGCGCCTACACCGTCCACAACGCCTTGCTGGACATCTGGTTCATGATGCTGTTCGGCGTGGTCGGCTACCTGTTCAAGAAGCTCGACTACCCGCTGGCGCCGCTGGTGCTGGCCCTGGTGCTGGGCGACAAGGCCGAAGACGCCTTCCGCCAGTCGATGCTGCTGTCGCAGGGCGAGCTGTCCATCATGGTGGCCAACCCGCTGGTGGGCGGCATCACCGGCCTGGCGCTGGTGCTGCTGTTCTGGCCGCTGATCTCGCGGCTGGTCGCCAAGGTCCGCAAGCCCAAGCCGACCACGTTCGCGGCCGAACAACCCGTCGACTGAAAGCTCTCCATGCCGGTCATCGCACTCACCCAGGAAATGGGCTCGCTGGCCAAGGACGTGGCCCTTCGCCTGGCCGAAACCGCCGGCCTTGCCGTGATGCGCAACGAGGTTGTCGACAACGTGGCCGACCGCATGCAGGTGCCGCCCAGCCTGGTGCGGCGCCTGCGCGAAGGCAAGGCGGGCCTGGTGGAGCGGCTGTCCACCGACAAGCAGCAGGTCGCCCTGTTCAGCGCCGAGGAAGTGCTGGCCCAGGCCGAGCGCGGCAACGTGGTGCTGCGCGGCTGGGGCGCCACCTGTTTGCTGCGGCCGGTGCGGCACGTGGTGCGGGTGCGGGTGACGCGGCCGCTGCCGCAGCGCGTGGACTGGCTGATGGAACACCTGGGCACGGATGACCGCGACGCCGCCGAAGCCGAGATCAGGCGCAGCGACAACTCGCACGCGGCGCGCATGAACTCGCAGTTCGGCGTGACCTGGGGCGATCCGCTGCTGTACGACATGGTGCTCAACACCGCACGGGTGTCGGTGGAGACTTGCGTGGCGCAGATCATGCAGCTGGCGGCGCAACCGGAATTCGCCGAAACGCCGCAGTCGCGCGCCGTGCTGGCCGAGCTGGCCACCAGCGCGCGGGTGCGCGCCGCGCTGAAGGCCAACCCGGCCACCAGCGAGGTCGACGTGCAGATCGTCTCGAGCGGCGGCCGCACGGTGCTGGCCGGCATCGTGCTGAACGAGGCGGAGCGGGCGGAGACGGAACGCGTCGCCCTGGGCGTGGTCGGCGCGGGCAAGCTCGAGAACCGGCTCAGCCTGATGGCCATCAGCCGGCGGTTCACCCACTCGAAGACCTAGCAGTCTGGGCTCCTAGATCTTCCCCCGCTGCTTCAACCGGCTCAGCGTCTCCGCCGACAGGTTCAGGTATGAAGCCAGTTCCTTCTTCGGGATCCGGTCGAACAGCTCCGGGTGCTTGCGCAGGAAGCGCTTCACCCGCCCTGGCGCGTCCAGCAGGTGCAGCGTGATGGTGTGCGCCATCACCTCGCTCATGTGGTGCATCACTTCGTACTCGAAGGATTGCTTCAGGCCCTGGTGCTTTTCGAGGAAGCCGGCCCAGTCGCGCAGCGGCAGCTTGGCGACGCGGGCCCGCGTGACGCAGACGATGCTGTAGGGCGCCGGCGTGCCCAGCCGCCAGGCGGCGTAGCTGGTCTCGATCTGGCCTTCGTCGGCGAAGCGCAGGATCATTTCCTTGGCTTCCTGGTTGCTCACCACGCGCTTGAGGATGCCTTCGAGGATGAAGTACTGCTCCATCTCGTGCACGCCCTGGTGCAGCAGCGCCTCGCCCTTCTGGCAATCCACCACCACCAGCCGCGGTTCCAGCTCCGCCATCTGGCCCACGCTCATGCCCTTGAGCACAAGGTTGTGCGCCAGCTGCACGCGAATCACGTTTCTCTCGGGATGGTCTTCGATCGACGACATGGATGCAGTGAGAGGGATTCCCCGGGGTCGGTGTGCAATTTCCCGAAAATTGACCGCAGTCAAGAGCGAAAGCACAGGGCGATTCCTATCATAGCCCGCACACAAACCCGGGCCCTGCCATGACCACCGAAACGCTTGAACGCGAAACCATCGACGGCTTCCACCTCGTCATTGACGCGTTGAAGCTCAATGACATCGACACCATCTTCGCCCTGCCCGGGATCCCGATCACGGACTTCCTGCGGATCGCGCAGGCCGAGGGCATGAAGGTGATCTCGTTTCGCCACGAACAGCATGCGGGCAATGCCGCGGCGGCGGCCGGCTTCCTGACGCAAAAGCCCGGCATCTGCTTCACCGTGTCGGCGCCCGGCTTCCTCAATGGCCTGACGGCGCTGGCCAATGCCACCACCAACTGCTTTCCCATGATTCTGATCTCGGGCTCGAGCGAGCGCGAGATCGTCGACCTGCAGCAAGGCGACTACGAGGAGATGGACCAGCTGGCCATCGCCAAGCCGCTGTGCAAAGCCGCCTTCCGCGTGCTGCATGCCGAAGACATCGGCGTGGGCATCGCCCGCGCCGTGCGCTCGGCGCTGTCGGGCCGTCCCGGCGGCGTCTACCTGGACCTGCCGGCCAAGCTGTTCGCCCAGAGCATCGACCGCGAGGCCGGCCAGAACTCGCTGATCAAGGTGGTGGATCCGGCGCCCAGGCAGATCCCCGCACCCGACGCGGTGGAGCGCGCCCTCGCCTTGCTCAAGGGCGCGAAGAAGCCGCTGGTGATCCTGGGCAAGGGCGCGGCCTACGCCCGGGCCGACGACGAGATCCGCAGCTTCATCGAAAAGACCGGCATCCCTTACCTGCCGATGTCCATGGCCAAGGGCCTGCTGCCCGACAACCACGGCCAGTCGGCCTCCGCCGCCCGCTCCTACGTGCTGGCCGAAGCCGACGTGGTGATGCTGGTGGGCGCGCGCCTGAACTGGCTGCTGTCGCACGGCAAGGGCAAGACCTGGGGGGCGGGCAGCGCCAAGGAGGGCGGCAACCAGCAGTTCATCCAGGTCGACATCTCGCCGACAGAGGCCGACAGCAACGTCGCCATCGCGGCGCCGCTGGTGGGCGACATCGGCTCCTGCATCGCCGCGCTCAATGCCGGCCTGGGCAACGGCTGGCAGAAGCCGCCGGCCGACTGGACCGGCGGCATCGCCGACCGCAAGGACAAGAACCTGACCAAGATGGCGGAGACGCTGGCGAAGAATCCGTCGCCGATGAACTTCCACAGCGCGCTGAACGTCATCCGCGAGGCGGTGAAGGCGCGGCCGGACGCGATCGTGGTCAACGAGGGCGCCAACACGCTGGACTTCGCCCGCTCCATCGTCGACATGTACGAGCCGCGCAAGCGCCTGGACGTCGGCACCTGGGGAATCATGGGCATCGGCATGGGCTTCGCCGTCGCCGCCGCGGTCACCACCGGCAAGCCGGTGATCGCGATCGAGGGCGACAGCGCCTTCGGCTTCAGCGGCATGGAGGTGGAAACGATCTGCCGCTACAACCTGCCGGTCTGCGTGATCGTCTTCAACAACAACGGCATCTACAAAGGCACGGACGTCAACCCGCTCGGCGACGCGATGGCCCCGACGCAGTTCGTCAAGGAAGCCAGGTACGAAATGATGATGCAGGCTTTCGGCGGCGTCGGCGTGCGCGCCGACACGCCGGAGCAGCTCAAGAAGGCGCTGGACGAAGCCGTCAGCTCGGGCAAGCCGACGCTGATCAACGCCATCATCGACGAGACGGCGGGCACCGAGAGCGGGCGCATCACGTCGCTCAATCCGGCGATGGCAAAGAAGAAATAAAGCCTCGTCCCCGCCTGCGCGGGAATGACGAAGATGACTTCGAAACTCTGAAGGAAACAGAAGCAATGTCCAAAGCACTCGACGGCGTCAAGATCCTCGACTTCACCCACGTGCAGTCCGGGCCCACCTGCACCCAGCTGCTGGCCTGGTTCGGCGCGGACGTGATCAAGGTGGAGAAGGCCGGCGAAGGCGATGCCACGCGCGGCCAGCTGCGCGACCTGCCGGACGTGGACAGCCTCTACTTCACGATGCTGAATCACAACAAGCGCTCCATCACCCTGGACACCAAGAGCGCCAAGGGCAAGGAAGTTCTGATCGAACTGATCAAGCAGTGCGACGTGCTGGTGGAGAACTTCGCGCCCGGCGCGCTCGACCGCATGGGCTTTTCCTGGGAGAAGATCCAGCAGATCAACCCCCGCATGATCGTCGCCTCGGTCAAGGGCTTCGGCCCCGGGCCGTACGAAGACTGCAAGGTCTACGAAAACGTGGCCCAGTGCGCCGGCGGCTCCGCGTCCACCACCGGTTTCGACGACGGGCCGCCACTGGTCACCGGCGCGCAGATCGGCGACAGCGGCACCGGCCTGCACCTGGCGCTGGGCATCGTCGCCGCACTCTACCAGCGCAACACCACCGGCCGCGGCCAGAAGGTGCTGGCGGCGATGCAGGACGCCGTGCTGAACCTGTGCCGCGTCAAGCTGCGTGACCAGCAGCGCCTGGACCGCACCAAGGTGCTGCAGGAGTACCCGCAGTTCCCCGAC
Source organism: Ramlibacter sp. (assembly GCF_028292805.1). GTDB lineage: Bacteria > Pseudomonadota > Gammaproteobacteria > Burkholderiales > Burkholderiaceae_C > Ramlibacter. The sequence continues at coordinate 3,673 of NZ_JAQGLS010000214.1, read as the reverse complement.
ACCGAGTTCGGTGACGCCGTGCCGCGCGCCGGCAACGCCTCGGGCGGCGGCCAGCCGGGCTGGATCCTCAAGTGCAAGGGCTGGCAGACCGACCCCAACGCCTACATCTACTTCATCACCCAGGCGCCGGTGTGGGGCGCGATCTGCAAGGTCATCGGCGAGGAGACCTGGATCACCGACCCGAGCTACGCCACGCCCAAGGCGCGGCTGCCGCACCTGAAGACCATCTTCTCGCGGATCGAGGAATGGACCAAGACCAAGACCAAGTTCGAGGCGATGGACATCCTGAACCAGTACGACATCCCATGCGGCCCGATCCTGTCGATGAAGGAGATCTCCGAAGAGCCGTCGCTGCGCGCGACCGGCACGGTGGTCGAGGTCGACCATCCCACGCGCGGCAAGTACCTGACGGTGGGCAACCCGATCAAGCTGTCGGACAGCATCACCGAAGTGACGCGCTCGCCCTTGCTGGGCGAGCACACCGACGAAGTGCTCGCGATGCTCGGCTACGACGCGCGCCAGATCGCGGAACTGCGCCAAGCCAAGGTCGTTTGAATTTTTCTCAAGGAGCCAATCATGGGCAACTTCCAGGGTGACAAGGCGAAAGTCCGCCAGGTTCTCGACACCGTCAAGAAGTCGGGACGCGATTCGCTGACCGCGCCGGAGGGCAAGCTGGTCTGCGAGGCGTATGGCATCTCGGTACCCAAGGAAGGCGTCGCCGGCAGCGCTGGCGAGGCCTCGAAAATGGCGGCCGCGATGGGCTTCCCGGTGGTGATGAAGATCGTCTCGCCGGACATCCTGCACAAGACGGAAGCCGGTGGCGTGGTGGTGGGCGTCAAGAACGCCGACGAAGCGGCGACGGCCTATGACCAGATCATCGCCAACGCGAAGAAGTACAAGGCCGACGCCAACATCCTGGGGATCCAGGTCCAGCAGATGATCCGGGGCGGCCAGGAAGTCATCGTCGGCGCCATCACCGACGACAGCTTCGGCAAGCTGGTGGCCTTCGGCCTGGGCGGCGTGCTGGTCGAGGTCTTGAAGGACGTCACCTTCCGGCTGGCGCCCGCCACGCAAGACGACGCGCTGTCGATGATGGACGGCATCCAGGCCGCGGAAATGCTCAAGGGCGTGCGCGGCGGCGAGGCGGTGAATCGTCAGGCCGTGGCCGACACCATCGTGCGCGTGAGCCAGCTGGTGGCCGACTTCCCCGAAATCGCCGAGCTCGACCTGAACCCGGTGTTCGCCAGCAAGGACAGCGCCATCGCGGCCGACGTGCGCATCCTGGTCAACTTCTCGCCGAAGGAAGCGCGCTTTCGACCCGACGAGAAGTCGGTGGTGACTTCGATGAACCGCATCATGAAACCCAGGGCGGTGGCCGTGATCGGCGCTTCCTCCGAGAGTGGCAAGATCGGCAACTCGGTGATGAAGAATCTGATCAACGGCGGCTACAAGGGCGAGATCTTCCCGATCCACCCGAAGGACGCCGAGATCCTGGGCTACAAGGCCTACAAGAGCGTCAAGGACGTGCCCGGCGAGATCGACACCGCGGTGTTCGCGATCCCTGCCAAGTTCGTGGCCGGCGCGCTCAAGGAATGCGGCGAAAAGAAGATCGCCGGCGCGATCCTGATCCCATCGGGCTTTGGAGAGACCGGCAACATCGAAGGCCAGGAGGAACTGCAGAAGATCGGCCGCGAGTACAACATCCGGCTGATGGGGCCGAACATCTACGGCTTCTACTACACGCCGTCGAACCTGTGCGCCACCTTCTGCACGGCGTACGACGTCAAAGGCTCCACCGCCCTGTCCTCGCAGTCCGGCGGCATCGGCATGGCCATCATCGGTTACTCGCGCAGCGCCAAGATGGGCGTCTCGGCCATCGTCGGCCTGGGCAACAAGTCGGACATCGATGAAGACGACCTGCTGCTGTTCTTCGAGCAGGACGACAACACCACGGTGATCGCCCAGCATTGCGAAGACTTGAAGGACGGCCGCGCGTTCGCCGAGGTGGCCCAGCGTGTCTCCAAGAAAAAGCCGGTGATCATGCTCAAGGCCGGCCGCACGTCCGCCGGCGCCGCTGCCGCCAGCTCGCACACCGGCGCGCTGGCGGGCAACGACAAGATCTACGAAGACGTGCTGCGCCAGTCCGGCGTGATCCGCGCGCGCAGCCTGCGCCAGTTGCTCGACTTCGCCCGCGGCGTGCCCATCCTGCCCACGCCCAAAGGCGAGAACATCGTCATCATCACCGGCGCCGGCGGCTCGGGCGTGCTGCTGTCCGATGCCTGCGTGGACAACGGCCTGAAGCTGCTCAAGCCGATGCCGGACGACCTGGACGCGGCATTTCGCAAGTTCATCCCGCCGTTCGGCGCGGCCGGCAACCCGGTGGACATCACCGGCGGCGAGCCACCCATCACCTACATCAACACGGTGCGGCTGGGCCTGGAGGATGACCGCATCCACGCGTTGATCCTGGGCTACTGGCACACCATCGTGACGCCACCCATGGTGTTCGCGCGGAACATGGTGGAGATCGTCGACGAGATGAGGAAAAAGGGCAAGGTCAAGCCGGTGGTGGCATCCCTGGCCGGCGACGTCGAGGTCGAGGAAGCCGCCCAGTACCTGTACGAGCACGGCATTCCGGCGTATGCCTACTCCACGGAAATCCCGGTGGAAATCCTGGGCGCGAAATACCAGTGGGCCCGCGCCGCGGGCCTGCTGTGAAGGCGGCGCGGTGTGGGCAACCGCATCATCCCCATTGCGGCCGCGGTCGGGCCGCTGAGGGAGCGCAAGCGCCAGGGACCCAAGGGCCGGCGGCCCGATGACAAGGCGCTGGCCGAGGTGCGCGAACTGCTGGGCGAGCGGCCGCGCCGGCCCGACCTGCTGATCGAGCACCTGCACCTGCTGCAGGACCGCTACGGCCATCTGTCGGCGGCGCACCTGGCGGCGCTGGCGCAGGAGATGCGGCTGGCGCAGTCGCAAGTGTTCGAGGTCGCGTCGTTCTACCACCACTTCGACATCGTGCGCGAAGGCGAAGACGCACCGCCGCCCCTCACGGTGCGGGTGTGCGACGGTCTCTCCTGCGAAATGGCCGGCGCGCAGCAACTGCTGCAAAGGCTCCCCGGCCTGCTGGGACGCGAGGTGCGCGTGCTGGCTGCCCCTTGCATCGGGCGTTGCGAGCAGGCGCCCGCCGCCGTGGTGGGGCAGAACCCGGTGCCGTGCGCCACCACGCACAAGGTGGTGGAGGCGGTCCGCAGCAAGGCGGTGGAGCACCAGCCCGAAGGCTACATCGGCCTGTCGCAGTACCGCGCCGCCGGCGGCTATGCGGTGCTGGAGCAGTGCCTGCGCGGCCAGCGCGATGCCGAGTCGGTGATCACGGCGCTGGAGTCTTCCGGGCTGCGCGGCCTGGGCGGCGCCGGCTTCTCCACCGGCCGCAAATGGCGCATCGTGCGTGCCGAGCCGGGCCCGCGCTTGATGGCGGTGAACATCGACGAGGGCGAGCCCGGCACCTTCAAGGACCGCGTGTTCCTGGAGCGCGATCCGCACCGCTTCCTGGAAGGCGTGCTGATCGCGGCCTGGGCCGTCGGCGTCGAGGCCATCTACCTCTACCTGCGCGACGAATACCACGGCTGCCGCGCGATGCTGCAGCAAGAGATCGCGCGGCTGCAGGCCCAGCCGC
>NZ_JAQGLS010000213.1 GCF_028292805.1 Ramlibacter sp. | reverse complement strand
CACGGCGACAACCTGCTGTTCGAAGGCGCGCAGGGCACGCTGCTGGACGTGGACCACGGCACCTACCCGTACGTCACCTCCAGCAACTGCGTGGCCGGCAACGCGTCCGCCGGCGCCGGCGTCGGCCCGGGCATGCTGCACTACATCCTGGGCATCACCAAGGCGTACTGCACGCGCGTGGGCGGCGGCCCGTTCCCGACCGAACTCGACTGGCAGACGCCGGGCACCGTCGGCCACCACCTGTCCACCGTCGGCGCCGAGATGGGCGTGACCACCGGCCGCTACCGCCGCTGCGGCTGGTTCGATGCCGCGCTGCTCAAGCGCAGCGCCCAGGTCAACGGCCTCACCGGCCTGTGCATCACCAAGCTCGACGTGCTCGACGGCATCAAGGAACTGATGCTTTGCACCGGCTACGAGCTCGATGGCGAGCACACCGACATCCTGCCGCTGGGCGCCGACGAGATTTCGCGCTGCAAGCCGGTCTACGAGACGCTGCCGGGCTGGACCGAATCCACCGTGGGCGTCACCCAGTACGACGATCTGCCGGTCAACGCGCGCCTGTACCTGCAGCGCATCGAGCACGTGACGGGGGTGCCGGTCGACATCATCTCGACCAGCCCGGACCGTGACCACACGATCATGATGCGCCACCCTTACCTGGCCTGAACGGAGACCGAACGATGTTGACGGAAGACGGCAAGCACCTGTACGTCAGTTACGACGAGTACCACAACCTGGTCGAGAAGCTGGCGATCAAGATCCACCAGTCCGGCTGGGAGTTCGACACCATCCTGTGCCTGGCGCGTGGCGGCATGCGGCCGGGCGACATCCTCTCGCGCATTTTCGACAAGCCGCTGGCGATCATGTCGACCAGCTCGTACCGCGCCGAGGTCGGCACGGTGCAGGGCCACCTGGACATCGCGCACTACATCACCACGCCCAAGGGCGAGATCGCCGGCCGCGTGCTGCTGGTGGACGACCTGGCGGATTCGGGCCACACCCTGCACAAGGTGGTCGACATGCTGCGCACCAACTACAGCCCGATCACCGAACTGCGCAGCGCGGTGATCTGGACCAAGGGCCTGTCGAAGTTCGCGCCGGACTACTCGGTGGAATTCCTCTCGACCAACCCGTGGATTCACCAGCCGTTCGAAAGCTACGACGCGATGCGGCCCGAAAAGCTGCTGGAGAAGTGGAAGGTCTGATCATTCACTTCAAGAAGTGGCAAACGACTTTTGAAGTGGTGTTGATCAGCGACGAAGCCGGGCAAAGCCCGGCTTCGTCACAGGTGGGACCGCGCTGCATGTTATTCCGCGCGGTCCGAGTGCCGCTGCCCGGATAAGCAGGGCTCCCACGGTAGGATCACGGCATGCCCAAGCCGGTCACTACCCTCATTCACCACCCGTACCAGCCGCCCGCCGGCTTTGCCGCCGCCCAACCCGGTGTCTTCAAGGCCTCCACCGTCATCTTCGCCAACGTCGCGGCCATGCGGGCGCGCGACTGGAAGGAAAAGGCCGGCTACACCTACGGCCTGCACGGCACGCCGACCACCTTCACGCTGGAAGCGCGCATCGCCACCCTGGAAGGCGGCAAGCACTGCATCCTGGTGCCCAGCGGGCTGGCGGCCATCGCCAACGTCAACATGGCGCTGCTGTCGGCCGGCGACGAGGTGCTGCTGCCCGACAACGTGTACGGCCCGAGCAAGGCCCTGGCCGAAGCCGAGCTGAAGAACTGGGGCATCACGCACCAGCTGTACGACCCGATGGACCCGGCCGACCTCGAGCGCCGCATCAGCGAGCGCACCAAGCTGGTCTGGCTGGAGACGCCCGGCTCCGTCACCATGGAGTTCGGCCCGCTTGCGCAGTTCGCCGCCACCTGCCGCCGGCGCGGCGTGGCTTGCGCGCTGGACAACACCTGGGGCGCGGGCCTGGCCTTCAACGGCTTCGACAGCGGTGCCGACATCGTGGTGCAGGCGCTGACCAAGTACCCCAGCGGCGGCGCCGACATCCTCATGGGCAGCATCGTCACCCGCGACGACGCGCTGCACCTGAAGCTCAAGTTCACCCACATGCGCATGGGCTGGGGCGTAGGCGCCAACGATGCCGAGGTGCTGCTGCGGGCTTTGCCCAGCCTCGCGCTGCGCTACCGCGAGCAGGACCGCTCGGCGCGCCAGCTGGCGCGCTGGCTGCAAGGGCGGCCCGAGGTGGTGCAGGTGTTGCACCCGGCGCTGGAGGGCTCGCCCGGCCACGCGCACTGGAAGGCATTGTGCGCAGAGAACGGGCTGGCCGCGGGCTTGTTCTCCATCGTGTTCGACGAGCGGCACACCGGTGCGCAGGTCGACGCCTTCTGCGACCGGCTGGCCCTGTTCAAGCTGGGTTATTCCTGGGGCGGCCCCGTCAGCCTGGTGGTGCCCTACGACATCCCCTCGATGCGCTCGGCGCAGTTGGGGACCTGGAAGCACAAGGGGACGCTGGTGCGGTTTTCGATCGGGCTGGAGGCCACCGAGGATTTGCAGGCCGACCTGGAGCAGGCGCTGCAAGCGCTGCGGCCGGCTGACAACGGCAGCCAGTCCTCGCGACCGTGAATCGCAGACCAGGGCCGGCGGAACGCGCACCCCAGCTGGCTGCGGCCACCGCTGGAGTGCCCTGCGGTTACCCCAGCCTGCGGGCCAGGTCGGCGGCCAACGCCGCCATCGCCGCGTGCGACCGATCCGCCGGTGCGATGACGGGCGCATCCGCGAACGCCGGGAAGTTGCGGCTGGTCGAGCCCGCATAGCCCGGGTCGTAGTGCTTGAGCAGCAACTCGCGCACCACCGACTCGGTGTCGCCACCGCGCACCTGCGCCTGCCAGCTCTCCACCTGCGCCTTGCCGCGCAACTGCGTCAGTGCCGACAGCCGCTCGCAGAAGAATTCGGGCTGCTCGCAAAAGAAGGCGTAGTCCTCCAGCAGCAGTCGCACCCGTTCGTCATCCGACAGCTCCAGCCGCAGGCAGGCACTGGCGCGCATCGCCGCCATCAGGGTATCGGGCACGCCGAGGTTGCCGACTTTTTTGCTTTCGCTTTCCACGAACACCGGCCGGGCCGGATCGAAACTGCGCAGCCGCTGCCACACCAGGGTGTCGAAGCGCTTTTGCGTCGGCTGCGGCTGGCCGGGGATCAGGCCCAGCACCGAGCTGCGGTGGCTGGCCAGCGCCTCCAGGTCCAGCACCTGGGCGCCATCAGCGTCCAGCGCCTGCAGCAAGCGCGTCTTGCCCGAGCCCGTGGGCCCGCAGATCACGCGGTAGGAGAACCGTCCCGCCAGCTCCGGCAGGGCCGCCAGCACGGCGGCACGGAAGGACTTGTAGCCGCCTTCGACGATCTTCACCTGGAAGCCGATCTGGCCCAGCACCAGCGACAGCGCGCCGCTGCGCTGGCCGCCGCGCCAGCAGTAGACCAGCGGCCGCCAGTCGCGCGACTTGTCCATCACGTCGCGCGCGATGTGGCGGGAGATGTTGGCCGCCACCAGGGAGGCGCCCCGCTTCCTGGCCTCGAACGGGTTGACCTGCTTGTAGGTGGTGCCGACCTCGTGCCGTTCGGTGTCGTTCAGCGACGGCCAGTTGATCGCGCCGGGCAGGTGGTCCTCGGCGAACTCGGACTCGCTGCGGGCGTCGATGACGGCGTCGAAGTCGGCCAGCCGCGCAATGGCGTCACCAGCGGCGATGGAGTGCACCGCCATCTACTTGAGCAGCTTGCGCAGTTCGGGCCAGACGTTGTCCAGCATCCGGGCTTGCGCCTCTTCCTTCGGGTGGATGCGGTCCGCCTGGAACAGGGCAGTCGGCTCGGCGCCGTCGGCCACGCCGCGCAGGAAGAACGGCACCACGCCCGCCTTGTGCCGGCCCGCCACCTTCTCGAACATGCCGGAAAAACGCCGCGCGTAGTCGCCGCCGTAGTTGGGCGGCACCTGCATGCCCACCAGCAGCACCTTGGCGCCGGCCCGCTGGGCGGCTTGCGTCATCTGCGACAGGTTGTCCTCGCTGCCTTGCAGCGGCAGCCCGCGCAGAGCGTCGTTGCCGCCCAGTTCGATCACCACGTGGGTCGGCTTGTGCCGGCGCAGCAGTGCCGGCAGGCGCGAGCGCCCGCCCGAGGTGGTGTCTCCGCTGCTGCTGGCGTTGACGACGCTGGCCGCGATCTTCTCCTGGCGCAGCTTCTGCTCCAGCAGCGCCACCCATCCCGTGCCGCGCTTCAGGCCATACTCGGCGCTGAGGGAGTCGCCCACCACCAGGATCACCGGTGCCGGGGCGGCGCCCAGCGGGCCCACAATGGCGCCGGCCACGCCCGCGGCGATGAAGTCACGCCGGTTCCAACTTACAGCTCGCATGTCTGAACCCATCATTTCCGTAGAACACGTTTCGAAGTCGGTCACCGATTCGACCGGCACCCTGGCCATTTTGCGTGATATCGATTTCTCGCTGGCGGCCAGGGAGACTGCCGCCATCGTCGGCGCCTCCGGCTCGGGCAAGAGCACGCTGCTGTCGATCGTGGCCGGGCTCGACACGCCCACCAGCGGCACCGTCCGGCTGGCCGGGCAGGACTTGTTCGCCCTGGACGAAGACAACCGGGCCGCTTTGCGGGCGCGCCAGGTCGGCTTCGTGTTCCAGAGCTTCCAGCTGATGGGCAACCTGAGCGCGCTGGAAAACGTGATGCTGCCGCTGGAGCTGGCCGGCCGCCGCGACGCGCGCAAGGCCGCCACCGAGATGCTGGGCCGCGTCGGCCTGGGTGAACGGCTGGGCCACTACCCCAAGGTGCTGTCCGGCGGCGAGCAGCAACGGGTGGCGCTGGCGCGGGCCTTCGTGGTGCAGCCGGCGGTGCTGCTGGCCGACGAGCCGACCGGCAGCCTGGACTTTGCCACCGGTGAAACCGTGATGCAGCTGATGTTCGACCTGAACCGCGAACTGGGCACGACGCTGGTGCTGGTGACGCACGACCGCGCCATCGCGCAGCGCTGCGAACGCAAGATCACGATCGAGGCGGGGCGACTGGTCTGAGCGGCCCGCGATAATCAGGGCATGTCTTCCCCCAAGGTCCTTTTCGGCTTCCACGCCGTCGGCGTGCGGTTGCGCACGGCGCCCGGCTCGATCATCGAGCTGTTCTTCGACGCCAGCCGCCGCGACGCCCGCATGCGGCAGTTCCTGCAGAAAGCCGAGGAGGCCGGCCTGCGCGCCATCGAGGCCGACGGCCTGCGGCTGGCCAAGCTGGCCGGCAGCGTCGGCCACCAGGGTGTCGTCGCGCGCGTCGAAACCCTGTCGCAGGCCAGCTCGCTGGACGACCTGCTCGATGGCGTCAGCGGGCCGCCGCTGCTGC
>NZ_JAQGLS010000211.1 GCF_028292805.1 Ramlibacter sp. | reverse complement strand
GCAGCAGCGGGTAGCGGCCGAACACGCTGGCGATCTGCGCCGTGCCGTGCGCGCGCAGGCTGGCGAACTCTTTGCCCAGCTCGTAGTCGAGCCGGCTGTAGGCGATGCCCAGCTGGCCGCGCCCCGCCTGCAGCTGGTACGACCCGCGTGCATAGCGCAGGCCGGAGCCGGAGCTGAGCACACGCAGGCTTGCCACGTCACCCAGGCCCAGCGGATTGTTCAGGTTGACCGTGGCGCCGAGCCGATAGGCGCCGGTGTAGCGGTTGCCGCCGTTATCGGCGTCGATGCTGCCCGTCAAGCGCCGGCCGGGGGTGACGTCCACCATCAGGTCCGAGGTGCCCGGCGCGGCGCCCGGCACCAGGGTGGAGCGGACGTTCACGCCCGGCACGTCCGACAGCAACAACAGGCGGTTCTCGAACGGGCCGGTGGCGATCACGGCGCCGTTGTCCAGGCCGGCCAGCGCGCTGCGGGCGACGCCGTCCGACAGCTTGCTCTGGTTGTTCAGCTGGACGCTGCCCAGCCGGCCCTCGGTCACGGCGATGGTCACGACGCCGTCACGGATGTCTTGCGCGGGCAGGTAAGCCTGGGCCACGAAGTAGCCGTTGCGGCGGTAATGGTCGGTTATGCGCGCGGCCATGGCCTGCAGGTCGACCAGGGCCAGCTCGCTGCCGGGGGTGAACCGCGCCAGGGCCAGCAGTTCGGCTTCGGGATAGACGGTGGCGCCGTGCACCCGCAAGGAACTGACCGGGATGCGGACGGCCTCTGCACTGGGTGCGGGCAGCGTGGCGCGTTGTTCGATGCGGATGTCAGGCGCGGACCGCGGCAAGGTGGGCGCGGGTGGCACCTGCAGGGCACCGCCACTGGGCGGCTGCTGTGCCAGCAGCCCATGGCTGAAAGCCAGCAAGGCTGCGGGAAGGATGATTCTTTTCACTGAGATTCCTCCGCGGCGGGCGCGGGTTGGGTTGTTTGCCGGCGTGCTGCGCGTTGTTCCAGGCGCTCACGCGCGACTGCAGGGGCATTGCCCCTGCGTCAGCGCGACCCGCGCGTTGGGCGCGCGGGCTGGGAAACTCCGCTTACGGGCGGACGGCGATCTCGTTGCGCACCGACTTCACGCCCTTGACGTCACGGGCAATGCTCTCGGCGGTGTTCTTCTCGGCCCCGTTCTTGGCGAAACCCGACAGCAGCACGGTGCCATTGAGGGTCTCGACCTTGATGCTGGCCGCGTCGACCGACTTGTTGTCGACGAAGCGGGCCTTCACCGAGGTGGTGATGGCGCTGTCGTCGATGTAGGCACCGACGGTTTCCTGGCCGCGGGTGACGGCGCAGCCCGACAGAGCGATGAGGGAGGCTGCCAGGGCGGCGGTGAAGAGGGTGCGGGTGTTCATGACGATCGTTTCCTTGGATGAATTGTCGCGAGGGTAGGCAGGCAGGGCGGACCTGTCTGTCCGCCACCGTACAGCCACGACAAAAAAAGGCGGCGTTCTTCTATACTGCCGGCTCAGTACGGAGTCCCTTTATTTCCGCCACCCCGGATCCCCGCCAGAATTGGCTACTGGCCGCGCTTGCCGAGCCCGAGTGGCAGCGTCTCCTCCCGCATCTCGAGCCGGTGGCCATGGCCTTGGGCGACGTGCTCTACGAACCCGGCGGCAAGTTGTCGCATGTGTACTTTCCGGCTACCGCCATCGTTTCGCTGTTGTACGTGATGGAAAACGGCGCCTCGGCCGAGATCGCCGTGGTCGGCAACGAGGGACTGATCGGCATTTCGCTGTTCATGGGCGGCGGCTCGACCTCCAGCCAGGCGATGGTGCAGGCCGCCGGCACCGGGTTCCGTCTGAAGGCCAGTCTGCTGATGGCGGAGTTCAACCGGGGCGGCCCGGTGCTGCACCTGTTGCTGCGCTACACCCAGGCGTTGATCACCCAGATGGCGCAGACTTCGGTGTGCAACCGCCACCACGCGGTCGACCAGCAGCTGTGCCGGTGGTTGCTGCTGACGCTCGACCGGCTGCACTCCAGCCAGCTGGTGATGACGCAGGAGCTGCTGTCGACCATCCTGGGCGTGCGCCGCGCCAGCATCACCGAAGCCGCCGGCCAGCTGCAGCGCGACGGGCTGATCCGCTACGAGCGCGGCCGCATCAGCGTGCTGGACCGGGCGGCGCTCGAGCAGCGCTCGTGCGAGTGCTACGCCGTCGTCAAGAAGGAATACGACCGGCTGCTGCCGGACATCAAGGCGACCTAAACGATTCGCTGCGCGTCGAGCGCGATCAACTCGTCCGCGGTCGCCGGGTGGCGGCGGCCGAAGAAGGCGTAGCCCTCCATTTCCAGCACCTTGGCGCCGTCCTGGTTGAACAGGTCCCAGCGCCCACGCACCAGCCCGGTGTCGGGGCGCTTGCGCAGGCCGCGCGCTTCCAGGATCGTGTGGCGCAGCGACAGGCGGTCGCCGGGGTACACCGGCTTGAGCCAGCGCAGGCTCTCCAGCCCGGGCGAGCCAAGGCTGGTCGAGTCTCTGAGCATGTTGTCCACCGTCAGGCGCATCACCAGCGCGCAGGTGTGCCAGCCGCTGGCGCACAGGCCGCCGAACAGCGACTGCCGCCCGGCCTCTTCGTCGAGGTGGAAAGGCTGCGGGTCGTAGCGGCCGGCGAACTCCTTGATCTCGTCGGCGGTGACGCCCGTGCTGCCCAGTTCGCGCACGCTGCCCGGCGTCAGGTCTTCCCAGTGGATGCGCCCGGCCATCAACGGCCTCCCGACACTTCGACCAGCGACATGGTGGTGTAGCTGGCCTGCGCCGACAGCAGCCAGACGATGGCCTGCGCCACTTCCTCGGCGCTGCCGCCGCGCAGCATCGGCACCTGTTGCGCCAGCTGCTGCACCCGGTCGGGAATGCCGCCGGAGGCGTGGATTTCGGTGTCGATCAGGCCCGGCCGCACCGCATTGACCCGAATGCCCTCGGCTGCCACTTCCTTGGCCAGCCCGATGGTGAAGCTGTCGATGGCGCCCTTGGCCGCCGCGTAGTCGACATACTGGCCGGGCGCGCCCAGACGGGCCGCGGCGCTGGAGACGTTGACGATGGCGCCGCCGCCGCCGCCGTGGCGCGTGCTCATGCGCTTGATCGCTTCACGGGCGCAGACAAAGCTGCCGATCACGTTGATGTCGAACATGCGCTTGAGCCGCTCGAGACTCATCTCGTCGACGCGCGCGGTGCGGTCGACCACCCCCGCGTTGTTGACCAGGGCGGTGAGGCGGCCCAGCTGGCTGTCCACCTGCGCGTACATCGCAAGCACCTGGCGCTCGTCGGCCACGTCGGCCTGCACCGCGATGGCGGTGCCGCCGCCGGCGCGGATGGCGGCCACCACCAGCGCGGCGGCGTCTTCGTTGCTGGCGTAATTGACCGCGACGGCATAGCCCTTGCGCGCCGCCAGCAAGGCGGTGGCGGCGCCGATGCCCCGGCTGCCGCCGGTGACCAGGAGAACTTCTTGCACGTCGTATCCTCGTGCCGCGCCCCCCGCGGCTGCCGTGCCATTAGAACAAATGGGCACCGCCCGGGTTGACGCGCAGGTGCGCGATGATGGAAGCTCGCGGCTTTGCCGTTCGACCGACCAACCAACAAGGAGATTTTTTCATGGGCCAATTCATCGATCTCAAGGCAGCCGACGGGCACGCCAGCCCCGTCTACGTCGCCCAGCCGGCCGGCGCCGCCAAGGGCGGCGTGGTGGTGATCCAGGAGATCTTCGGCGTCAACTCGCACATCCAGTCGGTCGCCGACTTCTATGCGGCGCACGGCTACCTGGCCGTGGCGCCGGCGATCTTCCAGCGCGTCAAGCCGGGCGTCGACCTGGGCTACAGCCAGGACGACATGGGCGCGGGCATGGCGCTCAAGACCGCCGTCGAGGCGCTGCCGTCGCCCGGCGTCATGCAGGACATCCAGGCCGCGATCCAGCACGCCTCCCAGGCCGGCAAGGTCGGCATCGTCGGCTTCTGCTATGGTGGGCTGCTGACGTGGCGGTCCGCTTGCGAACTGGACGGCCTGAGCGCCGCCGCGCCTTATTACGGCGGCGGCATGACCACGCCGGACGAGATCGCCCGCAAGCCGAAGGTGCCGGTGCAGGCGCACTTCGGCGACCAGGACCACTGGATCCCGCTGGACAGCGTGGAAGCCTTCAAGAAGGCGCACCCACAAGTCGAGGTGCACATCTACCACGCCAACCACGGCTTCAACTGCGACCAGCGCGGCTCCTACGACGCGCCATCGGCCAAGCTGGCCCAGCAGCGCACGCTGGAGTTCTTCGCCAGGCACCTGGGCTGACGCGCCAAGCGTGCTTGCCAGCGCCTGCGCGCTGGCTGTGCTGTCGGGCGTGGCCGGCCTGGCCACCGCGGGCGACCTGGGCGAGTTCCACCTGTACGACAGCGGCAATGCCAACGGCCCGGTGGCGCGCAAGCTGATGGTGCTGGCCGAGGACAAGGATCTGGCCGTGCTGGCGCACGTGGACGACGCGGCCGTCGACCTGCTGATGGCGCACACGCCGAGCAGGGGCGGCAAGCTGCGGCTGATCTGGGCCCACACCGGCATAGGCGACGCTTCGGTGGCGCGGGTCGACGCGCTGCTGGCGCGCTACCCGGGCCTCATGGGCGAGCTGTCCTCCGCCCCGGGCTCACCTGCGAAGGCTGTGCGCCGAGTGGCGCCAGCTGATCCTGAAATACCCGAGCGCTTCCTGGTCGGCTCGACACCTGGGTCAATGGCCGCTGGCGGTCTTACGACGACCTGATGAAGGGCTACCGCACCTGGCTGGGCGAGCTGCCGCCGGACGTCGCGCGCGGCATCGCATGGGACAACGCGGCATCGATGTTCGGGCTGAAACAATGACGATGCAACTGCACTACTACCCAAGCACCGCGGCGATGATCCCGCACATCATGCTGGAGGAAATCGGCGTTCCGTACGAAAGGGTGCTGGTGGACCGGCTGCAGAACGCGCACAAGGCGCCCGGCTACCTCAAGCTCAACCCGAACGGGTTGATCCCGGTGCTGACCGACGGCGCGCTGGTGCTCTACGAGACGGCGGCCATCGTGCTGCACCTGTGCGACACGCAACCGCAGGCGCGGCTGGCGCCGGCCAACGGCACGCCGCAGCGGGCCGAGTTCTACAAGTGGCTGATGTGGCTGACCAACACGCTGCAGGCCACGATGATCGTCTACTTCTATCCGGAGCGGCTGCTCGACGCCGGCAACATCGAAGGCGCGGCGCAGGTCAAGGCCGCCGCCCACACCAGGATCGTGGGCCTGATGCAGCAGCTCGATGCCCTGGTGGCGCGCAACGGCGGCCCCTGGCTGCTCGGCGCCGGCTACAGCGGGCTCGATGCCTACGCCTTCACCATGTGCCGCTGGACCCGCAATTTCGCCGCCGGGAAGGCGCGCGAGCTGCCGCAGCTTGGGCCCTACGCCCGTCGCATGCTGGAGCGGCCGGCGGTGCAGCGGGTGCTGGTGGCCGAGCAGCTGTCAGAGCCCTTCGTCTGACAACAGGCGGGACAGAGCGAGGGCATCGGCCGTGGCCGCGCCCGATGCGGTGTTGTCAAAGACGCACCACACTTCGGCGCCGGCGGCCGTCGCCTGCCGGATGCGCAGCGCCAGCGCGCGCAACAGCTGGGGCGGGTACGACGAGTAGTACATGCGCGGCGAGCCGTGCAGCCGCAGGTACGCGCGCTGCGGCCAGCCGCCCGGCAGCCGGCCGGGCTCGTGCCGCACCGGGTCGGCCAGCACCCGCGCGATCCGCAGCGAAGCCAGTAGCGCGTCGGCCTCGGGCTCGAACCAGCTCGCATGGCGCGGCTCGCAGGCCAGCGCGCCGGCAAAGCGTTCGCGCAGCAAGTGCAGGAAAGGTGCGGCGACGGCGGCGTCGAATTCCAGCTTGGGCGGCAGCTGCACCAGCAGGCAGTGCAGCTTGTCGCCCAGGCCGCCTGCTTCATCGAGGAACGTCGCGAGCAGCTCTTCGCAGCCGGCCAGCTTGCGCTCGTGCGTGATCGTCCTGGGCAGCTTGGCGCAAAAGCCGAAGCCGCGCGGCACGGCGGCCGCCCACTTCTGGTACAGCGCGCGCTTGATGGGCCGGTGAAAGGATGCGTTGATCTCGGTGACGGGAAAGCGCGTCGCATAGCGCGCCAGGTGGCTGTCGCCTTTGCCGAAAGCCTGCTGCACCGCGCGCGGCAGGCTCCAGCCGGCGCAGCCGATCAGGATGCGTGCGCCGGCGACCGTCAACGCGCGCGCGCCAGGTAGTGCTTGCGCCAGAACACCACGCCCAGCGTCACCGCGATCAAGGCCATGGAGCCCAGCGTCAACCAAAAGCCGCTGCTGGCATGCGTCAGCGGCAGGAAGTCGAAGTTCATGCCGAATACGCCGGCGATCAGGTTCAGCGGCAGGAAGATGGCTGTCAACGCGGTCAGCGTGCGCATGATCTCGTTGGTGCGGTGGCCCTGCGCCGAAAAGTGGATCTGGACCGCGCTTTCGGCGCCGGCTTCCATGCGGCGCACGTGGTGCACCACCCGCTGGATGTGCTCGACCACGTCACGCGCGCGCGCCAGCAGGCTGTCGCGCTCGGTCTGGGCCAGGGTGGGCGAAGGCTGCTCGCGCTGCGTGTCCAGCCACTCCTGCATGGCGTCGTTCTGCTCCTCGCACAGATCTTCCAGCGTGTGCAGCGCGTTGCGCGCGCTCATCAGCGCGCTCCAGTCGGCGCCCCGGTTGCGCGCGTCCATCAGCTCCTGCTGCCACTGATCGAGTTCGGCGCTCAGTTCCTTGCGCAACTCCAGGTAGCCGTCCACCATCATGTTGAGCATGCGCAGCATCAGGTCGGCCGGGCTGGCCGGCAGCCGGCTGCGGGCCACCGAGGTCATCCCTTCGCTTTGCACCACGTCGCCCAGAAAGCGCTGGATGAAGCTGCGCGCCGCGTCGCAACCGGTTGGGTGCACCGTCACCAGCAGGCGGTCGAACACCACGAAGCCGATGGCGCGGGTGCGGATCCGGCTGAAGGCGGCCAGCGGCGTGTCGGCCGGCGGCAGCGCGTCGCCCACTTCGATCCTGACCTCTTCGTCGGTTGCCAGCCGCCGGAAGATCACCAGGTCGTAAACCGAGGTGTAGTCGTAGCGCGAAGGGTGCGAGCGGTTGGCGATGTCCTTCAGGTGCAGGTCCAGCAGCGGCGAGCCGCCCAGGGCCTGCGCGGCCTGCTGCAGCAGCGGCAGGTCGGTCTCCAGGGCGTCGCGCTCCAGGTAGATCCAGACAAAACCGCCCTCCGGCGCCTTCGGCGGCGGCTGTTCGAGAAACCTGAGCGTGCCGGCGCCGAATTCGACGATCTTCACTTGCTAGGCCTTGAGCTTGCGGGCCGCTTCCAGCGCGAAGTACGTCAGCACGCCGTCGGCGCCCGCGCGCTTGAAGGCCAGCAGCGCTTCCATCATCACCGCATCGTGGTCCAGCCAGCCATTGGCGGCGGCCGCCTTGAGCATCGCGTACTCGCCGGAGACCTGGTAGGCGAAGGTCGGCACGTGGAAGGTGTCCTTGACCCGCCGCACCACGTCCAGGTAGGGCATGCCGGGCTTGACCATCACCATGTCGGCGCCTTCGGCGATGTCCATCGCCACCTCGCGCAGCGCCTCGTCGGTGTTGCCCGGGTCCATCTGGTAGACCTTCTTGTCGCTCTTGCCCAGGTTGGCGGCCGAACCGACCGCGTCCCGGAACGGGCCGTAGAAAGCGCTGGCGTACTTGGCGCTGTAGGCCATGATCCGGGTGTGGATCAGGCCCTTGGCCTCGAGCGCGTTGCGGACCGCGCCGATGCGCCCGTCCATCATGTCGGACGGCGCGACGATGTCGACACCGGCCTGCGCCTGCGTCAGCGCCTGCTGCACCAGCACCGCCACCGTCTCCTCGTTCAGGATGTAGCCGGTCTCGTCGAGCAGGCCGTCCTGGCCGTGGCTGGTGAAAGGGTCCAGCGCCACGTCGGTCATCAGGCCCAGCTGCGGGAATTCCTTTTTGAGCGCCTGCACGACGCGCGGCACCAGCCCCTCGGGGTTGCAGGCCTCGCGGCCGTCGGGGGTCTTCAGGGAGGGGTCGATCACCGGGAACAGCGCCAGCACCGGAATGCCCAGGGCCACGCATTGCTCGGCCACGGGCAGCAGCAGGTCGAGGCTGACGCGTTCGACGCCGGGCATGGAGGCCACCGCCTCACGCTGGTTGCGGCCTTCGCGCACGAACACCGGGTAGATCAGGTCGCTGGCGGTCAGCGCATGTTCGCGCACCAGGTTGCGGGTGAAAGCGTCGCGCCGCAGCCGACGCGGGCGGCCCTGCGGAAAGGGGGCGAATGGTGTCATGTGGAAAATTGTGCCCGATGCGCGGTCGCATGCACGCCACGGCAGTCGAATGTTGCGCAGTCCCGGCGGAACGAGTCCACGGATGTGGGGACCACGTCAGGGTCGGCGTCTTGAAAGCGCAGGCCCGGTTTGTTAAATTACGCGTGGGCGGCTTGCCGCTCCCCGCTTTTCCTCCCTGAGCGGGCGCCTTGATGTGTGACAGCAAAAAGGCTTGCCGCCCCGACCGTCGGTCGGGGCTTTTTTTGCCCGGCCGTGGCGCGCCGGCGCTGCGTAAACTCGGACCATGCTCTGGGTCAAGGCTTTCCACGTCGTCTTCGTAGCCAGCTGGTTCGCCGGCCTGTTCTACCTGCCGCGCATCTTCGTCAACCTGGCCATGGTGCCGCCCGGCTCCGAGGCCGAGCGCGAGCGCCTGCTGCTGATGGCGCGCAAGCTGCTGCGCTTTGCCACGCTGCTGGCGCTGCCGGCGCTGGCGCTCGGGGCCTGGCTCTGGCTGGGCTACGGCATCGGCCGCGGCGGCGGCAACGGCTGGATGCATGCCAAGCTGGCGGTGGTGGCGCTCACGCTGGGCTACCACCATGCCTGCGCGGTGCTGCTGCGCAGGCTGGCGGCGGGAACCAGCCGGCGCAGCCACCGCTGGTTCCGCTGGTTCAATGAGCTGCCGGTGCTGTTGCTGACGGCAGCCGTCATTCTGGTCGTGGTGAAGCCGTTTTGACCCGCCACAAAACCTCGGCCTGGCCGCTGGCGGGCGCCTATGCAGCGCTGGTGGTCTATGCCAGCCTCTACCCTTTCTCCGGCTGGCGCGACCAGGGCATCGCGCCGTGGGCCTTCCTCACCAGCGCCTGGCCGAAATACTGGACCGGCTTCGACGTCGCCGCCAACGTGGTCGGCTACGTGCCGCTGGGCTTTTTGCTGGCGCTGAGCTTCATTCGGCGCGGCAGCTTCACCTTCGCGCCGACCAGCAATGCGGCAGCGGTCGCGGTGGCCACGCTGGCCGGCGCCTTGCTGTCGCTGGCGATGGAGGCAGCGCAAAGCTACCTGCCGTACCGGGTGCCTTCGAACGTCGACTTCGGCCTGAACATCGGCGGCTCGCTGATCGGCGCCATCGTCGCCGCCGGCCTGGAACTGGGCGGCGCCATCGACCGCTGGAGCCGCTTTCGGGATCGCTGGTTCGTGCCCGAGTCGCGCGGGGCGCTGGTGCTGCTGGCGCTGTGGCCGTGCGCGCTGCTGTTCCCGGCGGCGGTGCCGCTCGGGCTGGGCCAGGTGCTGGAGCGGCTGGAGACCTTCATCGCCGAGTGGCTGGAAGACACGCCCTTTCTGGAATGGCTGCCGTTTCGCGAGGTGGAGCTGCAGCCGCTGGTGCCGGCCGCCGAGCTGTTGTGCGTGGCGCTGGGGGCCTTCATCCCCTGCCTGCTGGCCTACTCGGTGGTGCGCTCGGCCGGCCGCCGCGCCGTGTTCGCGCTGCTGGCGGTGGCCGCGGGCATCGCCGTGACGGCGCTGTCGGCGGCGCTCAGCTGGGGGCCGGCCCACGCCTGGGCCTGGCTGACCTTGCCGGTGCGCATCGGCCTGAGCGTCGGCCTCGGCCTGGCACTATTGATGCTGCCGGTGCCCCGGCGCGGCTGCGCGGCGGTGCTGCTACTGGCGCTGGTGGTGCACCTGAGCGTGCTCAACCAGGCATCGGCCAGCGCCTACTTCGCGCAGACCCTGCTGGCATGGGAGCAGGGCCAGTTCATCCGCTTTCACGGCCTGGCCCAGTGGCTGGGCTGGCTGTGGCCCTATGCAGCCCTGTTGTATGTGCTGGTGCGAGTTTCGCGGCGGGAGGCGCCTCCTACAATCGCCGCATGACCGCGCCGCCTGCCCAGTACTACCGCCACCACATCTTCTTTTGCCTGAACAAGCGCGAGAACGGGGAGGCCTGCTGCGCCGATCACGACGCCCAGCAGGCGTTCGACCGCTGCAAGTCGCAGGTCAAGGCGCGCGGCCTGGCCGGGCCGGGCAAGGTGCGGGTGAACAAGGCCGGTTGCCTCGATCGTTGCCAGGGTGGCCCGATCGCGGTGGTCTACCCGGAAGGCACCTGGTACACCTACGTGGACGCCAGCGACATCGACGAGATCGTCGAGTCGCACCTGCAGAACGGCAAGGTGGTCGAGCGGCTCGTGACGCCGCCGCACCTGGGGCGATGAGCGCCGCACGGCCGCCCGAAGGCGCTCGCCCCCTCCGCTTGCGGAGGGGGGAGGCGCAGGCCGCGAAGCGGGCAAGCCTGGGAGAGGTTGCCGAATGAACGCCCGCACCGAGCGGCTCGACGTTGCCGGTCCGGCCGGTCGCATCGAGGTGCTGCGCGACCAGCCTGAAGGGCAGCCGCGCGGCGTCGCCGTCATCGCCCATCCGCATCCGCTGCATGGCGGCACCATGGACAACAAGGTGGTGCAGACCCTGGCCCGCGCCTTCGTGCAGTCCGGCTGGACGGCCGTCCGTTTCAATTTCCGCGGCGTCGGGGGCAGCGAAGGCGCCTACGACGAAGGCCGCGGCGAACTGCAGGACCTGCTGGCCACCGTGCGGGCGCTGGCGGCCGAAGGCGAACTCGCGCTGGCCGGTTTTTCCTTCGGCGCATTCGTGACGGCCCAGGCCGTCGCCAGCCTGGCCGCCGGGCGCGAGCTGGGCCCGGTGGTGCTGGTCGGCACCGCGGCCTCGCGCTTTGCAGTGCCGGTATTGCCGGCGGACAGTCACGACCGCACGCTGATCATCCACGGCGAGGTGGACGACACCGTGCCGCTGCAGTCGGTGCTCGATTGGGCCCGGCCGCAGTCACTTTCGGTTACGGTGGTGCCCGGGGTCGAGCATTTCTTTCACGGACAATTGCCGCTTCTCAAGAACCTGGTGGTCCGCCACCTGCGAACGCACGGATGACTACTCGTTGGATGCAGGCGCTCATCGCGCCCTTGCTGGCTTTTTTCTGCCTTTCCGCCGCCGCCCAGGCCCCGCAACCCCCCGAAGTCGCCGCCCGCAGCTACCTGCTGCTCGACGTCAGCGCCAACCAGGTGCTGGCCGCGCGCGACCCGGATTCGCCGGTGGAGCCGGCATCGCTGACCAAGCTGATGACGGGCTACCTCGTGTTCGAGGCGCTCAAGAACAAGAAGATCGACCTGAAACAAGCCCTGCCGGTGAGCGAGCGGGCCTGGAAGATGCCGGGCTCCCGGATGTTCATCGACCCGAAGATGCAGGTGCCGGTGGACGACCTGATCAAGGGCATGATCGTGCAGTCGGGCAACGACGCCACCATGGCGCTGGCCGAAGGCGTTGGCGGCACGGCCGAGCGCTTCGTCGAACTGATGAACCAGCAAGCCAAGGTGCTGGGCCTGAAGAACACCGGCTACCGCAATCCGGAGGGTCTGACGGCGCCCGGCCACACAACCACCGCGCGCGACCTGGGCGTGCTGGCCACCCGGCTGATGCATGACTTTCCCGAGTACCTGCACTACTACTCGATCAAGAAGTACCGCTACCAGGGCACGCCCACGGCCAACGACACCAACCGCAACACGCTGCTGTTTCGCGACCCGACGGTGGATGGCCTCAAGACCGGCCACACGGACGCGGCCGGCTATTGCCTGATTGCCACCGCCAAGCGCGACTTCCCGAACCTGGCCGGGCGCCGGCTGGTGGCCATCGTGCTGGGCGCCAGCAGCGAGGCTGCCCGCGCCAACGAGGCGCAAAAGCTCCTGAACTGGGGCTTCACCGCCTACGAAGGGCTCAAGCTGTTCGACGCCAACCAGGCCGTGCTGGAGCCGCCGGTCTGGAAGGGCACGGCCGATACTATCAAGCTGGGCCAGATCCAGCCCATCGTGCTGGCCGTTCCGGCCGGCAGCGGTGCGAAGGTCAAGACCCAGGTGGCCCGCACCGACCCGCTGGTGGCGCCGTTCACCAAGGGTCAGCAGCTGGGCACCCTGAAGATCCTCTCGGGCGACCAGGTGCTGCGCGAAGTCCCGCTGGTGGCGCTGGAGGCGGTCGGCCAAGCCGGTATCTTCGGGCGGGCCTGGGACGCGATCCGCTTGTGGATCAAATGACTCTGCGCCAAGCGCCGGGGCGGCGCGCAGTGTAGTCCCGGCGCAGGCCGGGATCTCGCCGATGAGGCGGCCCGGTTGCCCCGGCGGCCGCTGTCCTTGAGGGTTTTCCCCCGCCGCGATATACTCGCGGGCTTTCCCGCAATTTGGGGCGGGAAGGCTTTCTCTTTTTTTCACGACGTTTAGGGACGTTTTCTTAATGCCAACCATCAATCAACTGGTGCGCCAGGGTCGAGCGGTCGAAAAGATCAACTCGAAAAGCCCTGCGCTCGAGAACAGCCCCCAGCGGCGGGGCGTGTGCACGCGTGTGTACACCACGACGCCCAAGAAGCCCAACTCCGCCCTGCGGAAGGTCGCCAAGGTTCGCCTGACCAACGGCTTCGAAGTCATCTCCTACATCGGCGGCGAAGGCCACAACCTGCAGGAACACTCGGTGGTCCTGGTGCGCGGCGGCCGCGTCAAGGACTTGCCCGGCGTGCGCTACCACATCGTTCGCGGGTCGCTGGACCTGCAGGGCGTGAAGGATCGCAAGCAGTCTCGTTCCAAGTACGGCGCCAAGCGCCCGAAGAAGGCTTAACAGCCAGGTGGTTTGTCGGTGCTGTCCAGCCTGGCAGGCTGAGTCAGCGTAGTGACCCGAAGCAGGCGATGTTGCCTGTGGGTCGAGTAAGCGGGATGCCGAATGGCTCCCTGGGCCCCCGCAAGGGACAAGCCGAGCTGAAGCAATTGCAAGAGGTTTGAAATGCCACGTCGTCGCGAAGTCCCTAAACGTGAAATCCTGCCGGACCCCAAGTACGGCAACGTCGAACTCGCCAAGTTCATGAACGTCATCATGCAAGGCGGCAAGAAGGCCATCGCCGAGCGCATCGTCTACGGTGCCCTCGAGCAGATCGAGAAGAAGAACCCAGGCCGGGACCCGGTCGAGGCCTTCACCATGGCCATCAGCAACATCAAGCCCATGGTCGAGGTCAAGTCCCGCCGTGTCGGCGGCGCCAACTACCAGGTTCCGGTGGAAGTGCGCCCGGTGCGCCGGCTGGCGCTGTCCATGCGCTGGCTCAAGGAAGCCGCCAAGAAGCGTGGCGAGAAGTCCATGGCCCTGCGCCTGGCCAACGAACTCATGGAAGCCACGGAAGGCCGTGGCGGCGCCATGAAGAAGCGTGACGAAGTGCACCGCATGGCAGAGGCCAACAAGGCCTTCAGCCACTTCCGCTTCTAAAAAAACCGACCCCACGTCACGGTGCGGGCCCGCCACGAGCGGGCCTGCCCCTTTTGAAAGAGAAGACTCATCATGGCCCGCAAAACGCCAATCGAGCGCTACCGCAACATCGGTATCTCAGCGCACATCGACGCCGGCAAGACGACGACGACCGAGCGCATCCTGTTCTATACCGGTGTGACCCACAAGCTGGGCGAGGTGCACGATGGCGCCGCCACCACCGACTGGATGGAGCAGGAGCAGGAGCGTGGCATCACGATCACTTCTGCGGCAGTGACCTGCTTCTGGAAGGGCATGGACCTGTCCTATCCCGAGCACCGCATCAACATCATCGACACCCCCGGCCACGTGGACTTCACCATCGAGGTGGAGCGCTCCATGCGCGTGCTGGACGGCGCCTGCATGGTGTATTGCGCCGTCGGCGGCGTGCAGCCGCAGTCGGAAACCGTCTGGCGCCAGGCCAACAAGTACAAGGTGCCGCGGCTGGCGTTCGTCAACAAGATGGACCGCACCGGCGCCAACTTCTTCAAGGTCTACGACCAGATGAAGCTGCGCCTGAAGGCCACCCCGGTGCCGATCGTGATCCCGATCGGCGCGGTAGAGAACTTCAAGGGCGTGGTCGACCTGCGCAAGATGAAGGCGATCTACTGGGACGATGCGTCCCAGGGCTT
>NZ_JAQGLS010000122.1 GCF_028292805.1 Ramlibacter sp. | reverse complement strand
TCGCCCCCGGGGGCTCCGACATCTCGGCACGCATCCTCGCGCTGAAGCTCACGCAGCTGTGGGGCCAGGCGATCGTGGTGGACAACAAGCCCGGCGCGGCCGGCAACATCGGCGCCGACATCGTGGCCAAGGCCGCCGGCGACGGCCACACGCTGGTGGTCGGCACGGTCGGCACGCACGCCATCAACCCGGCGCTGTACGAGAAGATCCCCTACAACAACATCAGGGACTTCACGCCGATCAGCTTCCTGGCCTCCACGCCCAACCTGCTGGTGGTGAACAAGAGCGTTCCCGCCAACAACGTGAAGGAGCTGATCGAGCTGGCGAAAAAGCAGCAGCTGTTCTTCGGCTCCTCCGGCAGCGGAACCTCGATCCACCTGTCCGGCGAGCTGTTCAACACGCTGGCCGGCGTGAAGATGCAGCACGTGCCGTACAAGGGCCGGGCCGAGGCGATCCCCGACCCGCTGGGCGGGCGCATCCAGATGATCTTCGACAACATGCCTTCGGCCCTGCCACTGGTGCAAAAGGGCGAGCTCAAGGCGATCGCGGTGACCAGTGCGACCCTGGACGGTGCCGTCATCGGGGGATGCCTTTCTCCAGCAGCGCGAGCTTGACGTTGTTGTAGTAGTTGCTGAGCGCGAATCCGTGCAGGGTGATCATGGACTGGTCCTCGGGCTCACTCGATCTTGGCGCCGGATTCCTTGACCACCCGGGCCCACTTGGCGGTCTCGGCCTGGATCAGGCTGGCCAGCGCTTCGGGGCTGCCGCCGGCCGGGTCGAGGCCCAGCTTGGCCAGCTTCTCCTTGACGTCGGGCAGGGCCAGCACCTTGAGCGTTTCCGCGTTGATGCGCATCTGCACCTCGCGCGGCACGCCGGGCGAGGCCAGCAGCGCGAACCACGAGGTTGCCTCGAAACCCGGCAGGCCGGACTCGGCGATGGTCGGGATGTTGGGAGCCGCCGGCGAGCGCTTGGCGCTGGTGACGGCGATGGCCTTGAGCTCGCCCGAGTTCACCAGCGGCAGCGCCGACGGCATGTTGTCGAAGATCATGTGGATGCGCCCGCCCAGCAGGTCAGGGATGGCCTGGGCCCGGCCTTTGTACGGGATGTGCTGCATCTTCACGCCGGCCAGGGTGTTGAACAGCTCGCCGGACAGGTGGATCGAGGTGCCGCTGCCCGAGGAGCCGAACGCCAGCGGCTGCTTCTTCGCCAGCTCGATCACTTCCCTGACGTTGGATGCCGGCACGTTCTTGTTGACCACCAGCAGGTTGGGGGTGGAGGCCAGGAAGGTGATGGGCGTGAAGTCCTTGACGTGGTCGTAAGGCATCTTCGCGTAGAGCGCCGGGTTGATGCCGTGGGTGCCGACGGTGCCGATCACCAGCGTGTGGCCGTCGCCGGGCGCCTTGGCCACGAAGTCGGCGCCGATGTTGCCGCCGGCGCCGGGCTTGTTGTCGACGGTGACGGGCTGGCCGAGCGAGCCCCATTTCTCCGCCAGCACGCGGGCCAGCGTGTCCGGCGCGCCGCCCGGCGGGAAGGTGACCACGATGCGGATCGGCCGGGTCGGCCAGGCGCCGGACTGGGCCTGCGCGCAGGCCAGCGGCCAGGCCGCGGCCAACAGCAAGCCGGTGGCGGCGGCAAGGGTGCGAACGCGTGAACGCTGCATGGGGAGGTCTCCTTCTTGGGTGGTATGCAAACATTCTCTGGCGGCGCGGGCCGGCGGTGAATGCTCCTGTGCCCTAGGGTGTCGCCCGCGTTACTCGCCCCACCAAAGGCGCGAGCTGCCCCATCCCACCCTTTCCCCAAAGGGCGAAGGAACAAGAGCGGCTATCCTTGGCGCCAATGGAAGCTCCCGCCATCCCCGCCCCCGAAGAGATCGCCCTGCTCGAGCCGTTCGAGCGGATCGGGCTGGCCGGCATCCGGCTGGTCGCCACGCAGGCGCAAGCCGAACTCGCCGCCCGGGCGCTCGAGCAGGCGCCCGCCTGGGGCTTCGACACCGAATCACGGCCCACGTTCAACGTCGGCGAGGCCTCCGAAGGCCCGCACATCATCCAGCTGGCGACACCGGGCGAAGTGTTCATCTTCCAGCTGCACGAGCCCGGCTGCCGCGCCATCGCCGGCGAACTGCTGGGGCTGGCCGGCCACATCAAGGCCGGCTTCGGGCTGGGCGACGACAAGCGCCGCATCACCCACAAGCTGGGCGTGCAGCCGCAAGACGTGCTGGACCTGGACACCGTGTTCCGCGCCCGCGGCTACCGCCGGCAGATGGGTACCAAGGCGGCGGTGGCGGTGCTGTTCCAGCGGCGCTACCTGAAGTCCAAGAAGGCCGCGACGTCCAACTGGGCCAACCGCCAGCTGACCGAGGCGCAGCTGCTGTACGCGGCCAACGATGCCTGGGCCGCACTGCGGGTCTACCAGGCCCTGGGCAGCCCTGCGGATATCCTGAACCGGTGAGAACCGGACCGCCCATCGCGGACCGGTTCTTCAGTGATGCCCCTATCCTCCCCGGATGACTTCCTGCACCTTGCGCAGCAGCACGTCGATCAGCACCGGCTTGCGCAGCAGGCCGATCCGCTGGCCGACCAGGTCGGCCTCCAGCACTTCCTGCGCATAGCCGGTGATCAGGATCACCTTCAGATCCGGTCGCATGGCGCGGGCCGCGTCCACCAGCTGCTTGCCGCTGATGCCGCCGGGCAGGCCGATGTCGGACAGCAGCAGGTCCACCGGTCCCAGCAGATTGAGCAGGCGCGCCCCCGCCACGCCCGTGGTCGCCTCGTGCACCACGTAGCCCAGGTTGCGCAGCGTCTCCACCGTCAGGGTGCGGACCACCTCGTCGTCCTCCACCACCACGATGGTCTGGCCGCGCCCGTCCACCAGTTCTTCCACCGGCAGCACCATCGGCGGCTCGGTCTCGCCGCTGCTGCGCGGCAACAGCAGCGCCACGCGGGTGCCGGCGCCCGGCTCGCTCTCGATCGCCGCATAGCCGCCCGACTGCCGCGCGAAGCCGTACACCATCGACAGGCCGAGCCCGGTGCCCTGGCCGATCGGCTTGGTGGTGAAGAAAGGATCGAAGGCGCGGGCGATCACCTCCCGCGGCATGCCGGTGCCGCTGTCGCCCACCGTCAGCCGCACGAAGTCGCCGCCCGGCAGCGTGTCGTTGGGCCCGAGCCGCACCGGCCCGAGCGTGAGGTTCTCGGTGCGCAAGGTCAGCGTGCCGCCGTCGGGCATGGCGTCACGGGCATTGATGGCCAGGTTGAGGATGGCGCTTTCCAGCTGGTTCGGGTCGCACTCGGTCGGCCAGGCGTCGGGCGCCAGCTCCAGCGCCACCTCGATCGCCTCGCCGGTGGTGCGGCGCACCAGCTCGCGCAGCGACTGCACCAGCGCGTTCAGGTCCACCTGCTGCGGCGCCAGCGGCTGCTGGCGGGAAAAGGCCAGCAGCCGGTGCGTCATGGCGGCGGCCCGCTGCGCCGAGCCCATCGCCATGTCGACGAAGCGCGGAATGCCCGGCCGGCCCGCCACGTCAAGCCGGCGGATCATCTCCAACGCGCCGACGATGCCTTGCAGCATGTTGTTGAAGTCGTGGGCAATGCCGCCGGTGAGCTGGCCGATGGCTTCCATCTTATGGGCCTGCCGCAGCTGCTCCTCGGCCTGCAGCAGCTGGCCGGTGCGCACCTGCACCTGCCGCTCCAGCTCGGCGCCCGAGCGGCGCAGCACCTCGCGCGCGTCCACGATGTC
Source organism: Ramlibacter sp. (assembly GCF_028292805.1). GTDB lineage: Bacteria > Pseudomonadota > Gammaproteobacteria > Burkholderiales > Burkholderiaceae_C > Ramlibacter. The sequence goes on along the minus strand of NZ_JAQGLS010000122.1, from coordinate 25,373 downwards.
CTGGATGTCGGTGCAGGTCCCGAACCAGCGCACGATGCGGCCGGCGTCGTCGCACACCGCCTGCGCCCGCCCCAGCACCCAGCGGTAGTGGCCGCAGCGATGCCGCAGCCGGTACTCGATGTGGTACGGCTCGCCGCTTTCCAGGCTGTGGCTCCACACGGCCCAGGCGCGCTTGCGGTCCTCCGGGTGGAACAGGTCGCTCCAGCCGGTGCCGTCGGTGGAGCCGGACGGCACGCCGGTGTACTCGTACCAGCGGTCGTTGAAGTAGTCGTGGAACCCGTCCGGCCGGGTCGACCAGATCATCTGGTCGACGGAGTTGGTGATCGCGCGGAACTTGCCCTCGCTCTCGCGTAGCGCAGACTGGGCGGCGACCCGCTGCGTCGCGTCGCTCGCCTGCACGAAAATGCCGCTGACGGCGCCGCCTTCACCCCGCACCGGCTGGAACACGAAGTCCACCACCCGGCGCCGGCCGCCCTCGTCGTCGTCCAGCTCGACCGCGACCTCGTTGCCGACGTAGGCCTGGCCCGACGCGTAGACCCCGTCCAGCACGGTGACGAAGCCCTGGGCGGCGAGCTCGGGCAGGGCCTGCTCCACGCTGCGCCCGAGCAGCACGCGCCGGCCCACCAGCCGCAGGTAGGCCTCGTTGCAAAAGCGAAAGACGTGCTGCGGGCCGTCGAGCCAGGCCACCGCCGCGGGCGCCCGCAGGAACAGCCGCTGCAGCTGCTGGAGGTCGTGGCTGGAGGGCCTGGGGTCGGTCACTTCACTGGATCATCTTGAGCAGCTTGCCCAGCAGGTCGTTGACCAGCTCCTGCACCGGCTCCTCGCGCGGCTCCGGCTCGCGCGGGCGGGGCCGCGGGCGCGGGATCTCGAATTCGGCGCGGCCATCGATGGCCTTGACGCGCAGCGCCTGCAGGAACACGTCGCCAACGATGGGCAGCGCGCTGCGCGCGCCCTGGCCCCAGCTGTCGGCCATGGTCACGCGGTTGTCGTTGTAGCCGACCCAGGCGCCGGCCACCAGCTGCGGGTGCATCATGATGAACCAGCCGTCGGCGGTGTCCTGGGTGGTGCCGGTCTTGCCGGCCACGTCGGCCTGGATGCCCCAGCGCGAGCGGATCGCCATGCCGGTGCCCTCGTCGATCACGCCGCGCATCACGTTCACCAGCTTCAGCGCCTGCGTCCGCTGCATCACCTGCACGGGCTTGGGCGAGGCGAAGGTCTGCAGCACCTTGCCATGACGGTCCTCGATGCTCAGCACCAGCTGCGGCTCACCCATGTACCGGCCATTGTTGGCCAACGTGCCGTAGGCCGAGACCATTTCGCGCAAGGTGACCGGGCTGGTGCCCAGCGCCAGCGAGGGAACCAGCTCCAGCTTGCTGTCGCGCACGCCAAGCTGGTAGGCCAGCTCGGCCACGCGCGCGGCCCCCACCCGCTGCACCAGCTGCGCGGTGATGCGGTTGCGCGAATACACCAGCCCGTCGCGCAGCGTGACCGGCTCGCCCGTCGGCGGCTGCGGGTCTTGCGGGCTCCAGACCGGGCCGCCGCGTTCGCGGATCGCCACCGGCTGGTCGATCAAGGTGAAGTCGGGCTCCAGCCCTTGCTCGAACGCCGTGCCGTAGACGAACGGCTTGAAAGTCGAGCCGGGCTGGCGGCGCGCCTGGTTGACGTGGTCGAACTGGTCCTGCGCGAAGTCGGCGCTGCCGACCCAGGCCAGCACCCGGGCGCTGCGCGGGTCCACGGCCAGGAAGCCGGCCTGCAGCAGCGCCCGCTCCTGGCCCCTGGGCCGGCTGCGGTCCGCCACGTCCTGCAGCGCGCGCATCTGCCGCGCCACCGCCTGGTTGGCGGCCTTTTGCAGCCGCATGTCGATGGTGGTGCGGATCACCAGGCCGTCGGCGTGGATGTCGTAGTCCCGGCGGTCGGCCCAGGCGATCAGCCACTTGCGCAGGTGCTGGGCCACGTGCGGCGCCGGCCCCACCGGCTCGGTCTGGCGCTCGAAGTCCAGCCGCAGCGGCCGCGCCGCCAGCGCCCGGGCCCGGGCCGGCTCCAGCTTGCCGTGCCTGGCCATCTGCGCCAGCACGGTGTTGCGCCGATCGCGCGCGCGCTCCGGGTTCAGCACCGGGTTGTAGTAGCTGGTGCCCTTGAGCATGCCGACCAGGGTGGCCGCCTCCAGCACGTCGAGCTGGTCGGCCGTCTTGTCGAAGTAGGTGCGGGCGGCCATCTCGATGCCGAACGCGTTGTAGAGGAACGGGACGGTGTTCAGGTAGGTTTCGAGGATCTCCTGCTTGGAATAGATCGCCTCGATCTTCAGCGCCGTGATCGCTTCCTTGAGCTTGCGGGTGATGGTCGGCGCGCGGCCGATCTCCTCCGGGTACAGGTTGCGCGCCAGCTGCTGCGTGATGGTGGAGCCGCCTTGGAGATCCCCGCGCAGGGTGCTCAGCGCCGCTCCGAGCAGACGCCGCACGTCGATGCCATGGTGCTCGTGGAAGCGGTGGTCCTCGGTGGCGATCAGCGCATCGATGGCCAGCGGCGAGATGCGGCCCAGCGGCACCCACTGGCGATTGATGCGCTTGTACTCGGCCAGCACCACGCCGTCCCCGGACAGCACCACCGATGGCTCGGCCGACTTGGCCTTGCGCAAGTCGGAAATGCTGGGCGTGAACGGGATCAGGACCAGCACGTAGGCCAGCAGCAAGGCCGGCACCAAGGCCGCCGTGCGCCCCGGATGCCGGCGCGCCAGTGCATAGAGGCGGCGCCCCTGGTCCATGGTCCAGGCTTGTGCCCGGGCGAAAGCCTGTCTCATGCGTTCCAATCTAGTTCTGCCGGTGGCTCAGCCACGTAGGACTGGCGCGCTTCATCCGCCCGCCCGCAAGACCCGCCAGCCGCGTTTTTGCAGCAGGGCCACCACCTTGTCGGCGTGGTCGCCCTGCACCTCGACGACGCCGTCCTTGACGGTGCCGCCCGAGCCGCAGGCCGCCTTCAGTTCCTTGCCCAGCGCCGCCAGCGCCGCTTCGTCCAGCGCAATGCCACGCGCCAGGGTGACGGCCTTGCCGCCGCGGCCCTTGGTTTCGCGCGAGACGCGCACGATGCCGTCGCCGGCGGGGGCGGCCGAGGCCTTGCGGCAGGCGCACTGGGCAACCGGGCGCCGGCAGGCCGGGCACATGCGGCCGGCGTCGGTGGAGTAGACCAGCCCGCCGCTGGGGGAGCGATTCTTCATGGCAACCGATTGTCCGCTACCGTGGGTTGTCCCTAGGACAGCGCCGCGGCGAAGGGCGTAGATTGGCCGCCAGCCGGACCGCGCCGGCCCCAACGACAGCAAGGAGACAAGCATGATCCGCCGTACCCGCCGCCTCCTGGTGGCCGCGCTGGGCGTCCTGGCAGTTGCCGGCGCCACTTTTCCGGCCGCCGCCCAGACCTGGCCCAGCCGCCCGGTCCAGCTGATCGTGCCGTGGGGCGCCGGCGGCGGCACTGACGCCACGGCGCGCATCGTCGCCAGCCTGCTGGAAAAGGAACTCGGCCAGCCGATCACCGTGGTCAACCGCACCGGCGGCAGCGGCGTGGTGGGCCACGCCGCCATCGCCTCGGCCGCGCCGGACGGCTACACCATCGGCCTGGCCACGGTGGAGATCGGCATGATGCACTGGCAGGGCCTGACCGAGCTGACTGGCGCCTCGTACACGCCGATCGGCCTGGTCAACGCCGACCCGGCAGGCATCCAGGTGCGGGCCGACGCCCCGTACAAGACCGTGCAGGACCTGCTGGCCGCGATCAAGGCCAACCCCGGCAAGTTCAAGGCCTCGGGCACCGGCCAGGGTGGAATCTGGCACCTGGCCATCGCCGGCCTGCTGCGCGACCAGAAGATCGATCCGGCCGCCCTGCCCTGGGTGCCCAGCAACGGCGCGGCGCCCGGCCTGCAGGACATGGTGGCCGGCGGCGTCGAGGTGGTGCCGGTGTCGCTGCCGGAGGCGCGTTCGCTGATCGATGCCGGCAAGGTCAAGAGCCTGGCCATCATGAACGACAAGCCGTCGACGCTGTACCCGAACGTGCCGACCGTGAAGTCGGCGCTGGGCAGCGACTGGACGATGGCGGCCTGGCGCGGCATCGTCGCGCCCAGGGGCATCCCCAACGACGTGCGCGACAAGCTCGCGGCCGCGGTGCGCAAGGTGGCGGCGAGCAAGGAGTACACCGACTTCATGGCCAGCCGCGGCTTCGGCGTGGTCTACGCCGGGCCGGAGGAGTTCGGCCGCTTCATGGCCAGGTCGGACGCCGAACTCGGCGCCACGATGAAGGCCGTGGGCATCGCGAAATAAGGTGAAGCTCAACGACGCCGTCTTCGGACTGCTGCTCGCTGCCCTGGGCGCGCTCGTCCTGTTCGCGGTCCGGGGCTTTCCCAAGATCCCCGGCCAACCGGTCGGCCCGGCGCTGTTCCCGGGGCTGATCGCCTGCGGGCTGTGCTTTTGTGGCGTGCTGCTGATGGTCAAGGGCTGGCGCCAGCGCGCCGACCAGCCGTGGCTGGCATTCGATGACTGGGTGCGCTCGCCGCGCCATGTGCTGGCGCTGGCGGTGTTGATCGGATCGGTGCTGCTGTACATCCTGGCGGCCGAAGCGGTGGGCTTCCTGCCGCTGGCGGCGGTCACCTTGCTGGCACTGTTCAGCGTGCTGGGCGTGCCGCCGGCGCGCGCGCTGCTGGTCGCGGTGATGGCGGCCCTGGTCATCCACTTCGCCTTCTACAAGCTGCTGCGCGTGCCCCTGCCCTGGGGCGTCCTCAAAGGCTACGCCTGGTGACGTCCGGCGCCATCCTGCAGGCCTTCGCGATGGTGTTCGAGCCGATGACGCTGGCCGCCATCGCGCTGTCGGCCCTGTTCGGCCTGTTCGTCGGCGCCGTGCCCGGCCTGACGGCCACCATGGCGACGGCGCTGCTGGTGCCCGTCACCTTCTTCATGCCGCCGATCCCGGCCATTGCCACCATGGTGACGGCCACCGCCATGGCGATCTTCTCGGGCGACATCCCCGGCTGCCTGCTGCGCATTCCCGGCACGCCGGCCTCGGCGGCCTACACCGACGAGGCCTACGCCATGACGCGCAAGGGCCAGGCCGAAACCGCGCTGGGCGCCGGCCTGGTGTTCTCCGCCGTCGGCGGGCTGTTCGGCACGGCGGTGCTGATCCTGGCGGCGCCGGCGCTGGCCGAGGTGGCGCTGAACTTCAGCTCGTTCGAGTACTTCTGGCTGGTGCTGCTCGGGCTGACCTGCGCCGTCTTCATCACCAGCGACCGGCCGCTCAAGGGCCTGGTGACGCTCTCGCTGGGCCTGCTGGTGGCCTGCGTCGGCCTGGGCAACCCGGCCGGCTTTCCGCGCTTCACCTTCGGCAACGCGGAGATGACGGGCGGCATCGGGATGATCCCGATGATGATTGGCATGTTCGCCATTTCGGAGGTGATCCGCTATCTGGTGGACACCAGCCCGCCGCCGCAGCTGGTGGTGGAGAAGGTCGGCAACGTGCTGGCCGGGCAATGGGCGCTGGCCAAGAAGTACCCAAAGCAGATCCTGCGCGGCAGCGTGCTGGGCACGGCGGTCGGCGCGCTGCCGGGCGCCGGCGCCGACATCGCGGCCTGGATGTCGTATGCCATGAGCAAGAAATTCTCCAGGGAGCCGGAGAAGTTCGGCACCGGGCACGTGGAGGGCATCGTCGAATCCGGCTCCGCCAACAACAGCGCGCTGGCCGGGGCCTGGATTCCGGCGCTGGTGTTCGGCATCCCCGGCGACTCGATCACGGCCATCGTGATCGGCGTGCTGTACATGAAGAACATGAACCCGGGACCCACGCTGTTCACCACCAACCCGCAGAACATCTACGCGGTGTTCCTGCTGTTCATCCTGGCCAACCTGATCATGGTGCCGCTGGGGCTGCTGTGCATCAAGGCGGCCAGGCATGTGCTGCGGGTGCCGCGCAACATCCTGATGCCGATCATCCTGCTGTTCTGCATCGTCGGCACCTTCGCCATCAACAACTCCACCTTCGACGTGGCCGTGATGCTGGCGGCCGGCGTCATCGCCTACCTGCTGGAAGCCAACAGGTTCCCGATCGCGCCGGCCATCCTCGGGGTGGTGCTGGGCGGCATGCTGGAGGAGAACTTCATCACCTCGATGATCAAGTCCGACGGCAACCCCGCGGCCTTCCTGGCCCGGCCGCTGGCGGCGGGGCTGGCGGTGGTGACGCTGGTGGTGTGGTTCCTGCCGGTGGTGATGCGGTTGTGGCGGCGGCGATAAGCTGACGTCGAAGGTGCGCAAGCAAAGCTTGCACACCTTGCGAATGCGGCTCCGGGGCCGTCGGCGTGCAGCTTCGCTGCGCACCGGCCGCCTCAGGGCAGCGCCACCTTCAGTTTCTCCGCCCACGGCGCCAGCGCCTCCAGCAGCCCCGGGTGCAGCGTGACGCCCTCCTGCCGCTGCCGCTGCGCCAGCTGCAGACCCTTCTCCCCCGGCAGCCGCACCGGCCTTCGCGGGTCGGCCGGGCGCGCGGCATGGCACTGGCGCGCCACCTCGCCCATCTGCCGCAGGAAGGCGTCGCTGCCGGCGAAGGCGCCCGGGTCGATGAGCTGCAGGAACACCGTGGCGCCCCAGCCCTGCTTGGGGTCGGCGCGGCCGAAGCCGGCCAGCCCGCCGGTCAGCGCCTCCACCATCAGCGCCAGGCCGTAGCCCTTGTGGCCGGAGTCGAGCCCACCCAGCGGCAGGATGGTGCCTTTGGGTTCCTTGAACAGCACCGCCGGGTCGTCGCTGGCCTGGCCGTGGCCGTCGATCACCCAGGCCGCCGGCAGCTTGCCGCCGTCCTGGTGCAGCCGGTTGGTCAGGCCGTTGGTGGTGGCGGAGGTGGAGATGTCGGTGACGATCGGCAGCCCCGGCGTCGGGATGCCGACCGAGATCGGATTGGGCGTGAACACCGGCTCCAGCCCGCCGAACGGCGCCACGCTGGCCGAGTTGGCGTCCGAGGACGCCAGGATCATCAGCAGGCCCTGGTCGGTGGCGCGGCGGTGGTAGCTGGCCAGGCAGGCGATGTGGTGGCTCTTGCGGATCACCACGGTGCCGGTGCCGCAGCGCTTCGCCTTTGCGGTGGCGGCCTCCATGGCGCGCAACACCAGCCACGGCCCGGGCAGGCGGCGGCCGTCCCAGGTCAGCGTGGCGGGGGATTCGGAGATCACCTCGGGCCCGCCCGCTACCTGCATGGACTGGGTCTCGACCTCGCGCAGGTACGACGGCAACAGCTGCAGGCCGTGGGTGGTGTGACCCATCAGGTCGCCGTCGACCAGGATGTCGGCGACGGCCGCAGCCTTGTCCGGGGGCATGCCGGCGGCCTGCAGCAGCGCGTCGGCGAAGGCGATGAGCGAGGCGCAAGTGCGGCGGGGCGTCGGCTGGGGCATGGTGGCGCCAGTCTACGTCGGCCTCATGCCCGCGCGTGCAGCGCCGGCTGCGGCATGCCCATGGGCCGGCCCGCCACGTGCTCGAACTCCAGCGGATCGTGCGAGCACATCAGCTCCACCTGGCCGCCATGGCGCCGCTTCAGCTCGCGCAGGCGCTCCTGGTTGCCCAGGCGCTGCTTGCGGTCCTTTTCCATCAGCGTCTGGTAAATGCGCAGGCCCGGCGTGCAGTGCGGGTGCTCCAGGTCCATTTCCTGGTGCCAGAAGTAGGCGTCGCCGGCCTGCAGCAGCCAACGGCCGTCGCGCGCGATCGCCACGCCCGCGTGGCCGTGGGTGTGGCCCGGCAGCGGCACCAGCAGGATCTCCGGGGGCAAGCCCTCCAGCTGGCGCACACAGTCGAAGCCGAACCACGGCTCACCCACCGCCGACGGGTACACCAGCCAGTTGCCCCGGGTGCCCCATTGCTGCGGCCGAAAGCGCTGACGGTCGAGCCAGGTGTGCTGTTGCTGCGCGTGGTCGCGCTCTTGCTGCAGCATGTGCACCCGGGCCGCCGGGAAGTCGTCCAGGCCGCCGGCATGGTCGAAGTCCAGGTGCGTCAGCACGATGTGGCGCACGTCGGCCGCGCGGAACCCCAGCCGCTGGACCTGCCGCAGCGCCGTCATCTCCTCGCGAAAGTCGGGGCTGAGCAGGGCCAGGAAGAAGCCGCTGAGGCGGCCTTGCGGGTCCGCCACATCGCGCAGGCCGAAGCCGGTGTCCACCAGCACCAGGCCGCCGGCGGTTTCGATCGCCATGCAATGGCAACACAGCCGCCCGCGCGTGAGCACGCCGGCGCTGCGCCCGTCCATGAGCCGGCCGCCGAGCGGGCAACTGGAAATGCAGTTGAGGTGGTGGATGCGCACGCGCTCTCCTGGTTGGTCTGGTTGGCCCAATCTAGGCGCGCGCGGCCGGCGCATGGTGGCTCGCGCGACGGCGACGGCCGCAGGACACGGCTTGCGCCGAGCTCACCCCGGCAACGCCTGCATTGCTGATAATCGATCGATGAGCACAACCTTCTGGAGCTGGCTGGCGATCGGCCTGATCACCTTGCTGATCCTGGTGATCTGGTCGATCCGCCGCCACCGCAGCCCCAGCCTGAAGATCCAGTGCGACCAGCCGATCGAGAAACTGGTGCCGTCCCTCTCGGGCCTGACGCTGGGCACGGCCGTCGCCGGCAACGCCGTCGAGGTGCTGGAGAACGGCCACTACTTCGACGTGCTGATCGAGCGCATCGCGGCGTCGCAGCATTCGGTGCACTTCGAGACCTTCCTGTGGAAGCCGGGCAAGCTGTCCGACCGGCTGGCCGCCGCCTTGATGGAGCGCGCCCGCGCCGGGCTGCAGGTGCGCGTGCTGCTCGATGCGCAAGGCTCCAAGGAGATCGAAAAAGACATGGTGGCTCGGCTGCGCGAGTCGGGCTGCAAGCTGAAGTTCTTCCATGCCCGCTCGCTCCACGCCATCGGCATCCTGAACGACCGCGACCACCGCAAGATCGTCATCCTGGACGGGCGCGAGGCTTTCTGCGGCGGCCACTGCATCGTCGACAGCTGGCTGGGCGACGCCGAAGACCACCGGCATTTCTCCGACGTCAGCGTGCGGCTGCACGGGCCCATCGTGCACAGCATCCAGGGCGTGTTCAGCGAGAACTGGGGCGGCGAGACCGGCGAGCTGTTCCTGGGCGACGCGGTCTTTCCCGAGCTGCAACCGGCCGGCGACAAGCTCATCCACGCCGTCTTCGCCAAGCCGGAAAGCTCGGCGCCCACCGTCAAGATCCTGCACCACACCGTGCTGTGCCTGGCGCGCAAGCGGCTGTGGATCCAGAACCCGTACTTCATCCCTGAGCCGGAGGCCATCGACGCGATGGGCGCGGCCGTCAGGCGCGGCGTCGACGTGCGGGTGCTGATGCCGGCCACCAGTGGCTCCGACAGCCCGATGGTGCAGCACGCCGGCCACCGCAACTTCGAAAAACTGCTGAAAAACGGCGTGCGGCTGTTCGAGTATCCGCACACGCTGCTGCACCAGAAGATCATGACCGTCGACGGCATCTGGAGCGCCGTCGGCTCGACCAACTTCGACGACCGCTCGTTCGACACCAACGACGAGATCACGCTGGGCATCCTGGACGCCGACGTCGCCGCCCGCTTCGACGCGATCTTCGAGAAGTACGTGGCGCGGGCCGAGGAGATCCAGCTGGAGAAGTGGCAAAAGCGCGGCCTGCTGCACAAGCTGCACGACAACGCCGCCTACATGATCAACGAGCTCCTGTGAGCTCCTGTGGGCGCCGGCTCAGGCCTTCTTGCCCCAGGACACCGCGGACACACCCAGGATCAGCTTGTCGAGCACCGAGAACAGCAGCTCGATGCCATAGCCGGTGAGGAAGGCCAGGGCCAGCGGGATCGACAGCGACCGCTCGCCGGCGTCGCCGGGCACGGCCATGGTGCCGAACCAGCCGATCACGATGCCAGCCACTCCGCCGAGCGCGATGCGCATCAGCACCGGCAGACTGTCCACCGAGGGCGTGCGCACGCTCGAGACGTTGCGCAGGGCGAAGATCACCGAGCCGAGCACGCCGTAGAAAAACGGCAGGAACCACTCGAGCCGCAACGCGATCTTGTGCCGGATCTCGGGCAGGAAGGCGAGCGGCGCCAGCGCGTCGTTCAGCAGCGCGCCGTCGCCGTCCGGCGCCAGCACCTTGAGCTGGAAGCAGAACTCGCTGAGGTTGTCGCCGACGATGCTGCGCATCCAGGCCGGGTAGCGGGCCGCCGCGGCCGGCAGCTTCACGCCCCCGCCCTCCTCGGCGCACAGGCCTTCGCCGGGGTCGGCGCCGCCGCGCGCCGGCGGCTCGGGTACCGGATCCGCCGCCACCGCTTCGGCCCGCAGGTCCGGCGCGAACCCCAGGTACTTCTCCAGCAGGAACCGCGGCGTGGGAAACAGCGGTGTCATGGCGGCGGCCAGGGCGCCGTTATAGGACAGCAGCAGCCGGCTGTTGATCTGCTTGAGTTCATGAGCCCGCTGGTGGTACATCTCCTGGGCGGCACTGGGTTGCTCGAGCGGGTGCTCGAACTGGGCCAGTCGGCGCAGCGCCGTCAGCTTTTGCTGTGGGTTCAGTTCCTGGATCTGCACCAGGGTCTTGATCGCATCCTGCTCGATGCGCAGCGACTGCATGAAGTAGCCGACCAGGCCCAGCGTGAACAGGGCCAGCAAGGTCAGCCACAACTGCTGCATGCGCGCCTTGCGCTGGTTCCGGCTGCTCAGGGGATCGCGGCCGAAGCGCAGGTCGGCCAGCGTGATCGGCGCGATGCAGCGCACCACGTCGTTCAGCGCCACGGCCAGCTGGTGCACGCCGGTGTCGCCGCCCTGCAGGTCTTGCTCGGCCCGCTGCAGCCGCTCCAGCAGCTTTTCGTCCTGCAGCAGGCCGACCCGGGCCGCGTACTCGGTGGCCAGCTTGAGGTCGTCGACCAGGGCGCCGCGGTTCAGGATGTCGGTCATGGCTTGTCACTCCACCAGCCCGTTGAGGCGGCCATAAGGCGAGGGGCAGGAGCATGGCGAGCCGGGACGCGCCGGCGGCGCCAGCCGGCACACCAGTTGCGGCGTGCGGCAGATCGAGCCGGGCGAACTGGGCACCGGCATGGTGCCGGCGGACGGCGCCGCGGCCAGCAGCGTGGCAAAGGCCAGCATGGCAAGTGGTTTCTGCATCATGGAAGCACCTCCCGTAAGGTCAGGACGAAGTCAGTTCCTTTTCCATCCGCTTGATCGAGCGCAGCAGCTCGGTCTCGCGCGCCTTGAGCTGCTGGCGCTGGGTCTTGGAGATGGTGCGCACGCGCTGGGTGGCGCGGTTGACCTGCAGCTCGGACTTGGCGGTGTGCAGGTTGGCGCGCGCCAGGGCATCGCGCGACGGCTCGCCACCGTTCTCCTGGGCCGCAGCGCCGGCGGCGAGCGCGGCGAACACGACGGCGGTGGCTACCAGCAGTGGCAGGCGTTTTCCGGGCCAGTTGTCCATCGTTCCCTCCCCGCCTGACGGCGCGAAGCAGCGGCCAGCGTAGTACGCAACGCCGCGGACGCCATCCCCCGGATGGTGCACCCCAATGGCGCCGTAGACAATAGCCGCATGCCCTTGCCGCCACTTGCCACCGAGCTGCCGCCACCGGCCCTGGCCACTCTCTCTCGCAGCCAGCCGCTGCGCACCCCCTGCGGCGACGGCGCCATCAGCTGGCGCAGCTGGGGCGAGGGCGAGCCCCTGGTGCTGCTGCATGGCGGCAGCGGCAGCTGGACCCACTGGATCCGCAACGTCGAGGTGCTGGCCGCCAGCGGCCGCCGCGTGTTGGCGCCCGACCTGCCCGGCTTCGGCGACTCGGCCCGCCCGCCTGCGGGGCAGGACGCCGATGCCATCGTCGAGCCGCTGGCACAGGGCCTGCGCGCGCTGGCCGGCGACGCGCCGCTGGACGTGATGGGCTTTTCCTTCGGCGGCCTGACCGCCGCGCTGCTGGCCGCGGCGCAGCCGCTGCGGGTGCGCCGGCTGCTGCTGGTGGGCTCGCCCGGCCTGGGCTTGCGCAGCGATCGGCTGCCGCTGGTGTCGTGGCGCCAGGCCGGCGACGCCGTCGGCCGCGACGCCGCCCACCGCAGCAACCTGGCCACTCTGATGCTGCACCGCGCCGAATCGGTCGACGACCTGGCCGCCGCCGTGCAGGCGGCCAACCTGCCGCGCGACCGCATGCACCGGCGCCGGCTGGCCTTGACCGACATCCTGGTGCGGACGCTGCCGGCGATCACCTGCCGCATCGACGCCATCTACGGCGACAAGGACGCGCTGTACCTGAACAAGCTGCCGCAGCTGGCGGCGCTGCTGCGCTCGGGTCCGACCTTCCACGAGTTGGTGCTGGTGCCGGACGCCGGCCACTGGGTGCAGTACGAGGCCGCCGAGGCGTTCAACCGGGAGGCGCTGCGGCTGCTCGCAACCGCAGCGGCCTAAGCCTTTTCGTTGCATTGACCGGGCCGCGCATGGCGTGGCTCGGCCCCCTTTGTGGGCAGGATCCGGCTCCGCCGGTCGTGCCCGCACCGATCAGCCACTTCCAAATCGCTCCAGCCGTTTGGAAGTCAGGTTTTGTGAATGGATTACATTTTGCGCGGCACCGATCCGGTTTCTGGAACGGCCCATGCTGCCTAGACTGGCTCCAACACCAAGGAGACAGCAGCATGTACGCACCCCCCGAACTCTATGCCCAGGGCCAGGCCTTCCATGCTTCCACGCTGGTCGACCCACCGCCGACCGCCTCGGACTTCGCCTGGCGCGTGCTGGAGGAAATCGACTACGGCCTGATCCTGGTCTCGCCCTGCGGCGCGCTCCAGCATGCCAACCACCTGGCCCGGCACGAGCTGACGCGGGGCAGGTTCCTGCGCATCGAGGGCAGCATCGTGGTCGGCCCGCTGCCGGCGCAGACCGAAGAGATCAACCGTGGCGTGCGCGGCGCGGCCCAGGGCCGGCGCCAGATGCTGACGCTGCGCAACGGCGACGACACCCTGCACGTGGCTTGCGTGCCGCTGTTCCCCTCGTTCGAAGGCCGCTCCGGCTCGGTGCTGCTGATGCTGGCCCGGCAGACCGGCACCCAGAACCTGAACGTCACCTTCTTCGCGCGCAGCCACGGGCTGACGCCGGCCGAGGAGTCGGTGCTCAAGGCGCTGTGCGACGGCCTGGACGTGCACGAGATCGCCCTGTCGCACGGCGTCTCCGAGTACACCATCCGCACCCAGGTGCGCTCGCTGCGCGACAAGACCGGCATCAACAGCATGCGGCTGCTGGTGCAACGTGTGGCGGCTTTGCCACCGGTGGTACCGATGAGTTTGACCATCCACCCCCGAGGCGTCGCACAATCGGATTTGTGAGCAGCAGCAGCGACTTTCTCCACCCCATCGACGCCGACGCCGCCGGGCCTGGCGCCACCTTGCCGGACCCGGCCCTGCTCGCCCAGCGGCACACCGAAGCCCTGGCCGCGCGGGGCGCCATCCGCAGCTACCGGCGGGGAATGCTGCTGATCCAGGAGGGAGACGTCGGCAGCACGCTGTACATCGTCCGCTCCGGCCGCCTGCGCGCCTACGCCGCCGACCCCAAGGGCAGGGAGATCACGCTGGGTCTGTACGGCGCTGGCGAGTACGTCGGCGAGATGTCGCTCGACGGCGGCCCCCGCTCCGCCAACGTGGAGACGCTGGAGCCCACCACCTGCGCGGTGGTCACCCGTGAAGACCTGTTGGCCTACATCGCCCAGGAGCCCAGTTTCGCGCTGGAGATGATGGCCCGCCTGATCCGCCGCGCGCGGCTGGCCACCGAGAGCACCCGCAGCCTGGCGCTGATCGACGTCTACGGACGCGCCAAGCGCCTGCTGGAGCAACTGGCCGGCCCGCCGGCGGCCGACGGCAGCCGCACGCTGGGCGAGCGCATCACCCACCAGCAGATCGCCTGCCTCCTGGCCTGCTCGCGCGAGATGGTGAGCAAGCTGATGAAGGACCTGGAGGTCGGCGGGTATGTGGGCAAGAGGGAGCAGCGGATCGTGCTGCTCAAGGGGTTGCCGGCGGGGTGGTGAGCAGCCGCCTGCCGCGGCCCCGGCTTACTTACTTGACGCTGACCCAGCGCCACTCCAGCCAGTTGTCGGCGCGGTGCACGACCTCGACGTTGCGCCGCATGGCCCAGGGGATCACCTGCCGGTGCAGCGGGATGTGGTGCACCTGTTCGTTGTGCTCGCGGAAAGCCGCCTTGATCAGCTCGGCCCGCCTGGCCGGGTCCGGCTCCTGGGACGAGGCGGCGGCGAGTTCGTCGAGCTTTGGGTTGCGGTAGTTGCCCAGGTTGTACTGGCCGACGCCGTTGTCGCCGCGCGAGCGCATGATGGGAGTCAGTGTCGTCTCGGCATCGGTGATGGCCCCGCCCCATCCCAGCAGGTACAGCGAGGTGTCGAGCTTTTCCGTCTTGGGGAAGAAGACAGCGCGCGGCACCGCGTTGACCCGCACCTTGACGCCGACCTGGCTCCACATGCCGGCGAGCGCGATGCAGATCTCCTCGTCGTTGATGTAGCGGTTGTTCGGGCAGTCCAGCGTCACCTCGAAGCCGTCGGGATAGCCAGCCTGGACCAGCAGGGAGCGGGCCGCTGCCAGGTCGAAGGGCAGGCGCCGCTCGATCTCCGGGTCGCCGAAAGTTCCCTGCTTGTTGTGCATCATGGAGCCGGTGGGCGAAGACATGTAGCGCATGATGCCGGTGCGCAGCGTCTCGATGTCGATCGCCTGGTACAGCGCGCGGCGCACTCGCACATCCTTGAATGGATTGCGCCCCTTGACGCTGCTGTAGAGAAGCTCTTCACGCGCCTGGTCCATCCCCAGGAAGATGATCCGGTTCTCCGGGCCATCGACGATGCGGATGTCGCGGTTGCTGCGCAAGCGCGCGACGTCCTGTGGCGCCGGGTCGAGGACGAGATCGAGTTCGCCGGCAACCAGGCCAGCCGTTCGGGTCGCGTCGCTCTTGAGCGGCTGGAACACCACCTCCTGGACGTTGCCCTCGACAGTGCCCCACCACTGCGGATTCCGCTTGAAGGTCGTTCTCACGTCCGGCTGGCGGGTCACCAGCATGTAGGGCCCGGTGCCATTGGTGTTCGTGGCGCTGTGGCGCACTTCCTTGTTCTTGTAATCCAGTGGTGCCGTGACGCCGTGATGCTCGCTCCAGGCCCGGCTCATGATGAACACCAGCGTGGCGTGCTCCAGGAAGATCGGGTTGAACCGGGGCAGCACGAATTCGACCGTCATGTCGTCGATGCGGCGCGGCTCTCCCATCGCCGACGCGTAGGCTTGAACCGCCGACGTGGGCTGTTGCGCTCTCTTGATTGAAAACGCCACGTCGTCCGCGGTGAACGGGCTGCCGTCATGGAACTTCACCCCGGGGCGCAACGCAAGCCGCCACAGCGTCGGAGCCAGGTGGGTCCAGGCGACCGCCAGCCCCGGCGCCAGTGCCAGCTGGCGATCACGCCTGACCAGGGTTTCGTAGACCTGTCCGTTGACCGAATTGGTCAGCACTTCGTTGTGCGAATGCGGATCCATGGTCTGGACATCGCCCTGCGATGTCCAGCGCAGCACCTGCGCATGGCCCGCAATGCAGAAGGCGGAAAGGACCAGTGCGGGTGCGATCCACGGCGTGAACTTCATGCGCCAATCTAAGCGAAACCAGCGGCGGCGTCCATGGCCTTGCCGATGATTGCGCTGCCCGGGTCAGGGCCCGAAGGGGTTGGGTACCCGCTCCATGCAGTCCTCGCCCGCCACGTCGCCTCGTTGCGGCGGTGCCGTCACGGGCCCCGTGGCCGTCGGGTTGGCCGCCCGCTGGTTCACCACATAGCGCGTGGCGGCCGCCGAAGCGATGCTCGTGCCGGGCAGGCGGTAGCGTTCGGTCCCGAACACCCCTGCCGCAGCGATGCCCGGCAACGCAGGATTCTCTTCGCACACAGCCAGCCAGTCCGGACGAGCCCGGGCGCCGTTGATCCTTGCCGGCACGGAGCACGGCGCGTTCGGCCCCTTGCCCAGGTAGCCGCGCCCTGAATAATCCAGCTGACGCCCGCTCATGCCCACATAGCCCCCCACGAGAATGGTGCTGGTTCCGTGGCCGAGGCTGTTCAAGGTGTTGGCGGAGGCGACGTGCGGCCCTTCGAAGCGAGCTTGCCGCGGCCCCGCGGCAGTTGGAAAGACCGGGTCGTCCCGTTCGATCCAGGCGCTGGCCTGCACTGCCTGGGTTCCGCAGTTGCGGACCTCCAGCGTCCACCTGCCATACGGAGCGGCCGCGCGTGCGCCCCGCGGCACGGTGGGATTGACGGCGACCAGCACCATGCGTCCCTGTTCGCCTTGCGGCACGGCGGCGGGAGCGATGACCCGGGCGACCACGTCGTCGCCGCGCTTGAGTTCCCCCAGGCCACCGACCGCGACCCAGGCCCCCGGCTGCGGCTGCTCGCCGGGTGCCGTGAACCGAACCTCGCACTGCGAGACGTCGGCACCGGTCAGCCAGATTTCGGTGAACTGGTCGGTGGGATTTCCGGGGATGTTGCTCCAGGTGAACTGGACCGCGTCGCTGCCTTCGACAGCCGCTTCGACATGAGTGCTGCTCGTCGCGCCGTTGCCCGCGGCGATCACGATGTCGGTAGGACCGCTTCGGCGCCTCGCTTCAATGGCGGCATCGAGCGCTTTTTCGAGGATCGACGAACCATCGTGGGGCCCCACGTAGCCACCGTAGCTCAGGTTGATGGTGACGGGCTGGTCCGGCTTGGCGCAGCCGAAGATGTAGTTGACGGCGTCGAGCACGTAGGTGCGCAGCAAGCCCGACACCGGCATGCCGCTGAAGTGGCGCGGCAGCTGCACGAACACGATGTCCTGCGTCGCCGGCGCAGCCTCCGGTGGGCACCCTGGATGCAGCAGCGGGTCGGGGCGGCCGGTGGCGACGTCCATGACGTGGGTGCCGTGCGCGATCGGCCCGTCGATGGCGGGGTAGCCGCTATAGCGGTAGCAGGCGGGCTCGTCGACCACGCCGTCGTGCACGAATTGCCTGATGTATTCGTCGATGAAGTACTCGGCCGGCTTGCCCTTGGCCGAGGCTGCGGGTTGGCCTGGCACTGCAACCGGTGGCAGCCGCAGGTAACGGCGCACCTCCGCCCCATAGCTGAAGCCGCGCGGCAACCGCCAGCTTGGAGGTTGCAGCCCCAGCCCGGACTGTGCGGCGGGCTTGACGTACTCTTTCCAGTTGCCGCCCTGGTCCCAAAGTGCGAAGACCCGGCTGCCGATCGGCTGGCCGGGGGCCTCCACGCGAAACTGGCGGTGGGCAAAAGCGCATCCATAGTCGATGAAGCCGACGACCTGACCCGGCGCCGGGGCTTCGCCAGAGTAACTGCGCGGCAAGAACTCGGGCCCTGGACTGGCGAAAGGCAGGCCGAGCTCCCACCGCACCCCTGCCGCATCGAGCTTGGCGAACAGCGCCGGGGCGACGGCCCTGGGGATGCGGGCGGTGAAGCCGGAGCACCCGGCCAGCACCGATGGCACCTCGATTGTCCCCGGGTTGGAAATGGCACGGGCCAGCTTCCTCGCCTCGGTGTGGCTCGACGCCTCGATCAACACCGGCAAGCCGTTGGCCGCCAGCGGCATCCCCGCATAGTCCGTCGCCTCGGCCCACACATAGTAGGGATCGACCTTCCCCAGTGCCATGATGGCTGAGACGTGCGCCATCACGTCACATCCGTGGCGGGACCGCGCTGCGCCGACGCACCCGGCTTGCCGCCGCCCACAGCCAACAGGGCCTGGACGGAGGTGAACCCAAGGTCTTCCATTTCCTCGCTGGCTCGCAGCCACATTTCCGGCAGGAGATCTTCGCGCGCCAAGGCCAGCCCGGCGGTTTCCGCTTCGGCCTTGTAGAAGGCGGGCGGCGTGCCGCCTGCGCAATTGTCGAGGGGGTCGGTTATCTTCAGGTCCACATCTTTCAGAAAAGTGCTGTGGGAGCCGTCGAACTCGCGTGGCCGCCAAGCGCGCCCGGTGCAGCGAGCCACCGCGTAGTCGGCCAGGGCGGCGCCCAGGAGCCTGCCGGCCACGCCATCCACCGGAAAGTGCAGGCCCGCATAAACCCGGTTGTCGGCGATGGCCTGCGCCTGCTGCTGGAGTGCGATGTCCAGTTGGCTCGTGGGGGCCTGTCCCAACAGGGCGCGCATGAAATGCGCGAACACGAAGGCCTCCGTCGCATGGCCGCTGGGAAAGGCCGACCAGCCCGGCGTGAGCAGCAGCGGCTGCACCATGGCCGACAGCTCGTTAGGCCGCTGCACGGCCAGAGCGTGCTTGAAGCGATGGATGACCTGCATCGAGAACGACAACACGATGCCGACCAGCTCCCATGTCCACGGCGTGCGCCATGGGCTCAGCGGCACCAGGGTCGACCAATAAGGCACCTGGGGCACGACCTGCGTCAACAGCTCGGCGGCGCGAGCACGCCTGAGGTCGCTGCGCGCGTGCGCCACCACCTTGCCAACCTGGACATCGAACACAGCGCGGTCCGGGCGCGACAGCTTGGCCAGGCGCTGGAGGGTCAGGGACGCGCACCCGCCCGAAACCGGGCCGCGGACGGCGAACGACAGGTCGACAGCCGGGTTCGGGGACATGCGCTGGAACTCGTACGTCAACCCTTCGTGCAGCATCGTCTGGCACAGCTGCGTTCGGACCTCGGGTTGCCAGCGGCCCAGGTGCTTGGGGTCGTTGAAGCCGGGCATCCTGCCAGGGGCGTAGTCTCCGCCGCGGGTCGGATCCACCGCGTCACCGGGGATGGCCAACCTCGCGCTCGACGTGATGATGCCCTCGGTGACCATGGGATCGCCCAGCAATCCGGCCAGTGCCGCCATCTGCAGCGTGGCCCGCCCGTACACGCTTGCACCCGTCGCACCGGTGGCGCCGGTGGCGCCGGTGAAGGTCGCGCCCGTCGCCCCTGTGGCGCCGGTGGCGCCCGTCAAAGTGGTCATTGCGTTGTTCTCCTTGTCGTCGATGTCACCCTCTTGGCACGCCCGCGTCCAGCAACGCCGCCGCGAGCGTCCTGGCGTGCGGGTCCGCACGGCCTCCGTAGCGCCGCATGAACATCTCCACGGTGAACCCAGGCTCGAGGCGCAGCAACTCCTGCGCCACGCGCCGGGCCTCCGCCGCCTGGCCGTCGATGGTGAGCGCCATCGCCAGCGCGCGGTGCGTGGAGCTGTGGGCGGCGTTCAGGCGCAGCGAATGCCGCAACACGGCGATGGACTGCGGCAGGTCGCCCGCGCAAAGCAGCGCCAGGCCCGCCAGCGACTCGACGTAGTACTGCATGGAGCCGATCGGCGCGAGCTCCAGCGCGCGCCGGGCCGCCTGCGCCGCCTCCGGGCCGCGGCCCTGCCAGGCATGCAGCGTGCCGGTATAAAGCCAGGCAAGCGCTTCGTTGGGGTTGAGCGCCAGGGCCCGGGCATAGCAGCGTCCGGCCCCATCGAGATCCTGAAGGAAGAATGCCTTGACCAGCCCGGAGACCGTCAGCGCAAAGGCACTGTCGGGAATGGCCTGCACCGCCCGCTCCGCGAGATCGGCGGCAATCTTCTGGCTGGCCGGCCCTTGCAGCCCGCGATTGGCTCCGATCGCGTGCCACTTGGCCAGCCACGAATAAGCTTCCGCATGCCTGGGATGGCGGTCGATGACCGCCGACAGCGCCCTGCCGCTGAAGGTGAACCCCTCGCGCCCGGCCTGGTGCACCCCCGCAATGCCCGCGAACATCAGCGCCTGGCCGGCGAGCGTGGGCAACGGGCGGTACATCGCCTGTTGCACGGCGCTCCCCAGGATCGCCTGGTGCGAAGCCGCCGCGATCGACTGGCAGATCTCGCTGGCTGGCTGCAGCAGGTCGCCGGTGTCGCCGGCAATGCGCTCCACCCACAGCACTTCGGTGGTCTTGGCATCTACCAGTTCGGCCGTGACCAGCAGCTTTGACCCGCTGGCCACATAACTGCCGCTGACGATGTAGTCGGTTCGAAGCTGCGCCTCCACTTCGGAGATGCTCAACGTGCGGTTGCGCAATGCCGTCGTCGCGAGCCTGGAGATCACCTTCAACTCGGGCGTCCGTCCCAGCTGGGCGATCACGCCGTCAGCAACAAGTTCGCCGATCGCGAAATCCTCCGCCCCGGCCGTGCGCGCCGTGAACGGGATGACCGCCACCGTCGGCTGGGTGGTCCGCGTGTACTCGCGCTCGGGAACCAGCAGCGGCACCGGGCCCGCGCTGCCGATGCGGAAGATGCGGACCGGCGCGACCACGTGCTTCAGGTAGCACTCGCCCATGTCCTCCACCACGGCGTCCACGCCCTCGGTCAGGCTGTCGCGCACTTCCGCCGTGGTCATGGTCTCGCCCGGGCCCGCAAGGCTGGCGACGCGGGCGGCCAGGTTGACACCGCTGCCGTAGATGTCAATGTCGTCGACGAAGACGTGCGTGGCGTTCAGGCCCGCGCGCAGGTACAAGCGCTCGTGCGGCAGGAGCGTGACGTTTGGCCCGTCGAAGTGGCGGTGCAGATCGAGTGCGGCGGCGACAGCCTCCGGCGCGGAGTCAAACTCGGCCATGATGCCGTCGCCCAGACTCTTGACGAGCCGGCCGTGCCGACGGGGCAACACCGAGCCGGTGGCGTGCCGAACGAAGCCGCGCCAATGGTCGATGACCCTGACTTCGTTGGCTTCCATCAGCCGCACCGACTCCACCAGATCCATGACCAGCACGACCTTCTGCCGCTGGGGCAACGCGAGGAAGGTGGCCTCTTCAGTTGCGGCGCTGCCCATCGTGTTGGCCGGCGGTGGGGAAGTCATACCTTGCTTCGGGTACAGAGAATTGGACTGAATGTGGCACACATTCTGTCGGACCCCCTCACATTTCGGAACCCGCCCTGAAGGAAGTCAGCGGAACCCGCCCTGAAGGAAGTCAGCCCAGCGCCGGCGTGCTCAACGGCGCCTTGCGCACCCGCGCCGCCTGCTCGAACGCATACGCGAACGACAGCAGCTTCCCCTCCGTGTAATCCAGCCCCAGCAACTCCGCGCCGACCGGCACCCCCAGCGGCGCAGTCGCCGTCGGCGCGGAGAACCCGCCCGGAAACGTCACCGCCGCAAACCCGGTGCCATGCGACAGCACGCCATTGCGCTCCGGCTGGTCGGCCTCCCCTGCGGCCGCCACCAGCACCCGCTGCAGCGGATACAGGATCGCATCGAGCCCGAGGTCGGCCATGCGCGCCGCCACCAGGATGCGCAGCCGTTCGCGGTTGCGGATGCGCTCCAGGCTGGCGGGATGGTCCGGCCCGCCGAGCGCGGCTTCCGCCTCCAGCGCCACCTGGACGAAAGGATGGGCCGTGCGCGACGCCACCAGCGCGGCAAAGCTCGCCACTGGGGGCGGCCCGCCCAGGCCGGCCAAGTAACGGTCGAAGGCGGCCGGGGCTTCGTAGGCGTCGTTGCTCACGTTGGCGGCGAGCGCCTCGTAGCCCGCAAGCTCGAAGCGCACGACGGTCGCGCCATGCGCTTCGAGCGTGCGAACCACCTGCTCCATCACCGCGTTGACTTGCGCGTGCCGCTCTTCGCTGCCTTGCAGGTTGGCCATCAGCCCGATGCGGGCACGCCGCAAAGACGTTGCGTCGAGACCGGCCGCGTAGCTGGCCGGCGCCTTGCCGACGCCGAGCGCGGTGATGGGGTCTTGCGGGTCGTAGCCGGCCATCACGTCCAGCAGCCGCGCGGCGTCTTCGACGGTGCGTGCGATCGGGCCGACCTCGTCCTGGATGAAGCTGTTGGGCATCACGCCCGCGCGGCTGACCAGCCCGCGCGTGGGCCGCACGCCCACCAGGCTGCAGGCCGAGGCCGGCGAGCGGATCGACTGGCCGGTGTCGCTGCCGGTGCCCAGCGCCGCGAAGTTGGCCGCCACCGCGGCGCCGGTGCCGCCGCTGGAGCCGCCCGGCGTGCGCGTCAAATCGTACGGATTCAGCACCTGGCCGCCCAGGCTGCTGACCGAGATGCCGCCACGCGCGAACTCGGTCATGTTGGCTTTGCCCAGCACGATGGCGCCGGCGCGCCGCATGCGGTCCACCGTGAACGCATCGGATGCCGGCCGCGAGTGCCGCATCGCCACGCTGCCGCCGGTGGTGGGCATGTCCTTGGTGTCGAAGTTGTCCTTGAGGATGATAGGGATGCCGTGCAGCGGGCCGACGAAGCCTTTGCTTGCCTGGTAAGCCGCGTCGAGGCGGGCGGCTTCGGCGAGCGCGGCGGGATTGACAGTGATCATCGCGCGCAGCGAAGGGCCTCGCCGGTCGTAGGCCTCGATGCGGGCGAGGTAGCCCTGGACGAGTTGGGTGGCGGTCAGCGAGCCGTCGCGGAAGGCCGCGTGGATGCTGGCGATGGTGGCTTCTTCTAGGGGGAAGGGCATGGGGGGAATCATCGTCCGCACCACTGCTGCTGGCAAGGAACGCCGTCGTGGTTGCCGTCCATCTTCACGCCCGGGCAGTTCGCCAGGAAGAAATACGCCTCATCGCAGGACGTCATCTGCGAGCAGTGCTGGCGGCCGTCGCAGGCGAATGAGGGCACGGCCGGAACCACGGGCACTGCGGGCACCGGCGATCGGACCGCCGACTCGGCTGGCCGCCAATCCTGCAAGAAGCCCCAGCCAACCCGCACCAGCACGCCCAGGATGAGCACCGCAATCACGAACACGAACACCGCTCCGGCCCCGCTGGACGATGGGTCGACGGACGGCCGGTGTCCTCGCCGTGGCGCAGCCCTCGAACGGTCTGCGGCCATGCCAGCGATCTCGACCTGCTGGCGCTGAACCTGAGTTGCCTTCTTCTTGCCTTCGACGTTGAGCGCCACCTCGAAGGTCAATGCTTCGTCCGCCTGCGGACGCGGGAGCGGCAGCGCGGAGACATGCACGAAGATGTCTTGGCCCCCGCCCTCGGGGCGGATGAAGCCGAATCCGCGGTCTTCGTTCCATGTGTGAAGCTTGCCGCTGAATCTCATCCCTCACTCCCTTTGAACTCGAAGCCTTGGGTGTGCAAGCTCTGCTTGCGCACCATGGAAACCACGATGCGCCGTCGGCCTACAGCGCCATCACACTGCTTGCCTATGCTGTCCTTGATCGAAACGAAAGGAGATCTCATGGCCGAACAGAACGACAAGCCCACCGACCAGAACATCGACCTGAACGACAAGGCCGCATGCGAGCGGTGGGTGCACAAGCTCAACGTGACGCACGAGCAATTGCGCGAGGCGGTAGGGAGTGTGGGGGCGAACGCGACCGAGGTGGAGATGCATTTGAAGGGGTCGCGGGCGACGACGAATGCGGAGAAGACGCGGGCAGCGGAGGAGCCGTCGGGCAGTTGAGTGCTCAACGGATCAACTGCGTGCCGCCCCGCACCGAGGTTGGGAGGGTCGGCAGCACAGCCGAAATCCGAAAATCGCCTCGCAATGTCCCGATCCGCGGGGCTGTCTGGATTTTCGTGTTTGAGGCGCTCGGCAGACTTGTCCACGGCGGCGGGCGTCGCTTGCGGCGGACGCACGCCGCGGTGGGCAAGTCGGTGCATCTTACGGTGCGGTCCTCCTGGTGAATCGGTCTTCGTAGATTGCGAACTGGTTCATCGCCTCCTTCCAGTGATGGGCCGGGCGGACCCAATCGGCAGTGGTGTTGCGCATGGCTAGCCACAGCAACTTGCTGGCGGCATCGTCGCTGGGGAAGTGCCCACGACTCTTGATGATCTTGCGCAACTGCGAGTTGATGCTCTTGATGGCATTCGTCGTGTAGATCACTCGGCGGATCTGCGGCGGAAACGCAAAGAACGCAATCACGTGGCTGCATGCGCGCCGCCAGGCAGCCACCACAGTGGGAAAATTCTGTCCCCACGGGCCCTGCTCGAGCGTCCAGTTCGGCCTCTGCCGCCTCTGCGGTGGCAGCCGTGTAGATGGGTCGGATCGCAGCGGCCAGTGTCTTGCGGTCCTTCCAGCTGGCGTAGTCCAGGCTGTTGCGAATCAGGTGGACGATGCACGTCTGCAAGGTCGTGGCCGGAAACACCGCGCTGAGGGCCTCCGGCATGCCTTAGAGGCCGTCGGTGACCGCGATCAGGGTCGCCGACCCCTCGGGTCTTCAGGACGTTAAACACCTTCATCCAGAACTTGGCCCCTTCGGCTGCTTCGATCCACAGGCCCAGGATGTCGCGGCTGCCGTCGGGCAGCACACCCAGCGCCAGGTAGATTGCTTTGTTGCGCACAACCGCGTCTTCCTTGATCTTCACGCGCAGCGCGTCGAAGAAGACCACGGGGTACATCGGCTCCAGAGGCCGGGACTGCCAGGTGGTGACCTCGGCCATCACCGCGTCGCTGACCGAGCTGATGAACTCGGGCGAGACGTCGACTCCATAGCTTTCCAGCAGGAAGCCCTGGATCTCGCGCATCCTCATGCCGCGCGCGTACATGGCGATGATCTTGTCGTCGAACCCGGTGAAGCGGCGCTCGTGCTTGGGAATCAGGATCGGGTTCAAGCTGCCGCCGCGATCGCACGGGATCTCCAGCCGCAGCGGCCCCTCCCCAGTCAGCACGGTGTTGCCCGTCGTGCCGTTGCGCTGGTTGCCAGCCCGATCGGGCTTGGTGGCGCCAGCGGGGTAGCCGAGGTGGTGCCCCAGCTCGGCGCCCATGGCGCGCTCGATCAGGGCCTTCTTGAAGGCCATGGAGGCGGCGTTGACCGCCTCCCCGGTCATGGGGCCGGTGACGAACTGGTCAATCAGTTCCTTGGGAATCTTCGGCAGTGCTGCCGACTTCGCCGCGATCTCGGCGTTCTTCAGCTTCGTTTTGCTGGACATAACTGGTCCTCCTGGTCATGTTATGCCTCGAACACAGAATTCAGACAGGCTCAGTCGGCGAGATTTTTAGCGCGTTGCCGCCTTCCCCAACCTCCCCACCCCCTCCTCAATCTTCCCCAAATCCGCAGTGGCAAAGCTAAGGCGCAGCGAACTCAAATCCGGATCCTTCGCATAAAACGGCGCCCCCGGCACGAACGCCACCCCCTGCTCGATCGCCCTCTTCGCGAATTCGCCCGCGTCCTTGACCTTCCCGCCGGCCCCCGTCAGCCGCGCCCAGAAGAACAGCCCGCCCTTCGGCTCGGTGAACTCGATCGCATCGCCCAGCTCGCGCTTCAATGCCTTGGCCATCGTCGACGCGCGTTCCGCATAGACCTTGCGCACGTTGTCCAGCGTCGCCGGCATCCGACCGCTCTTCAAATACTGCGCCGCCGTCGCCTGGGCAAACGTGCTGGTGTGGGCGTCGCTGAACTGCTTGCACATCACCGCGTTCTGCAGCAGCGCCGGCTGCGCGATCATCCAGCCCACGCGCAGGCCGGGGCTGAGCACCTTGCTCATGCTGCCGCAGTGGGCGATCCATT
>NZ_JAQGLS010000104.1 GCF_028292805.1 Ramlibacter sp. | reverse complement strand
GTGACGCCCTGCTGGCCCTGGTACTTGCCGCCGCGGTCCTTGTAGCTGATGTCGCAGACCTCGTCGCTCTCGAAGAACAGCACCTGCGCGCAGCCCTCGCCGGCGTAGATCTTGGCCGGCAGCGGCGTGGTGTTGGAGAACTCCAGCGTCACGTAGCCTTCCCACTCGGGCTCGAACGGCGTGACGTTGACGATGATGCCGCAGCGCGCGTAGGTGCTCTTGCCCAGGCAGATGGTCAGCACGTTGCGCGGAATGCGGAAGTACTCCAGCGTGCGCGCCAGCGCGAAGCTGTTGGGCGGGATGATGCAGGAGTCGCCGTAGAAGTCGACGAAGCTCTTCTCGTCGAAGTTCTTCGGGTCCACCACGGTGCTGTGGATGTTGGTGAAGACCTTGAACTCCGGCGCGCAGCGGATGTCGTAGCCGTAGCTCGAGGTGCCGTAGCTGATGACGCGGCGGCCATCCACCTCGCGCACCTGGTTCGGCTCGAAAGGCTCGATCAGGCCGTGCTGCTCGCACATCCTGCGGATCCACTTGTCGCTCTTGATGGTCATCGGGGAAACTCCTGGCGGCGATTGTAGGGTGGCCTCCAGGCCACCCCGTCGACGACCACCCGCTCGATCACGCGGTCATCGCCCAGCACGATCAGCGAGAACAGCAGTTCGTCCAGGCTGCGCGCATTCGCAGTCTTGCGCGCCAGCAGCGGCGTGGCCTTCGGATCGAGCACCAGGAAGTCGGCCTCGCAGCCAGGCTGCAGGTTGCCGATCACGCCACCGAGCCCGAGCGCCTGCGCGGCGCCGGCGGTGTGCTGCCACCACAGGTTCTGCGGCTGCAGGCTCAAGCCCGGCTTGGTCTGCCCCTCGCGCCCGACGTAGTACGCCGCCAGCATGGTGTGGAACGGGCTGAAGCTGGTGCCGCCACCGACGTCGCTGGCCAGCCCATGCCGAAAGCCGATGCGGCGCGCGCCTTCGTAGTCGAAAAAACCGCTGCCCAGGAACAGGTTGCTGGTGGGGCTGACCGCGGCGGCGGCGCCGGTGTCGCGCATCAGCGCCCGGTCGTCGTCGTCGAAGTGGATGCAATGCGCATAGATCGCCCGCTCGCGCAGCAGCCCGAAGCCCTCGTACACGGCCAGGTAGCTGCGCGCGTCGGGGAAGAGTTCTCGCGCCCAGCGGACCTCGTCCTTGTTCTCCGCCACGTGCGACTGGATCCAGACGTCGCCATGGCGCGCCGCCAGTTCACCGGCCCCGCGCAGCTGCGCCTCGGTGCAACTGGGGGCAAAGCGCGGAGTGATCGCATATCCGAGCCGGCCGCGGCCGTGCCAGCGGCCGATCAGCGCCTCGGTGTCCACGAGGGACTGCTCGGTGTCGTCACGCACGCCATCGGGCGAATGCCGGTCCTGCAGCACCTTGCCCGCGATCATGCGCAGCCCGCGCCGCTGCGATTCCGAGAGCAACGCATCCACCGACGCGGGATGCGAAGTGCAGAACGTCAGCGCCGTGGTGACACCGTGGCGACGCAGCTCGTCGAGGAACACGCTCGCCATACTTTCGGCGTAATCCGCATTGGCGAAGCGCGCTTCGTGCGGAAAGGTGAAATTCTCCAGCCAGGGCAGCAGGCCGTCGGCCGGCGAGCCGATCACGTCGATCTGGGGGAAATGCACATGCAGGTCAATGAAACCGGGCGCCAGGATGCGCCCCGGCAGGTGTTCGATTCCCACGCCCGCGAAGTCGCCAGCGAGTGCTTTGTAGTTGCCCGCGGCACGCACGACCTGGCGCCCGCAAGCGTCGGGGCCGATCACCAGCAGGCCATCGGGTTCGAACAGGGCGGCGCTGTCGTCGGCGAAGCGCAGGAGGGAGGCGCGGAAAGCTTGCATTGCCTCATTTTGAGACTTTCGCCACAAGGCCGAGGCGCCAGGCCCCGGCCGCCCAGGTTCAGGCTCGACCCCAGTAGCCGAATACATTAATTTCAAGTACAAACAGAAACTAACGGTTGCACCCGGTGTGACTTACCCCGCCCATCCGGCGCCCCCAAGCAGACGAAAGCATCAACGCCATGGCCAATTACATTGGAACAAGTAGCAACGATTCGTACCTGGGGACGCCCGATGCCGACGCCATGACCGGTGCCGCGGGAGCGGACACGCTGGACGGCGCACTGGGCAACGACTCGATGTCAGGTGGCGACGACGATGACCTGCTCCTGGGCGATGAAGGCAACGACTCGCTGCTGGGAGACGCCGGCAACGACACGTTGCGCGGCGAAGACGGAAACGACGTCCTGCGCGGCAACCTGGGCAACGACTCGCTCCTGGGCGAAGCAGGTGCCGACACCCTGAACGGCGGCAACGGCGACGACACGCTCGATGGCGGCGTCATCATCGACACGTTCAATTACAGCGACCTGAACGTCGCGAGCTATGCGGCAATGGGATCGCCGGGTTCGGGCGTGAACGTCAACCTCCAGACGAACATCGCACTGGACGGATCGGGCGGCACCGACAGCCTGGCGAACATCATGTCCGTGGTGGGCAGCGACTACAACGACTCCATGCTGGGCACCACGGATTGGGGCTTCGAGATCTTCGACGGCGGCCTGGGCGACGACACCATCGACGGCGGCACCCTCAGCGCCACGACGTCCAACCGCGTCACGTACAACTCTGCCTCAGGCGCGGTGAACATCGACCTGGAGTCGGGAATCGTCACCGGCGCGGCCGGCACCGACACCCTGCTGAACATCAACCATGTTCACGGCAGCAAGTTCAACGACACCATCGTCGGCTCCGACTCGGAGTTCACCGAAACCCTGCAGGGCCGGGCCGGCAACGACTTCATGGACGGCGCAGGCGGCCTCGACATCGCCCGCTACGACTTCCAGGTCCATGCCAATCTCGGGGAGCACTGGGCGGTCGACGGCGAGAAGACCAACCCCGGCGACGCGACCTTCGGCACCGACACGCTGGCCAGCATCGAAGGCCTGCGCGGCTCCAACTTCAACGACACCCTGATCGGCGGCGACACCGCCAATGAGGGCGAAGGCAAGTTCGAGTTCTTCAACGGCATGGGCGGCAACGACTTCATCGACGGCGGGAACGGCTGGGACCGTGTCGACTATTCCAACGCGTTCTCTCGCGCCAACGTGGACCTGACCCAGGGCACCGCGCAGGACGGCGCCGGCGGATTCGACACGCTGGCCAACATCGAAGCAGTCCGTGGCGGCAGGTTCAACGACTTCATCCGCGGCGACGCAGCCGACAACCGGCTGGAAGGCGCCGCGGGCGACGACCACCTCACGGGCGAGGCCGGCGGCGACACGCTGCTCGGCGACGACGGCAACGACACGCTGCGAGGCGAGGCGGGGCGCGACGTGTTCGCCTATGGCTCCAGCTCGGCGGGTGATTCGGAAACGATCGGCGACCTGGAACTCGGGGACTCGCTGTTCCTGGCCGGGGTCCAGGTCACCGAATTGATGCCGATGGGCGACACCTCCACGCTGACCCTGGGCCAGGCGATGCTCACCACCGAAGGCGGCAACAGCACCCTGGTGGTGCGCATGGTCGAAGGCGAGAACGGCCTGGTGAGCATCACCATGCAGAACGTGACGGCAGCCAGCGGCAACTTCAGCCTGGTCTACCACGACACCGGCACCATCGGCACCGAGCTGGTGTTCCAGCTGATCGTCACTGATGGGAACGACAACCTGAACGGTGGCAGCAACAACGACTTCGTCGAAGGCCTTGGCGGCCGCGACTTCATCAACGGCGGCGCCGGCGCCGACACCATCCACGGCGGCGCCGGCGACGACTACATCACGGCGGGCGGCCAGTGGAGCGGCGGCGCTGATTGGATCGACGGGGGCGACGGCTACGACAGCGTCAGCTACAACGTAGGAACCGACACCGCGGGTGGCGTCTTCGTTTCGACCGCCTCCAGCGGCACCCAGATCGACCCGTTCGACGGCAGCACGGACACGCTGGTCAACATCGAATCCCTGCACATCCAGGGCAGTGCCTTCGCGGACGTCATCCTCGGGGGCGCCGAACACAACTACATGAGCGGCCACCAGGGCAACGACACGATCACCGGAGGTGAAGGCGCCGACAGCTTCGCCTACGACACCGATATCGACCTCGACCAGGACGTGGACCTCGCGGACATCGCTCTGTTCGGGACCGACCGCATCACCGACCTGGGCGTGGACGACTCACTGAACTTCGGCCACCTTGTGTGGAACGGGCCGGTCCGAACGGGCGACGACACGTCGACGCTGGACGTCGGCGGCATCATGCTCGGCACGCCGACCGCCGGAACGACGCAGTTGTACGTGCGGATGGCCGCTGGTGACGGCGGCCTGGTGACGATCGACCTGACCGGCACCTTCGATGCGAGCCAGTTCGCCCTCAACAGCAACGAATGGGGCAGCCACATCA
This sequence comes from Ramlibacter sp., assembly GCF_028292805.1. Classification (GTDB taxonomy): domain Bacteria; phylum Pseudomonadota; class Gammaproteobacteria; order Burkholderiales; family Burkholderiaceae_C; genus Ramlibacter. The sequence goes on along the minus strand of NZ_JAQGLS010000104.1, from coordinate 12,750 downwards.
ACGTCGGCGCGGGCGCCACGACGGGCAACGAGAACCTGCATGGCGGCAATGCAGACGAGGCGCTCGACGGCGCGGCCGGCAACGACTGGATCTTCGGCAACGGCGGCAGCGATACCCTCACGGGTGGCGGCGGTCACGACACCTTCACCTTCGATCCGTGGGGCGACGAAGGGCGGGACACCGTCACCGATCTGCGTGGCAACGACGCCTTGTCCTTCCACAACCTGTATATCGCCAGCCTGGTCGATGGCGGCAACGAGGACGACCTGGAAACCGGTCAGGCGACGCTGGAGATCATCGACGAAGGCACCAACACGCGCGTGTGGGTTCGGGTCGGCGCGGGCCTGTTCTCGGTCGACCTGCAGGGCACCTATGCGGCGGCGGACTTCACCATCGAGCACCCCGAGGGCGGCGAAAACTCCCTGCTGCGCCTGAACGCCACCGGGGGGAGAGCCGACGAGTTCCACGGCACGGCCAGGAGCGAGTCCGTGCTTGGCGGTGACGGCGACGACACGCTCCTGGGCTTCGGGGGCGACGACATGCTCGACGGCGCCGACGGTGCCGACGTCCTGCGCGGCGGCAATGGCAACGATACCTACGTGGTCGGCGCCGGCGACGACATCGACGGCGAAACCAGCTCCAGCGGCACCGACACGGTGCGGTCCGCCATCACCTGGTCGCTCGCCACCGACACCTGGCTCGAGAACCTGACGCTGACCAGCGACATGGCGATCAACGCCACCGGCAACACCCTGGCCAACACCTTGACCGGCAATTCGGGCAACAACGTGCTGAACGGCGGCGCCGGCGCGGACGTCATGCGCGGCGAGGGCGGCAACGACACCTACCACGTGGACAACGTCAAGGACAACATCGACGGTGAGTCCAGGACCGAAGGCGTCGACTCGGTGGTCTCCAGCATCTCCTGGTCGCTCGCGTCCGACATCTACCTCGAAAACCTGACACTCACCGGTGCCAGGTCGATCAACGCCACCGGCAACACCCTGGCCAACACGCTCAACGGCAACGCCGGCAACAACATCCTGAACGGCGGCGCCGGCGCGGACATCATGCGCGGCGAGGGCGGCAACGACACCTACCACGTGGACAACGTCAGGGACAACATCGACGGCGAGTCCAGGACCGAAGGCGTCGACTCGGTGGTCTCCAGCATCTCCTGGTCGCTGGCCATCGACGCCTACTTGGAGAACCTGACGCTGAGCGGCAGCGCGGCCATCAACGCCACCGGCAACACCCTGGCCAACACCTTGGCCGGCAGCGCCGGCAAGAACGTGCTGAGCGGCGGCGCGGGCAACGACAGGCTGCACGCCGGCGCGGGCGCCGACCAGCAGACCGGCGGCGCCGGCGCCGACCGGTTCGTGTTCGCCGCGGCGGCCGAAAGCACCTTGGCCTCCCTGGACAAGATCACCGACTTCACCCGCGGCAGCGACAAGATCGACCTGTCGCACCTGGACGGCAACGGCAGCCGGGCGGGCCACCAAGACTTCTCGTTCATCGCCTCCAAGGCGTTCAGCGCCAACGCCACCGGCCAGCTGCGCTTCGCCGTCGACAGCGGCAAGGTGATGCTGTACGGCAGCACCGATGCAGATGCGACGGCGGAGTTCGCGCTGCACATCGGCGGCACGACGACGCTGGGCGCGTCGGACTTCGTGTTCTGACGGCTACTTCGCCACCCTGCCCTGCACGCCGGTCACCAGGTAGTCCATCTGCAGGATCTGCGGGTCCGTGAGCGACTGCCCCTTGGCCAGGCGGGCCTGGCCTTCGTTGTCGACGATCGGGCCCGCAAACGGCCGCAGCTTGCCGGCGGCGATGTCCTTTTGCCGCGCCAGCACTTCCTGCTGCACGGCCTTGGGCACCTTGGGGCCGAAGTGGTCGACGCGGATCATGCCTTCGCGCACGCCGCCCCACACGTTGCCCGGCTTCCAGGTGCCGTCCAGCACCGCCTGGGTGCGCTGTCGGTAGTAGTCGCCCCACTGGTGCGTCACCGCCAGCACCTGCGCGTCGGGCGCCGTCGTGCGCATGTCCGAGTGGTAGGCAATGGCCAGCTTGCCGCGCTCCTGCGCCGCCGCCATCACGGCCGTCGAGGCCGTGTGGAAGGACAGCACGTCGGCATCCTGGTTCATGAGCGTCATGGCCGCCTCGCGCTCCCTGGCCGGGTCGAACCAGGCGTTGAGCCACACCACCTTCACTTGCGCCTTGGCGTTCACCGAGCGCAGGCCGAGGGTGAAGGCGTTGATGCCCTGCAGCACCTCGGGAATCGGAAAACCGGCGACGTAGCCGGTGACGTTGGTCCTGGTCAGCCGGCCGGCGGCGATGCCGGCCAGGTAGCGGCCTTCGTAGTAGCGCGCGTTCGCCGTCGCCACGTTCGGCGCCATCTTGTAGCCGGTGATGGACTCGAACTTCACGTCGGGGAATTCGCGCGCCACCTTCAGCGTGGCCTCCATGTAGCCGAAGCTGGGCGTGAAGATCAGCTTGTGGCCGGTGGCGGCGAGGTCACGGATCACACGCTCGGCGTCGGGCCCCTCCGCCACGTTCTCGACGAACGCGGTCTTCACGCGGGAGCCGAACGCCGACTGCACAGACTGGCGGGCCGCCTCATGCTGGCGCACCCAGCCGGCGTCGGTGATGGGCGCGACATAGACGAACCCGACCTTGACAGGCTCGTTCGGCCTGGCGTGGGCGGGAATGGAAAAGACGCAAGCCGCCATGGCCATGGCGGCGAGGTTTTTGTACATGGTGGTCCTCTACATGGCCCCGGGAAAAAAAGAAAAGGCAAGACCGCCGGGGCGCGATCTTCTCGGCCGTATTGTAAATGCCGCTGTTGCTTCACGGTCGAGGATCGACGGCCCACAAGAGGCGCGAGTTTGCGTATAAATAAATCCGAAGCATCCAGATGGTCTTTTCGATAAAAATCATCACCGCCAGGAAAGCAAGCACATGCGCAAGTACAACGGGAGCAGCCAGATCCTTGTCACCGGCGGCGCTGGCTTCCTCGGCAGCCACCTGTGCGACCGGCTGGTCGCGCGCGGCGATCACGTCATCTGTGCCGACAACTTCTTCACCGGCAGCAAGGACAACATCGAGCACCTGCTCGACCATCCCCGCTTCGAACTCGTGCGCCACGACGTGACGCTGCCGCTGCACGTGCAGGTCGACGAGATCTACAACCTCGCCTGTCCCGCTTCGCCGGTGCACTACCAGCACGACCCGGTCCAGACCACCAAGACCAGCATCTACGGCGCCATCAACATGCTGGGGCTGGCCAAGCGCACGCAGGCGCGCATCTTCCAGGCCTCCACCAGCGAGGTGTACGGCGACCCCAGCTGCCACCCCCAGCCCGAGAGCTACTGGGGCCACGTCAACCCAATCGGGCCACGCAGTTGCTACGACGAGGGCAAGCGCTGCGCCGAAACCCTGTTTTTCGACTACCAACGGCAGTGGGGTGTAGACATCCGCGTGGCGCGCATCTTCAATACCTATGGCCCGCGAATGCACCCCAACGACGGCCGCGTCGTCTCCAACTTCATCGTGCAGGCACTGCGCGGCGAGCCCATCACCGTCTACGGCAAGGGCGAGCAGACCCGCAGCTTCTGCTACGTGGACGACCTGGTGGAGGGCTTCCTGCGCTTCATGGCGCTGCCGGGGCCGTGCTCCGCCCCCCTCAACCTCGGCAACCCCGGCGAGTTCACCATCGTCGCGCTGGCCGAGCAGGTCATCGCGCTGACCGGCTCGCGCTCCAAGCTCGTGTTCTCGCCCTTGCCCGTCGACGATCCGATGCAGCGCCGCCCGGACATCACGCAGGCGCGCGAGCAACTGCAATGGGAGCCCACCGTGCAGCTCACCGCCGGCCTGAAGAAGACCATCGCCTACTTCGACCTCCTGCTCAGCGGGCAAGCCGACGCCGCGGCCGCCGCGACCGACCGGCAGGCCACGCCCGAGCGCCGGCGCCGGGCGCTGAACGGCATGGGCACGCGAGACGGCGCCGCCATCGCGATTTGAGCCCACTCCCGCTGCCCGACGTGGCCGGCGACTGGTTCGCCGCGATGCGGGCCGGCGACTGGGAAGAGGCCTGGCGCGCGACCGATCGCATCGAGCTGGAGCGGCGCCGGCTGCAGGCGCAGCCCGGCTTTGCGTGGCAGCCCGAGTTCCTGCGCTGGGACGGCACGCCGCTTCGCGGCCGGGCGGTGATGGTGCGCTGCGACCACGGACTGGGCGACACGCTGCAGTTTCTGCGCTTCGTGCCGCTGCTCGGTGCCGCGCGGCTGCACCTGATGGTGCAGCCGCAGCTGCTGCCCCTGCTCACCGGCGGCCGCGGGCTGGGCCAGGTCTGCGACTGGTGGAACCTTCAGACGCTGCCGCCGCATGAGGTCGAGATCGAGGTGATGGAGCTGGCCTACGCCCTGCGCACCACGCTGGCCACCTTGCCGCCCCCCTACCCGCACCTGGGCCTGCAGCTCGCCCGCAGGCCGGCCCTGGGCCTGCCGCGGGACGGCCGGCTGCGCGTCGGGCTGCTCTGGGCCGCCAGCGACTGGGACGGCAGCCGGTCACTGCCCCCGGCGGCGCTGGCGCCGCTGCTGGCCGTGCAGGGCGTGCGCTTCTTTTCCCTGCAGCAGGGCCCGGCGGCGGACGACCCGGCGCTGGCCGACTGGCCGATCGAGCGCCTGTCCCACCGCACCCGCGGCATCGCCGAAGCCGCCGCCGCGATGAACGAACTCGACTTGGTGATCAGCATCGACGGCATGCCGGCGCACCTGGCCGCCACGCTGGGGCGCCCGACCTGGTTGCTGCTCAAGCACCAGGCGGACTGGCGCTGGATGACGGAGCGCGACGCTTCGCCCTGGTATCCGTCCATGCGCTTGTTGCGGCAACCGGCGCCCGGCGACTGGGCCACCGTGATCGCGCGTGCCGCCTGGACGCTGCAGCGGCTGGCCGCTACGGCGAGAGCGGCCCCTGCCCGTTGATCAGCCGGACCTGGCGCCAGTCCTCCCCCATTGCCAGCACGCTGGCCGAGGCCGGCGCGATCTCCAGCCGCTCCAGGTGGTCGAGCGACATGCCCAGGCAGGTTGCCAGCATGGCCTTGATCACATCGCCGTGCGACACCACCAGCACGCAGCCTTCGGGGTGGGCCTGCCGCAGCCGCTCCAGCCCTTGCGTCGCGCGCACCGCCACGCCGGCGAACGGCTCGCCGCCCGGCGGGCAGGCGCTGCCGCGTCGGTGCACCCACTGGTCCCAGCCATCGGTGCCGCGCAGCTGCTCGAACTCGCGGCCGGTCCAGGCGCCGAAGTCGATCTCGTCGAAGGAGGCCTCGATCCCGACCGGCAGTCCGCGGCTGGCCGCGAGCGCTTGCGCGGTCTGTTGCGTGCGCCGCTGGGGGCTGCTGCAGATGGCGGTGATCGGCACTCCGGCGAACCGTGCCACCAGCTCCTGTGCCTGCTGCCGCCCCGCGGCGTCCAGCGCAACCTGCGGCAGCCTGCCGGCCAGCCCGCGGCCAAGCCAGCCGTGCGCCGCGTGCCGCAGCAACACGAAGGTGGTCACGCGACCGAGGCCAGCGGGCTCCCCTGCATCAGCGGCGTCGCCCTGCCACCGACATAGCGGCGCACCATGCGCGCACAGAACTCCGCGTACTCCTGGGCCACCTGTGGCGCGCTGCTGTGGTGCGCCTGGATGCCGCGGTGCTCGGGCGTGAAGCAGAAAGTGACGGTCACGTCGAACTCCTCCAGCGCCAGCATCTGGCGGTCGAACCAGGCGTCGGCCTCGGGCCGGAAGCTGTCGGCCCAGCTCAAGCCGGTGCGCAGCTTCTTCACGCCCAGGCGCTTGAGCCAGCGCGCGGCCTGCTCGAGCCGGTGGTCCTCGAAGTGGAACCACTGGCAGATGCCGAACTCGGGCGTGTAGTCCGCAAAGTGCCGGCAGGCGAGCTTGGGGGTTCCGTCCTCGCGCAGCAGGCCCATGTGGAAGTGGCGGTAATAGCTGGAGCCTTCCGCCTCCCGGTGGCGCGTGGTGGCGGGCCAGGCGCGGGGCAGGTCGTACAGCGAGTACCAGTGCACGCGCGGCACCCGACCGCGCAGCAGTTCGGCGGTGCGCTTCAGGCCGAACTCCTGCACCTCCTCGGCGCCGAAAGTCGAGACGCCGACTTCCGTGACCCACACCGGCAGGCGCGTCACGGCCTCGATCTCCGCGATGCGCCGCGGCCACTCGTCGAGCTGCCAGTGGTTCCAGTCGAGGGGAAAGCCATGCACGGCCACGGCGTCGACCGCGTCCAGCACGCCCGCGCGGCCCAGCGTCTCGATGAAGGCCGGGTCGATGGGCGAGATGCCGCCCAGCACGCGGGTGAGCCCGGGCGCCTCGGCCCGCACCGCGGCGCTGGCCAGCCTGACCATCTCGGCGTAGCGCACCCAGCCCGGGTCGATCTCCGGGTCCCAGTGCGACTTGTTGTTGGGCTCGTTCCAGAACTTGACGGCTTCGATCATGGCGTTGCTTCAAAGGTCCTTGTGCATGGAGACTTGCCCGGCGGCGGCGGCCGCGGGGACGCTCTCGATCGGCACCTCACCGCGGATGAACGCCTCCACCAGTTCGTGGGCCTGATCGTCGGTGAACTGCAGCGGCGGCGACTTCATGTAGTACGCCGAGGGCCCGTTGAGGGCTCCGCCGATGCCACGGTCGAGGGCGATCTTGGCGCAGCGGATCGCGTCGATCACCACCCCGGCCGAGTTCGGTGAGTCCCACACTTCCAGCTTCAACTCGCATGTGAGCGGAACGTTGCCGAAACTGGTGCCTTCCATGCGAATGAAGGCGAACTTGCGATCCGTCAGCCACGGCACGTAGTCGCTGGGGCCGACATGGACGTCGCTCGCCTTCATGGGATGGCCAAGCTGGCTGGTGACGGCGTTGGTCTTGGAGATCTTCTTGGAAGCCAGCCGCTCGCGCTCCAGCATGTTCAGAAAGTCGGTATTGCCGCCCACGTTCAGCTGGTAGGTGCGGTCGACCTGCACGCCGCGCTTGCGGAACAGATCCGTCAGCAGGCGGTGCACGATGGTGGCGCCCACCTGCGACTTGATGTCGTCGCCGATGACGGGCAGCCGGCGCTGGCCGAAGCGCTTGTTCCAGTAGGGCTGCGAGGCAATGAACACAGGGATGCAGTTGACGAACGCGCAGCCGGCTTCCAGGATCTGCTCGACGTACCACTTGCTGGCCATTTCGGAGCCAACCGGCAGGTAAGACACCACGACGTCGGTCTTCGTTGCCTTCAGGATTCCCACGATGTCGTCGGTGCTCGACGGTGACTTTGGCACCACGTCTTTCAGGAAGGCGCCCAGGCCGTCGTGCGTCATGCCGCGCGAAACCGTCACCCCCAGGTGCGGCACCTGGGCGAAGGCGATGGTGTTGTTCGGCTCGGCCAGGATGGCTTCGCTCAGGTCGAGCCCCACCTTGTGTGCGCTGACGTCGAAGGCGGCCGTGAACTCGATGTCGCGCGGGTGGTAGCCGCCGAGATCGACGTGCATCAGGCCTGGAATGAAGTCGCCCGCGCTCGCATCGCGATAGAACGTGACGCCTTGCACCAGTGCCGAAGCGCAGTTTCCGACGCCGATGATGGCCACCCGGATCTTGCCCATTGCCTAGCTCCCTTTCTTTCTTAACTCATGGTCGGGCAGACCTCGACGGGTCAGCCACGGGCGGTCCCAAATCGTACAGTTCGCGTGCTCGACCTTAGTGGATTTTCAATTTTTATCGCAAAACTGCATCCGATCGGGCCCGTTGGCTGAGTCGTGGTCCTAACATGAAGGATCGACGGATAAACAGGAAGACTCGGCATGGAAAAACCGAAGAAGTTGTTGATCACGGGCGGTGCGGGTTTCATCGGTTCGCACCTTGCGGACGAACTGCTGGGGCACGGCTACCAGGTTCGTGTCCTCGACCTCCTCGACCCGCAGGTGCACGGCCAGGCGCGACGCCGGCCCGAGTACCTCGCCGGCGAGGTCGAGCTGGTCGTGGGCGATGTGAACGATCCGGCCAAGGTCGAAGAGGCGCTGCGCGGCGTGGATGCCGTGTTCCACTTCGCCGCGGCGGTCGGGGTCGGCCAGAGCATGTACGAGGTGGCGCACTACACCCGCATCAACAATCTCGGTACCGCGGTGCTGCTCGAAGCGCTGATCAAGAATCCCGTGCAGCGGCTGGTGGTCGCATCGAGCATGAGCCTGTACGGCGAAGGCCTGTACCAGACGCCTGCCGGCGAGACGCGGCTGGCCGGCGAGCGCACGCTCGAGCAGCTCAAGCGCGGCGAGTGGGAGTTCCGCGACGCAGACGGCGCCGTCCTGCAGCCCCGGCCCACGCCCGAGACCAAACCGCCGGCGCTGGCGTCGGTCTACGCACTGTCGAAGTTCGACCAGGAGCGCCTGTGCCTGATGATCGGGCGGGCCTACAACATCCCGACCGTCGCGTTACGCTTTTTCAATGCCTACGGCCCGCGCCAGGCCTTGTCCAATCCCTACACCGGCGTGCTGGCGATCTTCGCCGCGCGCCTCCTGAACGACAACCCGCCCGCCATTTTCGAGGACGGCCTGCAGCAGCGCGACTTCGTCAGCGTGTACGACCTCGTGCGCGGCTGCCGGCTGGCACTGCAGACTCCCGGCGCGGCCGGCGAGGTGTTCAACATCGGCAGCGGCGAGCCGCATACGGTGCGCGACGTCGCCGCGCGCCTGGCCCATGTGATGGGCAAGCAGCACATCCGGCCAGACATTCTGGGCAAGTACCGCGTCGGCGACATTCGCCATTGCTACGCCGACATTTCCAAGGCGCGCCAGGTGCTGGGCTACAGCCCGCAGGTCCGTCTGGACGACGGCATGGTCGAGCTGTCCTCCTGGCTGGCCGGGCAGGTGGCGGTCGACCGCGTTTCCCAAGCCAGCGCCGAACTGGCCGCGCGGGGGCTGACGGTATGAGCCAGCCGATTACCCTGATCACTGGCGGAGCCGGCTTCATCGGCTCCAATCTGGCGCATCGCCTGCTGTCCCTGGGCCGGCAAGTGCGCATCCTCGACAACCTCTCGCGCCCGGGCGTCGAGCAGAACCTGCAGTGGCTGCGCCAGCAGCATGGCCTGCTGCTGGAGTTCGAACGGGCCGACGTGCGCGATGCCGCGGCCGTGGCGCAGGCCTGCGCCGGTGTGACGCAAGTGTTCCACTTCGCCGCCCAGGTGGCGGTGACGACCAGCCTGGAGCAGCCGCGCGAGGATTTCGCCATCAACGCGCTGGGCACGCTCAACGTACTGGAGGCGGCGCGGGCCCGGCCGCTGCCGCCAGCCGTCATCATGACCTCGACCAACAAGGTGTACGGCGGGCTGGAAGACCTCGACCTCGCGATGCAGGGCCAACGCTACCTGCCGGTGGAGCAGGCCATCATGGCGCGCGGCATCTCCGAGGCCCGGCCGCTGGACTTCCACAGCCCCTACGGCTGCTCCAAAGGCACGGCCGACCAGTACGTGGTGGACTACGCCCGCAGCTACGGCCTGACCACCCTGGTGTTTCGCATGAGCTGCATCTACGGGCCACGCCAGTTCGGCACCGAAGACCAGGGCTGGGTGGCGCACTTCATCCTGCGCGCGCTGCGCGGCGAACGCATCACGCTGTACGGCGACGGCATGCAGGTGCGCGACGTGCTGTTCGTCGACGACTTGGTCGACGCCTTCCTGCTGGCCGAACAGCACGCGCCGCGCCTGAAGGGCCGCGCCTTCAACATGGGCGGCGGCCCGGCCAACACCATCAGCCTGCTCGACCTGCTGGACCGCATCGCCCAGCTGCACGGCGAGCGGCCGGGCGTCAGCTTCGACGCCTGGCGCACCGGCGACCAGCGCTACTACGTTTCCGACACCGGTGCCTTCCAGAGCGAAACCGGCTGGAAGGCGAAGGTCGCGGCCGCCGACGGCATCGGGCAGCTGTACCAGTGGCTGGCGGCGCAGCATGGCGCACGGGCGGCGGCGCAGCGCGTGGCGGCGGGGGTGCATTGATGGCGGCCGCCCACATGCACGCAGGTGTGATCGCGGCGCCACGACAGGCGGCCTTGCAGAGCATCGCGCCGCCCGAGCCAGGGCCGGGGCAGGTGCTGCTGCGGCTGCAAGGCTCGGGGGTCTGCGCCTCCAGCCTGCCGTTGTGGGAAGGCCGCGAGTGGTTCAACTACCCGCAACCGCCAGGTGCCCCGGGTCACGAAGGCTGGGGCCGGGTCGCCGCGCTGGGTGAAGGCGTCACCGGCCTGCAGCCGGGCGACCGCGTGGCGGCCCTCACCTACCGCGCCCACGCCGAGTACGACGTCGCCGATGCCGGCTCGGTGCTCCGCCTGCCTGATGAACTCGCCGGCGCGGCCGTGCTGGGCGAGCCGCTCGGCTGCGCCGCCAACATCTTCCAGCGCAGCGAGATCCGTGCCGGGCAGACCGTGGCCATCGTGGGCATCGGCTTTCTGGGCGCGCTGCTGACGCAGCTGGCCACGCATGCCGGGGCGCGCGTGATCGCGCTGTCGCGGCGGCCGTTCTCGCTGGATGTCGCCAAGGCCGCCGGGGCCGGGCCCACTCTGCTGCTGGACGACCACTGGCAGATTCTGGAGAAGGTCAGAAAGTTGACCGACGGCAAGTGGTGCGAACGGGTGATCGAGTGCACCGGCCTGCCGTGGCCGCTGGACCTGGCAGGCGAGCTGACCGCCGAGCGCGGCCGGCTCATCATCGCCGGCTACCACCAAGACGGCCTGCGGCAGGTCAACCTGCAGCTGTGGAACTGGCGCGGCATCGACGTCATCAACGCGCACGAGCGCGACCCGCAGGCCTACGTGGCCGGCATGAAGCGGGCAGTCGACCTGATGCTGGAAGGCGTGCTGGACCCGGCGCCGCTCTACACGCACAAGCTGCCACTGGACCGGCTCGGGGAAGCGCTGGAGCTGACCCGCACGCGGCCCGACGGCTTCATGAAGGCACTCGTCACCACATGACCAGCGCCGACGAGAACAATCGGTTGCCACGCATCGGCTTCCTCGGCCTGGGCTGGATCGGCCAGCACCGCATGCAGGCGCTGCTGGACGAAAAGGCCTGCCGGGTGGTCGCCCTGGCCGACCCGTCGCCCGCTGCCCGTGCCCGCGCCCAGGCGGCCGCGCCCCAGGCGGCCGCCGTGGCAACGCTGGAGGACCTGCTGCGGCACGACCTGGACGGCGTGGTGATCGCCACGCCCAGCGCGCTGCACGCGCAGCAGGCGCTGGCCGCGCTCGACCGCGGCCTGGCGGTGTTCTGCCAGAAGCCGCTGGCGCGCACCGCGGCGGAGAACATGGCGGTCGTGGCTGCCGCCCGCAAGGCCGACAGGCTGCTGGGCTGCGACCTGTCCTACCGCCACACCGAAGCCATGCGCCGCATCCGCAATTGCGTGGTGGAAGGCGAACTCGGCACGGTGTACGCCGTCGACATGGTGTTCCACAATGCCTACGGCCCGGACAAGTCGTGGGCCCGCGAGGCCGCACTGTCGGGTGGCGGCTGCGCCATCGACCTGGGCATCCACCTGGTGGATCTCGCGCTGTGGACGCTGGCGTTTCCGCGGGTGGAGCAGGTCACCAGCCGCCGCTACGCGCAAGGCAAGCCGCTTCCGCCAGCCAGCAACGACGTCGAAGACTACGCGGTGGCGCAGCTCGACCTGGCCACCGGCGCCGTGGTCCGGATCGCCTGCTCCTGGAACCTCTCGGCCGGCCGCGATGCCGTGATCGAAGCGCACTTCCACGGCAGCCGGGCCGGCGCGGCCATGCAAAACGTCGGTGGCTCGTTCTACGACTTCGCCGCCGTTCGCTTCAACGGCACGCAGCGCACGCCGCTGGCCGACCCGCCGGACGCCTGGGGCGGCCGGGCCATCGTCGACTGGGCGCGCCGGCTGGCCGGCGGCGGCGGCTACGACCCGGCCATCGCAAGCATCGTCGAAGTGGCCGCCGTGCTGGACCGCGTGTATGGCCGGTGAGCGCGCGCCCCGGATCCTGATGACGGCGGACACCGTGGGCGGTGTCTGGACCTATGCGGTGGAACTGGCGCGCGCACTCGACGCCCGTGGCGTGCACGTGGCCATCGCCACCATGGGCGCGCCGGTGTCGGCCCACCAGCGCGCCGAGCTGGCCGGAACGCGCTGGGTGACGCTGTTCGACAGCGCCTGGCGCCTGGAATGGATGCAGGACAGCGCCGAGGACGTGGCGGCCGCGGGCGACTGGCTGCTGGCGCTGGAGCGCATGTTCCACCCCGACCTGGTGCACCTGAACCAATACGCCTTTGGCGCCTTGCCCTTTCGCGCGCCGACATTGATGGTCGCGCATTCCTGCGTGCTGTCGTGGTGGCGGGCCGTGTACGGCGCCGGCGCGCCCAAGGAATGGAACGCGTACCGCAGGATGGTCCGGGCCGGCCTCGCCGGCGCCGGGCTGGTGGCGGCGCCGAGCGGCGCGATGCTCAAGTCGCTGGCCGTGAACCACGGCTACGACCGCCCCGGCTTGGTCCTGGGCAACACCGCCAACCCGCAGCTGTTCGCCCCCGGCCGCAAGCAGCACGTGATCCTCGCAGCCGGCCGCTTCTGGGATGCCGCCAAGAACCTCAAGGCGCTGGAGCAGGTGGCGCCCGCCCTGGACTGGCCGGTGCACCTGGCCGGCGCCGCCAGGCAGCCGGACGGCGGCACCGTCGTCCCCACCGGCGTGCACTTTCTGGGCGAGCTGCCGCGCCAAGCCCTGGCGCGGCAGCTC
>NZ_JAQGLS010000093.1 GCF_028292805.1 Ramlibacter sp. | reverse complement strand
GCTTGGCGAATGAGCGTCGCTCCCATGATGGACTGGACCGATCGCCACTGCCGCTACTTCCACCGCCTGCTCACCCGCCGCACCCGGCTCTACACCGAGATGGTCACCACCGGCGCGCTGCTGCATGGCAACGTGCCGCGGCACCTGGACTTCGATGCCGCGGAGCATCCGATCGCCCTGCAGCTTGGCGGCAGTGAGCCGGCCGACCTGGCCAAGGCCGCCCGGCTGGGCGCCCAGTGGGGCTACGACGAGATCAACCTCAACTGCGGCTGCCCGAGTGAACGGGTGCAGCGCGGTGCCTTCGGCGCTTGCCTGATGGTCGAGCCGCAACTGGTGGCGGATTGCGTCAAGGCGATGGTGGACGCAGTCGACGTGCCGGTGACCGTCAAGCACCGGATCGGCATCGACAAGACCGAAAGCTACGCGTTCGTGCGCGACTTCGTCGGCACGGTGGCTGAGGCCGGCTGCGACGTCTTCATGGTCCATGCCCGCAATGCCTGGCTCAAGGGCCTGTCGCCCAAGGAGAACCGGGAAGTGCCGCCGCTGCGCTACGAGCTGGTGCACCGGCTCAAGGCCGAGTTCCCGGACCTCGTGATCGGGATCAATGGCGGCATCGTCACCGACGAGGTTGTCCAGCAGCAGCTGGAGACGCTCGACGGCGTGATGATCGGCCGCGAGGCCTACCACCACCCTTGGTGGCTGGCCCGCTGGGACCAGCTCTTCTATGGCGAAGCGGCGTCCGAGCTGCGGCGCGAGGATGTCGAGGAGGCGATGGTGGCGTACATGGAGCGGCAGCAGGCGCTGCACGGCACGCCCTGGCATTCGGTGGCGCGCCACATGATGGGCCTGTACCACGGGCTGCCGGGCGCGCGCCGCTGGCGCCAGGTGTGGAGCGACCACAGCCTCAAGGGCCGGCCGGCGCGGGAAGTGATGCTGCTGGCGCACGAGCAACTGCCGCCGGCGGACTGATTTTCTTTGCCTCGCGCGGAGGGGGCGGAGCAAGAGACAGCCGCGCCCAAATGCTTTAAACTTAAATTATCTAAGCTTGGAGCAACCATGAACATCGTCTGCATCGGCGGCGGGCCCGCCGGCCTGTACTTCGCGTTGCTCATGAAGAAGCAAGATCCGTCGCACCGGGTGCGGGTGATCGAGCGCAACAAGCCGTACGACACCTTCGGCTGGGGCGTCGTGTTCTCCGACCAGACGCTGGGGAACCTCCAGCTGGCCGACCCGGAAAGCGCTGAGTACATCCTGGCGGCCTTCAATCACTGGGACGACATCGAAGTCAACATCCGCGGCCACAAGATCCGCTCCGGCGGCCATGGCTTCATCGGCATCGGCCGCAAGCGCCTGCTCAACATCCTGCAGCGGCGCTGCGAAGATATGGGCGTGGAACTGGTGTTCGAGACCGACGCCCAGGGCGACCAGGACTACCCGGAAGCCGACCTCGTCATCGCCAGTGACGGCCTCAACAGCCGGATCCGCGCGAAATATGCGGAAACGTTCCAGCCCGACATCGACACGCGCAAGTGCCGCTTCGTCTGGCTGGGCACGCGCAAGAAATTCGAGGCCTTCACTTTCGCCTTCGAGCAGACGCCCGCCGGCTGGTTCCAGGCCCACGCCTACCAGTTCGACGCCGACACCGCCACCTTCATCGTCGAGGCGCCGGAAGAGGTCTGGCTGGCCGCAGGCCTGGACAAGATGGAAAAGGAAGAGTCCATCGATTTCTGCGAGAAGCTGTTCGCCAAACACCTGGACGGCCAGATCCTGATGTCGAACGCCTCGCACCTGCGTGGCTCGTCCCAGTGGATCCGGTTTCCGCGCGTGGTCTGCAAGACCTGGGTGCATCACAACGGCCGCGCGCCGGTGGTGTTGATGGGCGACGCCGCCCACACCGCGCACTTCTCGATCGGCTCGGGCACCAAGCTGGCGCTGGAGGATTCGATCGAGCTGGCCCGCTGCATCGCCCGCACGCCCGCCGACCTGGCCCGGGCGCTGCGCGACTACGAGGCGATCCGCAGCGTCGAGGTGCTCAAGATCCAGAACGCGGCGCGCAACTCCACCGAGTGGTTCGAGAACGTCGCGCGCTACGTCAACCTGCCGCCCGAGCAGTTCGCCTACTCGCTGCTCACGCGCAGCCAGCGCATCAGCCACGAGAACCTGCGCGTGCGCGACAAGCAGTACGTGGAGCGGTACGAAGACTGGATCGCCCAGCGCGCCGGCGCCCAGCGCGCGGCGCACCAGCAGGCCATCCCGCCGATGTTCACGCCGTTCACCCTGCGCGGCGTGACCCTGAAGAACCGGGTGGTGGTGTCGCCGATGGCGCAGTACTCCTGCGTCGATGGTCAGCCGGCCGACTTCCATCTGGTGCACCTGGGCGCGCGCGCCATGGGCGGCGCCGGCATGGTGTTCACCGAGATGACTTGCCCCAGCCCGGATGCGCGCATCACGCCCGGCTGCCCCGGCTTGTGGAACGAGGCCCAGCGCGACGGCTGGAAGCGCATCGTCGACTTCGTCCACGCCAGCACCGACGCCAAGGTGGCGATGCAGCTCGGGCACGCCGGCCCCAAGGGCTCCACCCGCGTGCCGTGGGAGGGCGAAGACCAGCCTCTGGAAGCGGGCAACTGGCCGCTGCTGGCGGCCTCGCCGCAGCAGTACCTGGACGGCGTGAGCGACTGGGCACGGCCGATGGCGCGCGCCGACATGGACCGCGTGCGCGACGATTTCGTGCGCAGCACGGGCTACGCCGCCGAGGCCGGTTTCGACTGGCTGGAGCTGCACTGTGCCCATGGCTACCTGCTGAGCGCCTTCATCTCGCCGCTGACCAACAAGCGAACCGACGCGTACGGCGGCGCGCTGGAGAATCGCCTGCGCTACCCGCTGGAAGTGTTGCGCGCCATGCGCGCCGCCTGGCCGGCCGACAAGCCGCTGTCGGTGCGCATCTCGGCGCACGACTGGGTCGAAGGTGGCATCACGCCCGACGACGCGGTGGCGATGGCCCACGCCTTCAAGCAGGCCGGCTGCGACCTCATCGACGTCTCCTCGGGTCAGGTCAGCAAGAAGCAAAAGCCGGTTTACGGCCGCATGTACCAGACGCCGTTTTCCGACCGCGTGCGCAACGAAACCGGCATCGCCACCATGGCGGTGGGCGCGATTTCGGAAGCCGACCACGTCAACAGCATCATCGCCGCCGGCCGCGCCGACTTGTGCGCCGTGGCCCGCCCACACCTGGCGAATCCCGCCTGGGCACTGCAGGAAGCGGCGAAGATCGGCTACCACGACGTGGCGTGGCCGCGGCAGTACCTGTCCGGCAAGACCCAGCTGGAGCGCAACCTCGAACGCGAAAAGCAACTGGCACAAGCACAGGAGACACCCGTTGAACGATTCAATTGAGCGCGCCGATCCGGCCTTGGTCGCCGGCAACCGCAAGGAGCTGGCCGGCTACCGTGCGAAGCACTTCCTCTGGCAAGTGGGCGGCGGCGTCGCCACCGTCACGCTGAACCGGCCCGAACGCAAGAACCCGCTGACCTTCGAGTCGTATGCCGAGCTGCGCGACCTGTTCGGCCAGCTGAAATACGCCACCGACGTCCATGCGGTGGTGATCGCCGGTGCCGGTGACAATTTCTGCTCCGGCGGCGACGTGCATGAAATCATCGGCCCGCTGGTGCGGCTGAAGGCGCCCGAGCTGCTGATGTTCACTCGCATGACGGGCGACCTGGTGAAAGCCATGCGTGCCTGCCCGCAGCCCATCGTGGCGGCGATCGACGGCGTCTGCGCCGGCGCCGGCGCCATCATGGCGATGGCCTCCGACCTGCGGCTGGGAACGGCGCGCAGCAAGACTGCCTTCTTGTTCAACCGGGTCGGGCTGGCCGGCTGCGACATGGGCGCCTGCGCCATGCTGCCGCGCATCGTCGGCCAGGGCCGGGCCAGCGAACTGCTGTTCACCGGCCGCTCGCTCGGCGGCGAAGAAGGCGAGCGCTGGGGCTTCTTGAACCGGCTGTGCGCACCGGAAGCGCTGCTGGACCAGGCGCAGGCCATGGCGGCCGACCTGGCGGCCGGCCCCACCTTCGCCAACGGCATCACCAAGACCATGCTCCACCAGGAGTGGGCCATGACAATCGAGCAGGCGATCGAGGCCGAAGCGCAAGCGCAAGCGCTGTGCATGCTGACGCAAGACTTCACCCGCGCCTACGAAGCCTTCGTGGCCAAACAGAAGCCGAAGTTCGAGGGGAACTAGACATGATGGCCCCCACGCTCCCCCACTCCGTGTGGCTCGCTGCCCGCCAAGGAGGCTTCAGTCTCCTTGAGCGGCTCGGCGGAGACTGACATGCGGGAGCTGACGCACCTTGACTGGCCGTTCTTCGAAGAGCGGCACGGCATCCTGACCATGGAGCTGGACGGCTGGGCCCGCGAGCACGTGGCGCACCTGCACGGACCGGACGTCGACACGGCCTGCCGCAGCCTGGTGCGCGAACTGGGCGCGGGCGGCTGGTTGCGCCATGCGGTTGGCGGCGACCACGGCGAGCAATCGGTGATGGACACCCGCGCGATCTGCCTGATGCGCGAGACGCTGGCGTACCACAACGGCCTGGCCGACTTCTCCTTTGCCATGCAGGGGCTGGGCTCCGGCGCGATCAGTCTGCAAGGCACGCCGCAACAAAAGGAGCGTTACCTGGGCCGGGTCGCCTCCGGCGCCGCCATCGCGGCGTTCGCGCTGTCGGAGCCCGATGCCGGCTCCGACGTGGCGAACCTGCAGTGCGCCGCCCATGTCGAGGGCGACCAGGTGGTGTTGCGGGGCGAGAAGACCTGGATCTCCAACGGCGGCATCGCCGATTTCTACGTGGTGTTCTGCCGCACCGGCGAAGCGCCGGGGCCGCGCGGCATCTCCGCCTTCATCGTCGATGCCGACACGCCCGGTTTGGAGATCGTCGAGCGGATCGATGTGATCGCGCCGCACCCGCTGGCGCGGCTGCGCTTTCGCGACTGCCGCATCCCGCTTAGCCAACGGATCGGCGCGGCCGGCGAAGGCTTCAAGGTGGCGATGCGCACGCTCGACGTGTTCCGCACCTCGGTGGCCGCCGCCGCGCTGGGCTTCGCGCGGCGCGCGCTGGACGAAGCCATGCAACGGGCCACCACCCGCCGCATGTTCAACCAGACCCTGGCCGACTTCCAGCTGACCCAGGCCAAGCTGGCGCAGATGGCGACCACCATCGACAGCGCTGCGCTGCTGGTCTACCGCGCCGCCTGGCTGCGCGACCAGGGCGGCAACGTCACCAAGGAAGCGGCCATGGCCAAGATGGCCGCCACCGAAGGGGCGCAGCAGGTGATCGACGCCGCCGTCCAGATCTTCGGCGGCCTGGGCGTCACCAGCGGCCACCCGGTCGAACAGCTGTACCGGGAAATCCGGTCGCTGCGGATCTACGAAGGCGCGACCGAAGTGCAGCAACTGATCATCGCGCGCGAACTGCTCAAGGAGCTGAAGGCATGAACCAGGACATCCAGGCCACGACCGTGCTGCCCGAAGGCTGGCCGCGGCCCAAGGGCTATGCGAACGGGGTGGTGGCGCAAGGCCGCATGCTGTTCATCGCCGGCATGATCGGCTGGGACGCCAAGGGTCAGTTTCACAGCGACGATTTCGGCGTGCAGGTGCGGCAGGCGCTGCAAAATATCGCGGACGTGCTCACGGCGGCGGGCGGTCGCGGCGACAATCTGGTTCGCATGACCTGGTACGTCATCGACAAGCGCGAGTACCTGGCCCACGGCCGCGAGATTGGCAAGGCCTTCCGCGAGATCATCGGCCACTACGACATCGCCATGACGGCGGTGGAAGTCAAGGCGCTGATCGAGGACCGTGCCAAGGTCGAGATCGAAGCCACGGCCATGCTGTGATCACTCGGGAAATGCGCAAGCGCACTGTCCGAGTGATCTGATCAGTCTGAAGAGGCCCGGCAAAGCCGGATCCTCTTTACAGGAGGGACCGGTCTGCACGCTGTTGCGCCCGGTCCGGGGACAGACAACTTCTGGAGTTTTCCATGGCCTCTGCCAAAGCCGCCTTCCACTGGGACGACCCGCTGCTGCTGAACGCGCAGCTGACCGACGACGAGCGCGCCGTGCGCGACGCCGCGGCCAGCTACAGCCAGGACAAGCTGCTGCCGCGCGTGACCGAAGCCTTTCGCAACGAACACACCGACCTGGCCATCTTCCGCGAGATGGGTGAACTGGGGCTGCTGGGCGCCACCATCCCCGAGCAGT
>NZ_JAQGLS010000090.1 GCF_028292805.1 Ramlibacter sp. | reverse complement strand
CCGGCTTCGCCCTGTCGGTGGTCGGCTACCGCGGCGCCGCCTTGCAGCTGCCCGACGTCGCGCCCGGGCTGATCGGCGCCTGGGGCGTGCTGTTCGCGCAGGCGGCGCAAAGCCTGCTGCTCGGTCGCTGGCTGGCCTGGTGCGCGCCGCAGGCCTTGCGGGCGAGGGTGACGGCCTGGCGCATCTCGCTGGTGGCCGGGGGCGCCGGCGCGCTGCGTCGCTGTGCCGGTTCACCGCCTTCGCCATGACACCGCGGCCAACGTCCGCACGGTGGGCCTGGTGGCGGTGGTGTTCGGCTACCTGGTGTCGCGCTGGCTGCTGCGCGAAAAACTGGAGCAGGCGGATCAGCTGGGACTGGGGCTGGTGGTGGCCGGGCTGCTGTGCCTGGGGCTCAGCTCTAGGCGGACGCAAGGGTATCGGCCGGCCGCCGCCCCGGGTCGGGCCACCTGTGAAATGATCGCGGGGATGACCGCCTCCGCTTCCGACACCGCCTTCTCGCGGCTGCCCCTCGCCCCCGCCGCCCTGGAAAACCTCCAGCGCCTCGGCTACGAATCCATGACCCCCATCCAGGCGGCCAGCCTGCCGCTGGCGCTGGCCGGCAAGGACCTGATCGCCCAGGCCAAGACCGGCAGCGGCAAGACCGCGGCCTTCGCGCTGTCGCTGCTGGCGCGGCTCGACACGCGGCGCTTCGCCGTGCAGGCCCTGGTGCTGTGCCCCACGCGCGAGCTGGCCGACCAGGTCACCTCGGAGACCCGCCGGCTGGCGCGCGCCGAAGACAACATCAAGGTGGTGACGCTGGCCGGCGGCGTGCCGCTGCGCGGCCAGATCAACAGCCTGGAACACGGCGCCCACGTGGTGGTCGGGACGCCAGGCCGCGTGATCGACCACCTGGAGCGCGCCACGCTGGACCTGTCCGCCCTGAACACCCTGGTGCTGGACGAAGCCGACCGCATGCTGGACATGGGCTTCAACGACGACATCGCCACGGTGGCCAAGCACTGCCCCACCGAACGCCAGACGCTGCTGTTCTCGGCCACCTACCCGGATGGCATCGCCAAGCTGGCCGCCAAATTCATGCGCAACCCGGTCACCGTGAAGGTGGACGCGCAGCATGCCGACTCGCTGATCCGCCAGCGCTGGTACCAGGTGAAGCCGTCCGAGCGCCTGGCCAGCGTGGCGCGCCTGCTGGAACATTTCCGCCCGGCCAGCAGCCTGGCCTTTTGCAACACCCGCGCGCAATGCAAGGCGCTGGTGGAACTGCTGCAGGCGCAGGGCTTCAGCGCGCTGGCGCTGCACGGCGACCTGGAGCAGCGCGACCGCGACCAGGTGCTGGTGCGCTTTGCCAACCGCAGCTGCTCGGTGCTGGTGGCGACCGACGTCGCCGCCCGCGGCCTGGACGTGGCCGGCATGGAAGCGGTGATCAACGTCGAAGTCACGCCCGACGCCGAGGTGCACGTGCACCGCGTGGGCCGCACCGGGCGCGCCGGCGAGACCGGGCTGGCGCTGAACCTCGCCACGCTGGACGAGATGGGCGCCGTCGGCCGCATCGAGCAACTGCAGGGGCGGCCGTCCGAATGGTTTGCGCTGGCCGAGCTCACGCCCAGCGCCAGCGGCCCGCTGGTGCCGGCCATGGCCACCATCCACATCCAGGGCGGGCGCAAGGAGAAGATCCGCCCCGGCGACGTGCTGGGCGCGCTGACGGCGGACCTGGGCTACAGCCGCGACCAGGTCGGCAAGATCGACGTCAACGAATTCTCGACCTACGTGGCCGTGCAGCACGGCATCGCCAAGGAAGTCGCGGCGCGGCTCGACAGCGGGCGCATCAAAGGCAAGGCCGTCAAGGCCCGGCTGCTGCGTGACTGATTGCGGTGGTTCTGCATGCGATGGGCATGGACACGCACGCAGCTTGCCGGTACAAGGAAGCACCCTCAGGTTCAGAGCACCACCATGTCCTTTGGCACCCTCCTGTACCGCTACTTCTTCTTCGGCTGGCTGTTCCAGGACGTCAACCAGGGCAACCTGCTGGAGCGGTCGGCGGCCTGGCGCCACAACCAGTCACAGGCGCGCTGGCTGCCCACCTACATGCGGCGCTGGATCTGGTGCGCGGTGGGCTTCTACCTGCTGGGCGGGGCGGCCGAATTCGTTGCCGGCGCGCCCGGCCTGTCGGTGCTGTTCTACGTGCCCGGCGCCCTGAGCATCCCGGTCAATGCCGTCATCGCGGCGGCCTGGGTCGGCTTCAAGGTGCTGCCGACGCAGGCGTGACGCCGCTCAGCCGGCATTGACTTCTTCCAGGCCCAGGCCCGCCACCGTGTGGCGCGCGTGCGCCACCAGGTGATCCAGGAAGGCGCGGGTGCGCGCCGGCATGAACTGCCGGCTGGGCAACGCGGCCACCAGCGTCAACCGGTTGGTGATCCAGGGTGACAGCACGCGGCGCAGCTGGCCGCTGCGCAGCATGGTGGCGATCAGGTCGAGCGGCTGGCTGCTGATGCCGGCGCCGTCGACGGTGGCGCGCAGCAGCGAGTCCGTGTGGTTCGCCGTCATCACCGCCGGCACCTCCACTTCCAGCACCCGATCACCATCGGTCGGATCGATCAGGCGCATCGGCCGCAAGCGCATGCCTGGCGTGCGCAGCCGCAGGCAGCGATGCCGCACCAGGTCCTCGGGCGACTGCGGCTCGCCCTGACGCAGCAGGTAATCGGGCGTGGCGCAGAACACGGCCTGGCTGTGCAGGATGGTGCGCACGATGACGCCGGCATGGACCTGCACCAGCCCGTTGAGCAGCGTCAGGTCGTAGTCTTCCACGTTGGGGTCCGCCACATCCTCGACCTGCACCTCGAGCACCACTTCCGGAAAGCGCAACTGGAACTCGGCCACCGCCGGCGCCAGCAAGTGCGTTGCCACCACCGGCAGCGCCAGCACGCGCACCGTCCCCGCCATCTCGCGGGTGTGGGAGTGGGCCATTGCATCGGCCTCCTCGATGTCGCCCAGGATCGCCCGCAGGCGACCCAGGTAGCCCTCTCCCGCCGGCGTCAGCGACAGCCGCCGCGTCGTGCGCTGCAGCAGCCGCACCCCCAGGTGCTGTTCCAGATCGTTGACCAGCCGCGTGACCATGGCCGGCGCGAGGTCCAGCTTGCGGGCGGCGGCGGCGAAGCCGCCTTCGTCCACCACTTGCTGGAACACGCGCATCGACTGAAGTCTGTCCATCCAGACATTATTGACGATAAGTCAATTGCAGCTTGACGATTCGGTGGTTTTTTGATGATTCCATAGGGAATAAAGTTCATCCATCCACTCGCGATACCCAACCCAAGGAACCATCATGAAAGCCACCCGCCTCCTGTTCGTCGCCGCCCTGTCCACCGCAGCCTTCGCCGCCCAGGCCGACGCCTTCGACGCGCCCGAGTTCGCCAAGCAGTTCAACGGCAGCAAGTCGCGCGCCGAAGTCCAGGCCGAACTGGGCCAGTACAAGCAGTCCCGCGTGAACCCGTGGTCCACCACGCACAACCCGCTGGCCAGCTTCAAGAGCGACCGCACCCGCGCCCAGGTGCAGGCCGACTACATCGCCAGCCGCAACCGCGTGGCTGCCTTCACGGGCGAAGACAGCGGCTCGTCCTACCTGGCCGCCAACCGCCCGGCCCAGGCCACCCAGCAATTCGCGAACGCGAAGTAAGGGCCCCAACTGCCGCCCACGGCGGCAGTCGTTCAGCCAACCCCGCCGGGCAGCGATGTCCGCGCGGGGTTTCTGCCATTGGGCTGGCGCCGGATACTGTACGATCATCCAGTGAATCTGAACGACAAGCTCGCGGTCCTGGCCGACGCCGCCAAGTACGACGCGTCCTGCGCCTCCAGCGGCGGCGTCAAGCGCGACTCGGTCCAGGGGCGGGGCCTGGGCTCCAACGAAGGCATGGGCATCTGCCACAGCTATGCGCCGGACGGCCGCTGCATCTCGCTGCTCAAGATCCTGCTGACCAACTTCTGCCAGTACGACTGCCTGTACTGCGTCAACCGGGTCAGCAGCAACGTGCAGCGGGCGCGCTTCACGGTCGAGGAGGTGGTGCACCTGACGCTGGACTTCTACCGGCGCAACTGCATCGAAGGCCTGTTCCTGTCCAGCGGCATCATCCAGAGCGCCGACTACCCCAGGGAGCAGGTGGTCGAGGTCGCGCGCGTGCTGCGCGAAGAGCACGACTTCCGCGGCTACATCCACTTGAAGACGATTCCCGACGCGAGCGCCGACCTGTTGCAGCGTGCCGGCCGCTATGCCGACCGGCTGAGCATCAACGTGGAGCTGCCGACGGTTGAAA
>NZ_JAQGLS010000077.1 GCF_028292805.1 Ramlibacter sp. | reverse complement strand
GCTCCACTTCAGCGGCGCATCAGCCTGCCGGCGCTTCCACCTCGACCACCTGCCGCCCAAGCGCCCAAGCCACCAGGCACCCAGCCGCACCCCCCGCGAGTTCAGCGCCGACGAACCCCAAGGCGCTCTGCGGCGCAATCCCCGCGAAACTGTCTGACAGCATCCGGCCCGCCACCGCCGCCGGATTCGCAAACGACGTGCTCGACGTGAACCAGTACGCGGCGCCGATGTAGCAGGCGACCAGCCCGGCGCCGCGCCCAGCCGGCGCCCGCAGGATCACCACCATCAGCCCCGCCGTGGCGACGAACTCGCCCAGCCACTGGCCCCAGCCGCCACGCACCTTCGATGCCAGTTGCACGAGCTGCAGCTCGAACATCGCGTTGGCGAGCCACGCGCCCGCCGCCGCGCCGGACAGCTGCGCGACGATGTACAGGGGCACGGCCGCTTTTGCCGCCGGGGAGAACAGGCGCCTGGCGAACAACGCCAGCGTCACCACGGGATTGAAGTGCGCGCCGCTGACAGGGGCCAGGACCTCGATCAGGACGTACAACGCGAACACGGTGGCGAGGGTGTTCGCCAGCAGGGTGATGCCGACGTTCCCGCCGCTCAATCGCTCGGCCATGATGCCCGAGCCGATCACGGCGCACAGCAGGCCGGCCGTCCCCAGGAACTCGGCCAGCAGCGCGGCGGCCAGCGGCCGCTTCATCGCTCCGCGATCCGGTGGCGGATCCCCGGCATCGGCTGTCGGAGGCGACCAGGCGTTCTTCTAGGAGCGTGGACGCTCATGGACGGACTCAGCAGCAGGCCTTGGCGTCCTGGGCGGGACGGGTCTTGACGAAGGCGACCGACGCGGCAGCGGGCGCGCAGCAGGCGGTTGCGCTCGCGCCCGCCTTGGGCGCTTCGCTGAAGACGGGAATCGAATCCAGCGTCTGGAACTGTTCCCAGGCGATGCCTTGCGGATCGGTGATCCAGTACTTGTCGCTGCGCGCGTAGCAGCAGCTGGTTTCGCCGTCGTCCAGCAGCGTCATGTCGGCCTGGGTCGCGTTCGACTTCATCGCTTCCAGCTCCTCCCTGGTTTCGACCTGGATGCCCAGGTGGTCGATGCCGGTTGCGGCGCCGCGGGTGGAGATGGCGAAGTTCACCGGCGGGTCCTGCAGCATCCACTTGGCGTAGTCGCCTTCGGCCCGCGCCGGCTGCTGGCCGAACATGGCGGAATAGAAGGCGATGTTCCGGGCCAGGTCGTCGACGTGCATGTGGACGTGAAAGCGCTTCATGGTTGCTCCTTGTGATCAGTCGCGGTCGCAGCAGGGCGCCGCGGAGACTTCGCACGGCTGGCCATCGCAGCAGTGTTCGGTGAGGTAGGCCAGCAGCCCGTTCATGCGCTCGAAGTTCGCGCGGTAGACGATGTTGCGTCCGCGCTGCTCGGCGCTCGCCAGGCCCGAGTGCGCCAGCTCCTTGAGGTGGAAGGACAGGGCGCTGGGCGCGACGGCCAGGGCCTGCGCGATGGTTCCGGGGGTGAGCCCTTCCGGGCCGGCGACGACCAGGGCGCGGAACACCCGCAGCCGCTGGACCTGCGCCAGGGCCGCGAGCGCGCGCACGGCGTCGGGTTCGGCCAGGGGGGCGGTTTCTGGAAGGGGAGAGAAAGATCTCATGTTTCAAATATAGTTGAAACATGGGAGTGAGGCAAGGGCGGTGAGCTGGGGGAGGGGAGCGCCCCGCCCCGGCCCTCCCCCCGAGGGGGAGGGCGGAAGACAAAGGGTCAGCGGCGGGTGGCGGCCAGTTGCTGGCGGCGGATGTCGCCTTGCCGCTCGAGCATCCAGCCCGGATATTCCTGCGGCAGCTTGCTGGCCGCGTCGATGCGCGCCAGGTCGTCCGCGGACAGCCGCACTTCGGTCGCGGCGATGTTCTCGGCCAGCTGGTCCGGGCGCTTGGCGCCGACGATCACGCTGGTCACCTGCGGCTGGTGCAGCAGCCAGGCCAGCGCCACCTGGGCCACGCTCACGCCCTGCGCCTCGCCGATCGCCCGCATCACGTCGATGCAGGCGAAACCGCGCTCCTTGTCCACCGGCGGGAAGTCGAACGCCAGCCGCCGGCTGCCTTGCTCGGGCGACTGCGCCGCCTCCTGCTCGCGTGAGTACTTGCCGCTCAGGAAGCCGCCGGCCAGCGGGCTCCACACCATCAGGCCCAGGCCTTCGCTTTGCAGCATCGGCACCAGCTCGCGCTCCAGGTCGCGGCCGGCCACCGTGTAGTACGCCTGCAGCGACTCGAAGCGCGCCAGCCCCAGCCGCTCGGCGATGCCCAGCGCCTTGACGATCTGCCAGGCCGCCCAGTTAGAAACCCCGATGTAGCGCACGTGGCCGTGGCGCACCAGCTGGTCCAGCGCGCGCACCGTCTCCTCGATCGGCGTGACGGGGTCGAAGCCGTGGATCTGGTACAGGTCGATGTGGTCCAGCTGCAGGCGCTTGAGGCTGGCCTTGACGCCGTCCAGGATGCGGCTGCGGGTGGCGCCGCCCTTGTTGATGCCGGGGCCGGTTTCGCCGTAGACCTTGGTGGCGACGACGACGTTCTCGCGCGGCACCTTCAGGTTGCGCAGCGCCTGCCCGGTGATCTGCTCCGAGGCGCCCTCGGCATAGACGTCGGCGGTGTCGATGAAGTTGATGCCGGCGTCCAGGGCCTGGCCCATCAGCCGCTCGGCGTCGGCCTGCTGCAGCGTGCCGATCTTGCCCCACATGCCCTCGCTGCCGCCGAAAGTCATGGTGCCGAGGCAGAGCTCGGAGACGAACAGGCCGGTGCGGCCGAGAGGAAGGTTTCGCATGGAATCACTCTATCAGTTACGCTGCCCGCACGATGCTCAAGCACAGACCCTCGCTCGTGATTTTGCTGGTTGCCGCCGCCGCGGCCGCCGGCTGGTGGTTCGCGCAGCCCGGGCCCGCGCTGTCGCTGTTCAGCACCAGCGCCCGGCAGGACGCCACCAGCGGCATGCCGGTCGTCATGCCCACGCCCGGCGGCCGGCTCGAGGTGGCCAGCGTCACGGTGTACGAGCGCTTCCGCCGCGAAGACGTGAAGAACCTGCTGGGCGTGGAGCTGCCCCTGCTGGGCACGACCGAAACCTGGCTGCAGCTGCGCACGGTCTACCGCTACCACATCGAAATGCAGAAGGCCTGGCCAATCGAGCGCTCCGGCGATGCCTGGGTGGTGCGCGCCGGCCCCGTCAGGCCGTCGCTGCCGGTGGCCTTCGACACCCGTGATCTGCAGCACCACACGCGCCAAGGCTGGGCCCGCTTCAACGCCACGGAGAGCTCGGTGGAGCTGCTGCGCGGCATCTCGCCGCAGCTGGAAACACGCGCCGAGTCGCCGGCCTATCGGCAGCTGGCGGCTGACGCCGGGCGCAAGACGGTGGCCGAGTTCGTGCGCACGTGGTTGTTGCGGGAGCGGCATGCGACGAATCCGGCAAAGGCGCGGGTCATCGTGCTGTATCCGGGAGAGCAGGTCGGGCAGCAGGAGTGAGCTGCAATGACCAGGGTAGTGGTATTCCCTTAGCGGGTCCTGCGTAGCAAAGCGCAACACCCCCGCCCCTAGAATGCTGCTCAGCAACAAGATCAATTAGGGACACCCGTGAGCATCGCAGCAGCCACCATGGCGGCACTGGTCCGCACCATGATGCGCATCCGGGCCTTCGAGAATGCGGCGGAGCAGGCCAGCCAGGGAGGAGTCAGCGCTTACGGCAAGTCCGCCGACGGCACCGCCCGCGTGCGTGGCCCGTTGCACCTGTCCACCGGGCAGGAGGCCGTCCCGGCCGGCGTCTGCGCCCACCTGGGGCTGGAGGACTATCTCACCTCCACCCACCGCGGCCACGGCCACACCCTGGCCAAGGGCGCCGACCTCACCCGCATGATGTGCGAGCTGTTCGGCAAGGCCGCCGGCTTCAACGGCGGCAAGGGCGGCTCCATGCACATCGCCGATTTCTCGGTCGGCATGCTGGGCGCCAACGGCGTGGTGGCGGCCGGCCTGCCGATCGCCGTCGGCGCCGCCCATGCGCAAAAGCTGCTCAGGGCGGTGCCGGGCCGCTCCCAGGCCGCCTGGTCGCCCCCGGGGGGCGGCGACGGCGTGCCGACGCCTGGGGGCTGCATGGCACGCGCCGGCATCACCGCCTGCTTTTTCGGCGATGGCGCCATCAACCGCGGGCCGTTCCTGGAGGCGCTGAACTGGGCCCAGGTGTACTGCCTGCCAGTGCTGTTCGTCTGCGAGGACAACCGCTGGAGCGCCACCACCGCCAGCGCGCCGATGATCGCAGGCGAGGGCGCCTCGGCCCGGGCCGAAAGCTTCGGCATCCCGGCGACCAAGGTCGACGGCAACGACGTGCTCGCCGTGCACGAGGCGGCGGGCCGGCTGGTGGCGCAAGTGCGCGCCGACCAGGGCCCGCGCCTGCTGCACGCCATCACTTACCGCGTCAAGGGTCACGTCTCCGTGGACCCGGCCGCCTACCGCGACGCAGCGGAACTGGAAGCAGCCTTGAAGACCGATCCCATCGCCCGCGCGCGCGGGCAGTACCTGGCGCTGCCCGGTGCGTCGGCCGGCGAACTGGCCCGCATCGAACGCGAGGCGCAAGAGGAAGTGCTGGCCGCCATGGCCGCCGCCGACGCGGCCGAGTGGCCGCAGCCGGAGGCCGCCTTCACCGACGTGCAGACCACCGGAGCCGGCATATGGCGGTGATGACCTATGCCGAGGCCGCCGTGCTGGCGGTGACGCATGAAATGGAAGCCGACGCCAACGTCGTGGTGCTCGGCGAAGACGTCGGCCGCGGCGGCATCTTTGGCCAGTACAAGGGCCTGCAGGCGCGCTTTGGCGCGCAGCGGGTGATCGACACGCCGATCAGCGAGGCCGCCATCCTGGGCGCAGGCGTCGGCATGGCGCTGGCCGGGCTGCGGCCCGTCGTCGAGATGCGCGTGGTCGACTTCGCCCTCTGCGGCATGGACGAGATCGTCAACCAGGCCGCCAAGAACCGCTTCATGTTCGGCGGCCAGGGCCGCGTGCCCATGGTGGTGCGGATGCCGATCGGCATCTGGGACTCGTCGGCGGCGCAGCACTCGCAGTCGCTGGAAAGCTGGTTCGCCCACCTGCCCGGGGTGGTGGTGCTCTGCCCGGCGACGCCGCAGGACAACTACTCCATGCTGCGCGCGGCGCTGGCCAGTGGCGACCCGGTGGTCTACATGGAACACAAGACGCTGTGGGGCGCCACCGGCGAGGTCGACGCGGCGCTGGAGGCGAGGCTGGGCGAGGCGCGCGTGCTGCGCCCGGGCCTGGACGTCACCATCGTCAGCTGGAGCCGGCAGCTGCAGGCCTGCGAGCAGGCTTGCGACGAACTGGCCCAGTGGGGCATCGCGGCCGAACTGATCGACCTGCGCAGCATCTGGCCGTGGGACCGGGCCACCGTGCTCGGCTCCGCCGCGAAAACGAAGCACCTGCTGGTGGTGCACGAGGCGGTGCAGGCGGCCGGCTTCGGCGCGGAGATCGCGGCGACCGTGGCCGAGACGGTGGCCGGCTGCAAGGTCCGGCGCCTGGGCGCGCCGCGCATTCCGGTGGGCTACGCCCCGGTGCTGGAGGCGCAGTCGCGCGTCACCGCTGGCGACATCGCCGCCGCCGCGCGCGGCCTGGCGGCCTGAGCATGTCGTTGCCCGAACTGCCCGACCCCATTCCCGGCGAGCCGCAGACGCATCCCGACGAGCGCACGGTGGTGCCGCTCGCCATCGAAGACTGGCTGACGGTGATCGTGATGGCGCTGCTGGCGCTGATCACTTTCGCCAACGTGCTGGTGCGCTACTTCAGCAGCCAGTCGTTCGCCTGGACCGAGGAGTTCTCGGTGTTCCTGATGATCGTGCTGGCGCTGGTCGCCGGTTCGGCCGCCGTGGCGCGCAACCGCATGATCCGCATCGAGTACTTCGCCGACAACGGCCCGCTGGCGCGCCAGCGAACGCTGGCCCGCTTGGGCTCGCTGATGGTGTTCGTGCTGTTCGCCGTGGTCGCCGTGCTGAGCGCCCGCGTCACCTGGGACGACTTTCGTTTCGGCGAGACTTCGCCGGGCATCGGCGTGCCGCAGTGGTGGTACACGGTCTGGCTGCCGGTGATGTCGGTGGCGATCGCCGGCCGGGCATTGGGCCTGTTCGTTCGCCGGGGCCGCCGCGAATGATCGCGACCTTGTTGTTCGTCGCCTTCCTGGCGATGCTGATGCTGGGCGTGCCGATCGGCGCCGCCCTGGGCCTGGCCGGCGCGGTCTGCATCGCCATCGCCAACGCGGACGTGCAGTGGTTCGGCCTGCTGGCCGTGCCGCAGAACTTCTACGCCGGGCTGGGCAAGTACCCGCTGCTGGCGGTGCCGATGTTCGTGCTGGTGGGATCGATCTTCGACCGCTCCGGGGTGGCACTGCGGCTCGTGAACTTCGCCGTGGCCATCGTCGGCCGCGGCCCCGGCATGCTGCCGCTGGTGGCGATCGCGGTGGCGATGTTCCTGGGCGGCATCTCGGGCTCGGGTCCGGCCAACGCCGCGGCCGTGGGCGGCGTGATGATCCTGGCCATGAGCCGCGCCGGTTACCCGCCGTCGTTCTCGGCCAGCGTGGTCGGCGCCGCCGCCGCCACCGACATCCTGATTCCGCCTTCGGTGGCCTTCATCATCTACTCGGTGCTGGTGCCCGGCGCCTCGGTGCCGGCGCTGTTCGCCGCCGGCATGATCCCCGGCGTGATGGCCGGCCTGGCGCTGATGGTGCCGGCCGTCTGGCTGGCGCGCCGCCACAAGATGGGCCAGCTGGAGGCGACGCTGCCGCGCCCGGCCTTCTGGCGCAGCCTGCGCGAGGCCAGCTGGGGCCTGGCGGCGCCGGTGCTGATCCTGGGCGGCATGCGGGCCGGCTGGTTCACCCCGACCGAAGCCGCCGTGGTGGCGGTGTTCTACGGGCTGTTCGTGGGCATGGTGATCTACCGCACGATCAAGGTGCGCGACCTGTTCGTGATCCTGCGCGAGTCGGGCGAGCTGTCGGCGGTGATCCTGCTGGTGGTGGCGCTGGCCGGCATCTTTGCCTACTCGCTGTCCACGCTGGGCGTGATCGACCCGGTGGCCCGCGCCATCGTCAACTCCGGCCTGGGCGAGTACGGGGTGCTGACGCTGCTGATCCTGCTGCTGGTCACCGTCGGCATGTTCCTGGACGGCGTCTCGATCTTCCTGATCTTCGTGCCGCTGCTGCTGCCGATCATGACCTACTACAAGTGGGACCCGGTCTGGTTCGGCGTCATCCTCACGCTCAAGGTGGCGCTGGGCCAGTTCACGCCACCGCTGGCCGTCAACCTGATGGTGTCGTGCCGCATCGCAAAGGTGCCGATGGAGAGCACCATCCGCTGGGTCGGCTGGATGCTGGTGTCCATGGCCATGGTGATGGTGCTGGTCATCGCGTTCCCCGAGCTGGCGCTGTGGCTGCCGCGGGTGCTGGGGTATTGAATCGTCATCCGACGAGGGTTTTCGAGGTTCGCTTTTCGGCCGTTCGTTCGTTCAATCAACACATAGGAGACTCCCATGACATTCCGCCGCACCCTTCTTGGCCTGGCCATGGCCGCCACGGCCCTTGGCTTCGCCACCACCGCCATGGCGCAAGCCGCCTACAAGGCCGAATACAAGATGTCGCTGGTGCTCGGCCCGCCCACGCCCTGGGGCATGGCCGGCAAGATCTGGGCCGACCTGGTCAAGGAACGCACGCAAGGCCGCATCAACATCAAGCTGTTTCCCGGCGTCTCGCTGATCCAGGGCGACCAGACGCGCGAGTTCAGCGCGCTGCGCCAGGGCGTGATCGACATGGCCGTCGGCTCCACCATCAACTGGTCGCCGCAGGTCAAGGAACTGAACATCTTCTCGCTGCCGTTCCTGATGCCCGACTACGCGGCCGTGGACGCGCTGACGCAGGGTGAAGTGGGCAGGCGCATCTTCGCCACCGTCGACAAGGCCGGCGCCGTGCCGCTGGCCTGGGGCGAGAACGGCTTTCGCGAGCTGACCAACAGCAAGAAGCCGATCAAGACGCCGGGCGACCTCAAGGGCATGAAGATCCGCGTCGTGGGCTCGCCGCTGTTCTCCGACACCTTCAACGCGCTGGGCGCGAACCCGACGCAAATGAGCTGGGCCGATGCGCAGCCGGCACTGGCCAGCGGCGCCGTCGACGGCCAGGAGAACCCGCTGTTCCTGTTCACGGTGCTCAAGATGCACACCGTGGGCCAGAAGTTCGTGACCACCTGGGGCTACGTGGCCGACCCGCTGATCTTCGTGGTCAACAAGGAGGTCTGGGCGTCGTGGTCGAAGGCCGACCAGGAGATCGTGCGGCAAGCCGCCATCGACGCCGGCAAGCAGGAAATCGTGCTGGCGCGCAAGGGCCTGACCGAAGCCGACAAGCCGCTGCTCAAGGACATCGCCGGCATGGGCGTGACGGTCACCAGCCTGTCGCCAGCCGAGCGTGAAGCCTTCGTCAAGGCCACCCGCCCGGTCTACGCCAAGTGGAAGGCCACCATCGGCGCCGACCTGGTCAACACCGCCGAAAAGGCGATTGCCGCGCGCAAGTAAGCTTCGCGCTGGCCGTGACGAGGGCCTCCCGCGGGAGGCCCTTTGTCATTGCGCTTGCCCTCGCCCCTTCATGTCGAACACCTGCCGCAGATACGCCAGGAAGGTTTCGTCGGTGGCCAGCGCCTTGTCCGGCGTGTCCGACAGCTTGGCCACCGGCTGACCGTTGGCCTCGACCAGCTTCATCACGATGGCCAGCGGCTGCAGGCCGACGTCGTTGGTCAGGTTGGTGCCGATGCCGAAGCCCAGCTGGGTGCGGTCGCCGAAGTGGCGATACAGCGCCAGTGCGCGTGGCAGATCCAGGCCGTCCGAGAACACCAGCCGCTTGCCGTGCGCATCGATGCGCAGCCGCGCGTAGTGCGCCAGCGCCTGCTCGCCCCAGGCCACCGGGTCGCCCGAGTCTTGCCGCAGGCCGTCGAACAGCTTGGCGAAGTACAGGTCGAAATCGGCCAGGAAGGCGGCCATGCCCACGGTGTCGGTCAGGGCGATGCCCAGGTCGCCCCGGTATTCCTGCACCCATTCCTCCAGCGCCGCCCGCTGGAAGTCGCGCAATCGCATGCCCAGCCCCTGGAAGGTTTGCAGGTACTCATGGCCCATGGTGCCGATCGGCACCGTGCCCAGGTCGCGCGCCAGCAGCACGTTGGAAGTGCCTTTGAAGAACTGCGGGACAGCCTGCAGCAGCGTCGCGACCACCTCCCGCTGCCAGGCGCCGGCGTAGCGGCGGCGCACGCCGAAATCGAAGAACTCGAACGGATGCGCCAGGGCCGGCGCGGTGTCGAACTGGCGCAGCAGCGCGATCTTGTCCTGCAGTCGCCGGCGGCCTTCGGCCTGCGCCGCCGCCGCATCGAAGCGGCGGAAGTACAGCTCGTTGACGATGGACAGCACGAAGATCTCGAAGCCCATCACGTGCACCTGCGGGCCGATGGCCTCGATCACCAGCTCGTCGCCCTGGGCGCTGGCGTGGATGAAGTCGCGCTGGAACGAAAAGATCCGCAGAAAGTCGATGAAGTCGCTGCGCATGAAGCGCAGGCTGCCCAGGTACGCCAGCTCGTCGCCTCGGAACGCCAGCGAACACAGGTGGTCCAGCTGCAGCTCGACTTCGGCCAGCAGGTTGGCCAGCGGAAAGGCCGGGGCGGTGCGGCAGACGAAGCGATAGCGCGCCTGGGTCCGCGGGTGCCGGTGCAGCATCGGCTGCCACATGGTGAACTTGTAAAGGTCGGTGTCCAGCAGGCTGCGAATGACGGGCGCGAACGGCATGGGGGCCAGTCTGCACCAAAGAAGGCCGCCGCATGCGCTACGCTTGTCCCGTGGATTCCCTTTCTCAACTGGCGCTGGGCGCCGCCGTCGGGGTGGCGACCATGGGCCGCCGCAGCGCCGTCTGGAAGGCCGCGCTTTGGGGCGGCCTGGCCGGCACGCTGCCGGACCTGGACGTGTTCATCGACCACGGCGACGCGCTGCGCAACATGACCATGCACCGCGGCTTCAGCCATTCGCTGTTCTGGCTGACGCTGGCCGCGCCGGCGCTGGCGGCCGTGCCGGCCGCGCTGCACCGCGAACGCGCCAACTTCGGGCGCTGGTGGCTGGCGATCTGGCTGGCGCTGGTCACGCACCCGCTGCTGGACGCCATGACGGTGTACGGCACGCAGCTGCTGCACCCGTTCACCGACCACCCGTTCGGCGTGGGCAGCATGTTCATCATCGACCCGCTCTACAGCGTGCCGCTGCTGCTGGGGCTGGGTGTGGCTCTGGCGCGGCGGGAATGGCGCGGCATCGGCTGGAACCGGCTCGGGCTGGCCTTGTCCACCGCCTACCTGGCCTGGAGCGTGGCGGCCCAGTGGCACGTGACCGGCGTGGCGCGCCAGGCGCTGGCCGCGCGTGGGGTGGCGGCCGCGCCGCTGCTGGTGACCCCCAGCCCGTTCAACACCGTGCTGTGGCGGGTGGTCGCCATGCACCCCGACGGCAGCTACGACGAAGGCTTCTACTCGCTGCTCGATGGCGGCCGGCCGCTGCGGCTGCAGCGCTTGGGGGGCGATCCGCGCTTGCGCGAGCAGCTCGGCGGCCTGGACAGCGTGCGCAGGCTGGCGCACTTCACCCACGGCTTCTACCGGCTGCACGAGCGGGATGGGCAAGCCTGGGCCACCGACTTGCGGATGGGCCAGGAGCCGCACTACAGCTTTTCCTTCCTGGTGGCCCGGCGCGAGGGCGCCGGCTGGACCGCGCTGGTGCCGCGCAACCAGGGCTCGCGCGGCGACACCCGGGCCGGGCTGGCCTGGCTGTGGCAGCGGCTGCGCGGGCACGACGTGGCGCCGGGGGGGCCAAACCTATAATCGAAGGTCCAGCTGGACCCTTATGAGCACTCCCAACTTCACCGTCGCCGACATCCGCCAGACCTTCCTCGATTTCTTCCAGGGCAAGGGGCACGCGGTGGTGCCTTCCAGCCCGCTGGTGCCGGGCAACGATCCGACGCTGATGTTCACCAACAGCGGCATGGTGCAGTTCAAGGACGTGTTCCTGGGCACCGACAAGCGCCCTTACGTGCGCGCCGCCTCGGTGCAGGCCTGCCTGCGGGCCGGCGGCAAGCACAACGACCTGGAGAACGTGGGCTACACGGCGCGGCATCACACCTTCTTCGAGATGCTGGGCAACTGGAGCTTCGGCGACTACTTCAAGCGCGATTCGCTCAAGTGGGGTTGGGAGCTGCTGACGCAGGTCTACCAGCTGCCGGCCGAAAAGCTGTGGGCCACCGTCTACATCGACGATGACGAGGCCTACGACATCTGGACCAAGGACATCGGCCTGCCGCCGGAACGCGTGGTGCGCATCGGCGACAACAAGGGCGCCAGGTACGCCAGCGACAACTTCTGGATGATGGCCGACACCGGCCCGTGCGGCCCGTGCTCCGAGATCTTCTACGACCACGGGCCGGAGATCGCCGGCGGCCCACCCGGCAGCCCGGACCAGGACGGCGACCGCTACATCGAGATCTGGAACCACGTGTTCATGCAGTTCGACATGCAGACCGATGGCTCGCTGCGTCCGCTGCCGGCGCCTTGCGTCGACACCGGCATGGGGCTGGAGCGGCTGGCGGCGATCCTGCAGCACGTGCACAGCAACTACGAGATCGACATCTTCCAGGCGCTGATTGCGGCAGCCGGCCGCGAGACCGGCGTCGAGGACCTGTCGAATCCTTCGCTGAAGGTGATCGCCGACCACATCCGCGCGACGTCGTTCCTGGTGGCCGACGGCGTGATCCCGTCGAACGAAGGGCGCGGCTACGTGCAGCGCCGCATCATCCGGCGCGCCATCCGCCACGGCTACAAGCTGGGACAGAAGACGCCCTTCTTCCACAAGATGGTGCCGGACC
>NZ_JAQGLS010000046.1 GCF_028292805.1 Ramlibacter sp. | reverse complement strand
TTCGACATCCGCCGACACCATCGCCACCGATGCGGCTGAGGCGATCCAGGCGTCGCGCACGCTGCCCGGCCAGATTGCCACCCTGATCCTGCCCGCCGACACCGCATGGACGCAGGCCAGACCGCACGGACCGCTCGACTTCGAGCCGCCGGAGCCGACGCTGCCGGCCGACGCGAAATTCGATGCCGCGATCAAGGCGCTGAATTCAGGCGAGAAGGTCACGCTGGTGCTGGCCGGGCGCGCGCTGCGCGCGGCGCCGCTTGCGCTGGCCTCCCAGATCGTCCAGCGAACGGGCTGCGCCATGCTGGCGCAGTATTCCAATGGCCGGATCGAACGGGGCGCGGGTCGGGTGCCGATCACGCGCACGCCCGCGCCGGTAGACGAGGGCGTGGCCGCGTTCAAGGACTCGCGGCACGTGATCCTGCTCGGCGCCAAGGTACCCGCGCCCATGTTCGGTTATCCGGGCAAGCCCGACTTCCTCATGCAGCCCGGCGCGCAGCTGGTCGAGCTCACTTCGCCCGGCGACGACCTTCATGCGACGCTGAAGGAACTGGCCACCCGAGTGGGAGCCCTGGGCGAAACGCCGATCGTCGATACCCCGCGCCAACTAATCATCGGCTCGGGCGAGCCCACGCCCGACGCGGTCCTGCGCACGATCGCGGCGCTGATTCCGGACCACGCCATCGTGATCGACGAATCCATCAGCGCTGGTCGCAGCTTCTTTCCGGCGTCCATGGGCGCCCGTCCGCATGACTACCTGCAGCTGACCGGCGGCGCGATCGGCAGTGGCATTCCGATGGCCGTGGGTGCCGCGCTGGCCTGCCCGAACCGCAAGGTGATCAACATGGAAGGCGACGGCAGCTCCATGTACACCATCCAGGGGCTGTGGACGCAGGCGCGCGAAAAGCTGGATGTGCTCACCATCGTCTTTGCCAACCGCGGCTACCAGATCCTCAAGAAGGAACTGGTCGGCGTGGGTGCCAAGGAGTGGGGCGAGCAGGCCGAACGCATGCTGTCCATCGCTCGGCCGGACATCAGCTGGGTCAAGCTTGCCGAAGGGATGGGCGTGGAAGCGGCCACCGCCGACAGCTGTGAGCAGCTCGCGGGCCTCATGCGCCACGCGTTAAAACGCAAGGGGCCGTTCGTGATTGAAGTGCGAATGAACCGGGGTTGATCGCCAAGTAGGCACGACCATGGATTTCGCATTCACCGACTCCGAAGAACAGCTGCGCTCGCAAGTGCAGGTCTTCATCCGGGACAACTTCACGCCCGAAGTCCTGGCCGACTTCGCGGGTGGCAAGCGCGGCCGCGGCTTCGGGCCCGGCGCGGCACCCATCTTCCAGAAGATCGCCGAGCACGGCTGGAACGCGATCGCCTGGCCCAAGGAGTATGGCGGCCAGGGCGGCAGCCGCATCACGCAGTTCCTGGTGGAAGAGGAGTTCTACCGCGCCGCCCAAATCGTGATCGGCGGCGGCGGAACCGGCACGCCGGCGGTGCTGGCCTCGGGCACCGAGCAGCAGAAGCAGCACTATGTGCCCAAGGCAATTCGCCGCGAGATTATCTTTTCGCAGGGCTACAGCGAGCCGCATTGCGGCACCGACCTGGCGGGGGTCCGCTGCCGCGCCACGCGCAAGAGCACGCCCGAAGGCGAGGTGTACGTCATCAACGGCCAGAAGATCTACACCACCAACGCGCAGGTCTCAACCCACATCTTTCTCCTGGTTCGCACCGATCCCGAGTCCAGGCGCCACGCGGGCTTGTCCATCCTGCTGGTGCCGATGGACACCCCGGGCATCACCGTGCGTCCGCTGCTCACCATCCAGAACGAACCGGGCGGCCCGCCTGGCACGACTTACGGCGAGGAGCGCACCAACGAGGTGTTCTTCGTCGACGTCACCGTGCCGGTGGCGTGCCTGTTGGGCGACGAGGGCGATGGCTGGGCCGTGTCGCAGCGCGGTCTGAACCTGGACCGCGTGGGTGCCTGGCGCTACCTGATTTCGGTCAAGCGCGACGAGGACATCGTCAACTGGCTGAAGTCCGACGACGACCGCGCCCAGCCGCTCAAGAGCGACGCCGCGGTGCGCGACAAGGTGGCGGAACTCTGGATCGAAGGTCAGGTCTGCCGGCTGATGACCATGCGCAGCATGACGCTGGAACAGCGCGGCGCGGCGTTTTCATATGAGGGCGCGGCCGAAAAGGTCTGGGCGCCCGAACACGGCGTTCGCGCGACCGAGGCCATCGGCCAGATCCTGGGCCCGCATTCGCAGTTGCTCAATGGCTCGCCCGACAACGTGCAGGAGGGCTTGTATGCCCACAACTTGCTGTCCGCGTTTCAGTCCACCGTCAATCACGGTAGCGTCCAGGTCATGCGCGACCAGATCGCGCGCAGGGGCCTGGGCATGCCCAAGTCCCGCAAGTAAAAGGGTACCGATCGTGGATGTATTGCCCGACGAACAGGAGATCCTGATTCAGGAAACCGCCCGCGAGTTCTTCGCGGCCGAAGCCACGCCCGCCTTGGTGCGCATGGTGGAAAAGGACCCTGAACGCTATAGCCCGCAACTGTGGAAGAAGCTGGCCGAACTCGGCTGGCTCGGCATCAGCTTGCCCGAGGAGTGCGGCGGCCAAGGGCTGCCGCTGACCTATCTCGGCCTGATTATGGAAGAGGTGGGGAGGCATCTCGCACCGGTACCGATGCACAGCACCATGGTGCCGGCGCTGGTGCTGGCGCGCTATGGCAGCGCGCGGCAGCGCGAACTGCTGGCGCAGGTCACTGCAGGGGAGCTGATCCTATGCCACGCGATCCAGGGGCCAGACGGAAGCTGGGCTGCGGATGGCCGCGGCCTGAGTGCGCGACGGGACGGGGCGGACGTCGTGCTCGAGGGGCAGCGCTCCTTCGTCGACAACTTCGCTATCGCCCGAAAGTGCCTGGTGCTGTATCGCTTCGAATCGGGCGAAGTGGGCGCCGCGCTCATCGACGCGCGGCTGCCCGGGATCACCCGAACCGACCTCGTGACGACTGCCAAGGACGGCGAGTGCCATGTGCGGTTCAACAATGTGCGCGTCGCTCCCGCCGACGTGATCGACCCCGGCGCCCGCGCCGGTGCTATGGGGCCCTGGCTTTGCGACCTCAGCACAGCACTCATGACCGCGCAGCTGGTCGGCGCCGCACGCCGCGCCATGGAGTTCGCCGTCGAATATGCGAAGCAGCGTGAAGCCTTCGGTCACCCGATCGGATCATTCCAGTCACTGCAGCACTTGGCCGCCGACATGTTGATCGCAGTGGACGGCGCGCAGTTGCTGGTGCGCGAAGCCATCTGGCGCCTGTCGCAGGACCTGCCTGCCTCGATCGAGGTGTCCCAGGCAAAGGCTTTCGCGGGCGACAAGTGCATCTTCGTCGGCCGGTCAGCGCAGCAGATCCACGGCGGCATCGGCTTCATGATGGAGTGCGACCTGCAGCTCTGGTAC
>NZ_JAQGLS010000129.1 GCF_028292805.1 Ramlibacter sp. | reverse complement strand
CGCGGAGGGCATCGCCCAGATCGCGGTGGTGATGGGTTCCTGCACGGCGGGCGGCGCCTACGTGCCAGCCATGAGCGACGAAACCATCATCGTCAAGAACCAGGGCACCATTTTTCTGGGCGGGCCTCCGCTGGTGAAGGCGGCCACGGGCGAGATCGTCTCGGCCGAAGACCTCGGCGGCGGCGATGTGCACACCCGGCTGTCGGGCGTGGCCGATCACCTGGCGCAAAACGACATGCATGCCCTGGCAATGGCGCGGCAGGCCGTGGCCACGCTCAACCGCGGCAAGAACCCGAGCGTCGAGCTGCGCGAGGCACGCCCGCCCAAGTTCGACACCACAGAGCTGTACGGGGTAGTGCCCACCGATGTGCGCAAGCCGTACGACGTGCGCGAAATCATCGCCCGCATCGTCGACGGCTCCGAGTTTCATGAATTCAAGCAGCGCTTCGGCCCCACACTGGTCTGTGGCTTCGCCCACATCGAGGGCATGCCGGTGGGCATCGTCGCCAACAACGGCATCCTGTTTTCAGAGTCGGCGCAAAAGGGCGCGCACTTCATCGAGCTGTGCGGCCAGCGCAAGGTGCCGCTGGTGTTCCTGCAGAACATCACCGGCTTCATGGTCGGGCGCAAGTACGAGAACGAAGGCATCGCCCGCCACGGCGCCAAGATGGTGACGGCGGTGGCGACGGTCAACGTGCCCAAGTTCACCGTGATCATCGGCGGCAGCTACGGCGCCGGCAACTACGGCATGTGCGGCCGGGCCTACTCGCCGCGCTTCCTGTGGATGTGGCCCAACGCCCGCATCTCGGTGATGGGCGGCGAGCAGGCCGCCAGCGTGCTGGCCACCGTCAAGCGCGACGGCATCGAGCTGCGTGGCGGCAGCTGGAGCGCCGAGGAGGAAGCCGCCTTCAAGCAGCCGCTGCTGGACCAGTTCGCGTACCAGTCGCATCCCTACTATGCCAGCGCCCGCCTGTGGGACGACGGCATCATCGCCCCCGCCGACACCCGCCGCGTGCTGGCGCTGGGCCTGTCGGCCTCGCTCAACGCCCCGATCCCGGACACCAAGTTCGGCATCTTCCGCATGTAAGGACCGCATCCCATGAAACACCTGGAACTGAGCTTCGGCGCCGGCGTCGCCACCGTCACCCTGAACCGCCCCGAAGTGCGCAACGCCTTCAACGACGAGGTCGTCACCGAATTGGCGGCCGTGTTCAGCGAGCTGGCCAAGCGCGACGAGGTGCGCTGCGTGGTGCTGACCGGCAACGGCCCGGCCTTTTGCGCCGGCGCCGACCTGAACTGGATGAGGCGCGTGGCCGGCTACACGCGCGACGAGAACGTGGCCGACGCCACCGGCCTGGCCCGCATGCTGGAAGGCCTGTACCGCTTCGCCAAGCCGACCATCGCGCGGGTGCACGGCGACGCGTATGCCGGCGGCCTCGGCCTGGTCGCGGCCTGCGACATCGCGGTCTCGGTCGACACCGCCCAGTACTGCCTGAGCGAAGTGCGGCTGGGGCTGGTGCCGGCCACCATCAGCCCGTACGTGATCCGCGCCGTGGGCGCGCGGGCGGCGCACCGCTACTTCCTGACCGCTGAACGCTTCTCTGCCGAGGAAGCGAAGCGGATCGGCCTGGTGCACGAAGTGGTCACCGCCGACGCACTGGACGGCAAGGTCGCCGAACTGGCGCGCGCGCTGGTCGGGGTCGGGCCGGAAGCGGCCAGGACCTGCAAGGCGCTGCTGCACGACGTGGCCGGCCACGACATCAGCGCCGGCCTGATTCGCCGCACGGTGGAGACCATCGCCGACGTGCGCGCCAGCGAGGAAGGCCGCGAAGGTGTGCAGGCGTTCCTGGGCAAGCGCAAGCCGTCCTGGCTGGCGGGCGAGTAAGCAAGCCATGGACGCCCTGGCCGGCCTGGTCGACACGCCGCAGCTGCTGGCGCTGGCCGCTGCGCTCGGCTGGGCCAGCGGCTTTCGGCTGTACGCCGCCGTGTTCCTCACCGGCATGGCCGGCGTGCTGGGCTGGGTCGACCTGCCGGCCGGCCTGCAGGTGCTGGAGAGCCCGGCGG
This sequence comes from Ramlibacter sp., assembly GCF_028292805.1. Lineage (GTDB taxonomy): Bacteria > Pseudomonadota > Gammaproteobacteria > Burkholderiales > Burkholderiaceae_C > Ramlibacter. The sequence goes on along the minus strand of NZ_JAQGLS010000129.1, from coordinate 25,149 downwards.
TGCTTGGGGCCAGCGGCTTCATGCTGTTCATCGAATTCTTCGCCGACAAGATCCCGTTGCTCGATTCGGTCTGGGACGCGGTGCACACCTTCATCCGCATCCCGGCCGGCGCGGCGCTGGCTTTTGGCGCGCTCGGCGCCGACAGCGCGGCGATGGGCTGGATTGCGGCGCTGCTTGGAGGCGGGCTGGCGGCCACCAGCCATGCCGCCAAGATGACGACGCGGGCCGCTGTCAACACCTCGCCCGAGCCGTTCTCCAACATCGCTGTCTCGCTGGCCGAGGACGGCCTGGTGGTGTTCATGCTGTGGCTGGCGGCCACGCATCCGGTGGCCTTCGCCGTCGCGCTGCTGCTCAGCGTGGTGCTGGCCGTCGTGCTGCTGGTGGTGCTGATCAAGTTCCTGCGCAAGGTGCTGCGCGGGCTGTCCGAATTCTGCAAGGGGCGGCAGCTGCCGCGGGAGCTGGGTTGATGTTCAGGAAGATCCTCATTGCCAATCGCGGCGAGATCGCGTGCCGCGTCGCCGCGACGGCCAGGCGCATGGCCATCCAGACCGTGGCGGTCTACTCCGACGCCGATGCCCACGCCAAGCACGTGCAGGCCTGCGACGAAGCGGTGCACGTGGGCGGCAGCGCCCCGCGTGACAGCTACCTGCAGTGGCAGCGGATCATCGAGGCGGCGCGCCGCACCGGCGCCGAGGCGATCCACCCGGGCTACGGCTTCCTGAGCGAGAACGAAGCCTTTGCCGGTGCCTGCACCGACGCCGGCATCGTCTTCATCGGCCCGCCGGCGTCGGCGATCCAGGCCATGGGGCTGAAGGCGCAAGCCAAGCAGCTGATGGAAAAGGCGGGCGTGCCGCTGGTGCCGGGCTACCACGGCGGCGACCAGAACCCGGCGCTGCTGCAGCGCGAGGCCGACCGCATCGGCTACCCGGTGCTGATCAAGGCCAGCGCCGGCGGCGGCGGCAAGGGCATGCGGGCGGTGGAGAATGCGGCCGACTTCGCCGGTGCGCTGGCCTCGTGCCAGCGCGAGGCGCGCAACAGCTTCGGCGACGAGGCGGTGCTGGTGGAGAAGTACGTCACCCGGCCGCGCCACATCGAGATCCAGGTGTTCGGCGACACCCAGGGCAACTACGTCTACCTGTTCGAGCGTGACTGCTCGGTGCAGCGGCGCCACCAGAAGGTGCTGGAGGAAGCGCCGGCGCCGGGCATGACGCCGGCCATGCGCCAGCGCATGGGCGAGGCGGCGGTGGCCGCGGCCCGCGCCGTCAACTACGTCGGCGCCGGCACGGTGGAGTTCATCGTCGAACAGCGGGGCGCCGAGATGAACTTCTTCTTCATGGAGATGAACACCCGCCTGCAGGTGGAGCATCCCGTGACCGAGGCGATCACCGGCCTCGACCTGGTGGAGTGGCAATTGCGGGTGGCCGCCGGCCAGCCGCTGCCGCTGCGGCAGGACGAACTGCGCATCCAGGGCCATGCCATCGAAGCGCGGATCTGCGCCGAAAGTCCCGACAACAACTTCCTGCCCGCCACCGGCACCTTGCACGTTTATCGCAAGCCGCCGGCCACCGCCTTTCAGCGCGGCACGGTGCGGATCGACGATGGCGTGCGCGAAGGCGATGCCATCTCGCCGTACTACGACTCCATGATCGCCAAGCTGATCGTGCACGGCGCCACCCGCGAGGAAGCGCTGGCGCGGCTGGACACCGCGCTGGCCGGCACCCACATCGTGGGCCTGAGCACCAACGTGCAGTTCCTGCGCCACGTGGTGCGCAGCCGCTCGTTCGCCCAGGCCGACCTCGACACCGCGCTGATCCAGCGCGAGGCTGGCGTGCTGTTCAACCAGGAGCCGGTCGGGCTGGAGCTGGCGGCTGCGGCGGCCGTCGCCAAGACGCTGCGGGACGAGCGGGCCCTGGCCGGCAGCGATCCCTTCAGCCGGCGCGACGGCTGGCGCTCGCACGGCACCGGCGTGCGCCGGCTGGAGTTCGCCTTCGGCGCGCGGCAGGCCAAGGCGCAGCTCGCCACCGGCCACGACGGCAGCCTGGTGCTGACGGTCGAGGGCCGGGCCGAGCCGCTGTTGTTCGAGGCGGCCGGCGACGACGCTATCGCGGTGCAGTACGGCGAGCAGCGCACCCGGGCGGTGGTCTACACGCTGGGCGAGACCGACCATGTGTTCACGCCGGCCGGCGCCACGCAGATCGAGGCGATCGACCTGCTGGCCCACGCCGGCGACCAGGCGGCCGAAGGCGGCCGGCTGACGGCGCCGATGCCTGGCAAGGTGGTCTCGTTCGCGGTCAAGGCCGGCGACAAGGTCAGCAAGGGCCAGCCGCTGGCGGTGCTGGAGGCGATGAAGATGGAGCACACCATTGCCGCGCCGGCCGACGGCACCGTGGCGGAATTGATGTACGCGCCGGGGGACCAGGTGGTGGAGGGGGCGGAGCTGCTGAAGATCACGGTTTAGCCGTCGTCCCCGCCAAAGGCGGGAATCCGGCGCGCCCCCGGCTCCCGCCTGCGCGGGAACGACGAGCATTCACAATACCCCCATGCGCATCACCGTCTGCTGTACCGACACCAAGGTGGGCCCCTGGATCGAGGCCCTGCAATCGCTCCTGCCCGAGGCGCGGATCGAGCAATGGCGCCCCGGCGCGCCGCAGGCGGACCACGCCGTGGTCTGGTCGCCGCCGCAGCAGTTCCTCGACGAGCAGCCGCGCCTGAAGGGCATCTTCAACATCGGCGCCGGCGTCGACGCACTGCTCAAGCTGCGGCTGCCGCCGGACCCGGTGGTGGTGCGGCTGGACGACGCCGGCATGTCGGTGCAGATGGCGGAGTTCGTCTGCCATGCGGTCATCCGCCACTTCCGCGAGTTCGATGCCTATGCGCGCGAGGGCGGCACGGGCAACTGGGGCTTGCGGCGGCCGCGGCTGCGCTCGGAGTTCCCGGTCGGCGTGCTGGGGCTGGGCGTGCTCGGCCAACGCGTCGCCCAGGCCGTGGCCGGCTTCGAGTTCCCGGTGCTGGGCTGGAGCCGCGGCGGCAAGGAAGTGCCGGGCGTGCGCTGCTATGCCGGCGAGGCGGAACTGAGCGCCTTCCTTGCCGCCACCCGGGTGCTGGTCTGCCTGCTGCCGCTGACGCCGGAGACGGGCAACATCCTGAACCGCGAAAGCCTGTCACGTCTGCAGTCCGGCGGCTACCTGATCAACGTGGCGCGCGGCGGCCACCTGGTGGACGAGGACCTGCTGGCGCTGCTGGACAGCGGCCACCTCGCCGGCGCCGCGCTGGACGTGTTCCGCACCGAGCCGCTGCCGGCCGACCATCCGTTCTGGCGCCATCCGAAGATCGTCGTCACCCCGCACGTGTCGGCGCGCACCTTGCGCGACGAGAGCGCAGCCCAGATCGCGCGCAAGATCCGCGCGATGCAAGCGGGGCAACCCATCGCCGGCGTCGTCGACCGCCAGCGCGGTTACTGAAAGAACCCAAGCCATGAAATATCCCAGCAAGGTCAAGCTTGTCGACGTGGGGCCGCGCGACGGCCTGCAAAACGAGAAGGAGCCGGTGCCGGCGGCGGTGAAGATCGAGCTGGTGCACCGGCTGCAGGACGCCGGTCTGACGGAGGTCGAGGTCACCAGCTTCGTGTCGCCCAAGTGGGTGCCGCAGATGGCGGACGCGGCGCAAGTCATGGCGGGCATCCGGCGCAAGCCGGGCGTGCGCTACTCGGTGCTGACGCCCAACATGAAGGGCTTCGAAGCGGCGCTCGCCTCGCGGCCGGACGAGATCGTGGTGTTCGCGGCGGCCAGCGAGGCCTTCAGCCAGCGCAACATCAACTGCTCGATCGCCGACAGCATGGAGCGCTTCGCACCGGTGGTGGCAGCGGCCCGCGCCAAGGGCATCTACACCCGCGGCGCCGTCTCGGTGGCGGTGGGCTGCCCTTACCAGGGCGAAGTCTCGCCCGATGGCGTGGAGCTGGTCGCGCGGCTGATGAAGCAGATCGGCGTGCAGCACCTGGGCGTGGCCGACACCATCGGCACCGGCACGCCGCGCAAGGTGCAGGCGGCGATGGAGGCGGCGCTCAGGCACTACGCCCTGGACGACATCTCCGGCCACTTTCACGACACCTACGGCCAGGCCCTGCCCAACACGCTGGCCTGCCTGGAAATGGGCATCTGGCAATACGACGCCTCGGTCGCCGGCCTGGGCGGCTGCCCTTACGCCAAGGGCGCCACCGGCAACGTGGCGACCGAAGACGTGGTCTACATGCTGCATGGCATGGGCATCGATACCGGCATCGACCTCGACCTGCTGGTCGACGCCGGCAAGTACATCAGCGACTTCCTGGGCCGCAGGCCGAATTCGCGGGCGGCGACGGCGCTGTTGAACAAGCGGGTGGCGGCGTGAGGACCCATGTGCGGCGCTGAACTCCAGTCCCTGCCCGAAGGCGTGCGGCGCGTCGCGCGCGCGTTGCAGGACAAGGGCCATCCGCACTCGCCCGTGATGCTGGACGCCGCCGCCCGCACCGCGCAGCAGGCCGCCGACGCGCTCGGCATCGGTGTCGGCCAGATCGCCAAGAGCATCATCTTTCGCCGCAAGGCGGACGATGCGGCGGTGCTGGTGATCACCTCCGGCGACCGTCGCGTCGACGAAAAGAAGGTCGAGGCGCTGGTCGGCAAGACCGGGCGTGCCGACGCCGACTTCGTCAAGAGCCGCACCGGTTTCTCGATCGGCGGCGTTTCGCCGATCGCCCATGCGCAGCCGCCGGTGACGCTGATCGACCGCGAGCTGTTCCGCTTCGAGGAAATCTGGGCCGCCGCCGGCCATCCGCACGGTGTCTTCAAGCTGCGCCCGGCCGACCTGGAGCAGCTGACCGGCGCGCCGGTGGCCGACGTCGTGCAGCGGCCGGCAAAATGAGCGCCGCCCGGCCGCCCGAACTCGCTCGCCCCCTGCGCTTGCGCAGGGGGAAGGAGCAGGCCGCGCAGCGGGCAGTCCTGGGGCAGGTTGTCCAATGACGCCGGCCGCCGAATTGCTGCTGGAGACGGCGCGCGAGCTGCGCGCCGGCCAGCCGGTGCCGTCGCCCTGCATCTCGATCTGCCGGCTGGACGCCGACAGCGGCCTGTGCGAAGGGTGTTTCCGCACGCTGGACGAAATCACCGCCTGGAGCGGCATGCCCGATGCGCAGCGACGCGTGCTGTGGCTCGAACTCGAACGGCGTGCGCGAGGAGGCCCCGGATGAAGCACATCACCTGCTGGTTCGATGTCATCTCGCCGTTCGCCTACCTGGCGTTCGAGCAGTTGCCGCAGGCGCTGCAGGGCCTGAGCCACCGCGTGGATTACCGGCCCGTGCTGTTCGCCGGCCTCCTCAAGCACCACGGCCAGCTCGGCCCGGCGGAGATCGAGACCAAGCGCGACTGGACTTGCCGGCAGGTGCTGTGGCTGGCGCACACGCATGGCATTGCCATGCGGATGCCGGCGACGCACCCGTTCAATCCGCTGCCCTTGCTGCGGCTGGCGCTGGCTTGCGGCAGCGACGGCCTGGCCAATCGCTACGCCTGCGAGACGGTGTTCCGGCACGTCTGGCGTGGTGGCGAGGACGCCGCCGACGCCACTCGCCTGCAGGCGCTGCAACAGCACCTGCAGCCATCGCGGGATCCATCCGCCGACGAGGTCAAGTCCCAACTCAGGGCCAACACCGCAGCGGCGCTGGCGCGCGGCGTGTTCGGCGTGCCCACCTTCGAGGTGGACGGCAAGCTGTTCTGGGGCTTCGATGGCTTGCCGATGTTGCGGTCCTGCCTGGCGGGCGATGCATGGTTCGAATCGGGTGCGTGGGAGCAGGCGCGGGCAATTCCCTCGGGCACCGCGCGACCGCGCTGAAGTTCCTCTTGGCCACATGGTGAAGGGGGCCGCGCCCAAGTTCACCCTGGTTCGCCAGCGCGCGGGAACTAGGCCCGGCCCGCCAGCCGCGCTGGCAGCAGCCGTCGGAAGGCCGGCACCAGGCCATCCAGGCGGTGCTGCGCCTGGGCCTTGCAGTGCTGGCTGGCCACCATCTGGAAGATCGCCTCGCGCAGCAACCACAGGTCCTGGCCGCAACCGGCCGTGTGCAGGCGCCAGCGCAGGCGCTCGCAGTCGAACCCCTCGCAGTCGTCCAGCAGCGCCAGCAACTGGTGGCGCACGGTCTCGACGCCGGCTTCCGGGGCAGGAATGGGCAGATCGAGAGGCTGGCTCTGCAGCCGGTGAGGTCGGACGGCCATGGGGGAGGAAGGCGGCGGCGAGGGTTACAGGTTCCGGGCTGCCAATGGCAGGCGGCGTAGGACGTGGTCTGCCGCCGGCGTCGGACGCCTGGAGATGACCCCAGGCCGGCGTCGATGCCAAGCCATCCCTAGAATCTTCCGCCTTGCTCTCCAGAAGGCCTTCCATGTCCCAGGGAACGATCCGCATCCGCGGCGCCAGACAACACAACCTCAAGAATCTCGACCTCGACCTGAACACCGGCGAGCTGACGGTGGTGACCGGCCCCAGCGGATCGGGCAAGTCGAGCCTGGTGTTCGACACCCTGTATGCCGAAGGCCAGCGCCGCTACGTCGAGACTTTTTCGGCCTATGCCCGGCAGTTCCTCGACCGGATGGACAAGCCGGCGGTCGACCGCGTCGAAGGCGTGCCGCCGGCGATCGCCATCGACCAGACCAACCCGGTCCGGTCCTCGCGCTCCACCGTCGGCACCATGACGGAGCTGAACGACCACCTGAAGCTGCTGTACGCGCGCGCCGGCCAGCTGTTCGACCGCAAGACGGCGCTGCAGGTGCGGCACGACTCGCCCGAAACCATCTACGAACAGCTGACGGCGCGCACCAAGGACGGCGACCCGCGGCTGGTGCTGACCTTTCCGGTGGAACTGCCGGCGGTGGCGACGGCGGAAGAAGTGGAGCAGTGGCTGTCCGCCAGCGGCTTCACCCGGGTTCAGGCCGAACGCGTGGTGGAGACGGCGACCGGGGCGCGCAAGGTGCTGGACGTGGTGGCCGACCGCTTCCGTATCCAGGGCGTGGAGAAGGCGCGGGCGATCGAGGCGATCGAGGTGGGCCTCAAGCGCGGCAGCGGCCGGCTGACGGTGTATGCGGGCGCCGACGAGGCGCAAGAGGTGTGGAAGTTCTCCACCGGCCTGCATTGCCCCGAGAGCGACATCCGCTACACCGACCCGGTGCCGTCGATGTTCTCGTTCAACTCGCCGGTGGGCGCGTGCGAAACCTGTCGCGGCTTCGGCCGGGTGATCGGCGTCGACTACGGGCTGGTGATCCCGAACGACAAGCTGACCTTGCGCGCCGGCGCCATCAAGACCTTCCAGACGCCGGCCTGGTCCGAGTCGCAGGAAGACATGATGCGGCACGCCGAGGCGGCCGGCATTCCGCGCGACACGCCCTGGTCGCGCCTGACGGCGACGCAGCAGCACTGGGTGGTCCACGGCGTGGCCGGCTACCGCGACGGCGAGTGGAACAAGAAGTGGTATGGGGTCAAGCGCTTCTTCGAATACCTGGAGAGCAAGGCCTACAAGATGCACATCCGGGTGCTGCTGTCCAAGTACCGCAGCTACACCCCGTGCGAAGTGTGCGGCGGCGCCCGCCTGAAGACCGACAGCCTGCTGTGGCGCCTGGGCGGCAAGGACGACGCCGACGCCGTGCTGGCGCCGGACAAGCGCTTCATGCCGGTCGGCGCGGAGTGGACGCGCGAGCAGCTCGAGGCATTGCCGGGCCTGAGCCTGCACGACCTGATGATGCTGCCGATCGACCGCCTGCGAAAGTTTTTCGCCCGGGTCGAACCGGAGGCCGAGGCGCACGCCGGCGGTGGCGAGCTGCAAGCGATGAAGCTGCTGTTCGAGGAAATCAACACCCGGCTGAAGTACCTGGTGGACGTCGGCATCGGCTACCTGACACTGGACCGCCAGAGCCGCACCTTGTCCGGCGGCGAGGTGCAGCGGATCAACCTGACCACGGCGCTGGGCACCTCGCTGGTCAACACGCTGTTCGTGCTGGACGAGCCCAGCATCGGCCTGCACCCGCGCGACATGCACCGCATCACGCAGGCCATGCACCGGCTGCGCGACGCCGGCAACACGCTGGTGGTGGTGGAGCACGATCCGGCGGTGATGATCGCGGCCGACCGCATCATCGACATGGGCCCGGGGCCGGGCGAGCGCGGCGGCCAGATCGTGTTCGACGGCACCACCGAGCAGCTGCGCGACGCCGACACGCTGACCGGCGCCTACCTGGGCGCGCGCAAGCACGTGGGCATGGGCTTCAAGCGGGCGGTGACGCAGGCGACGCCGCGGCTGGTGCTGGAAGGCGCGCGCGAGCACAACCTGCGCAACCTGTCGGTGGAGTTCCCGCTGCAGCGGCTGGTGGTGGTGACTGGCGTGTCCGGCTCGGGCAAGTCGAGCCTGGTGCAGGACATCGTCGCGCCGGCGCTGCTGCGCCACTTCGGCCGCTCGACCGACACGCCGGGCCGGCACGACCGGCTGCTGGGCGCCGACCACCTGAGCGACGTCGTCTTCGTCGACCAGTCGCCGATCGGCAAGACGGCGCGTTCCAACCCGGTCAGCTACGTCGGCGCCTGGGACTCGCTGCGCGAGATCTTCGCCACCTCGCCGCTGGCGCGCCAGCGCGGCTACACCGGCTCCAAGTTCAGCTTCAACTCCGGCGACGGCCGCTGCCCCACCTGCGGCGGCTCCGGCTACGAGCACGTGGAGATGCAGTTCCTCTCCGACGTCTACCTGCGCTGCCCCGACTGCGACGGCAAGCGCTATCGCCCGGAGATCCTGGAGGTGCACATCGAACGCCAGCCGATCGGCGCGGTGCAGCCGCGCAAGCTGAACGTGGCCGACGTGCTGGACCTGACGGTGAGCGAGGCGGCCTCGCTGTTCGCCAACGACCGCGACGTGATCCGCGCGCTGCAGCCGATCGTGGACGTCGGCCTGGAGTACGTGAAACTGGGGCAGCCGGTGCCGACGCTGTCGGGCGGCGAGTCGCAGCGGCTGAAGCTGGCCGGCTTCCTGGCCGGCGCGGCGCGCACCGCCAGTTCCAGCCGCCAGCGCATGGCCACCAAGGGCACGCTGTTCCTGTTCGACGAGCCGACCACCGGCCTGCACTTCGACGACATCGCCAAGCTGATGCGGGCGCTGCGCAAGCTGCTGGAGGCAGGCCACTCGCTGGTCATCATCGAGCACAACCTGGACGTGATCCGCTCGGCCGACTGGCTGATCGACCTGGGGCCGGAAGGCGGCGACGGCGGCGGCCTGCTGGTGGCCCAAGGGCCGCCGGAGGAAGTCAAGCTGCACCCGAGCTCGCACACGGCGAAGGCGCTGCGCGAGTACGACGGTGCGCTGGGGATGGTGTCGGAGGCTTCGCCTTCCTCCCTCTCCCGCTCGCGGGAGAGGGCCGGGGCGAGGGCAGCCCGGCCCAACGCCATCCAGATCGTCAACGCCAAGGAGCACAACCTCAAGTCGCTCTCGGTCGACATTCCGCACAACAAGTTCACCGTCGTCACCGGCGTGTCGGGCTCGGGCAAGTCGACGCTGGCATTCGACATCCTGTTCAACGAAGGGCAGCGGCGCTACCTGGAGTCGCTGAACGCCTACGCCCGCAGCATCGTGCAGCCGGCGGGCCGGCCCGAGGTGGACGCGGTGTACGGCATCCCGCCCACGGTGGCGATCGAGCAGCGGCTGTCGCGCGGCGGCCGCAAGTCCACCGTCGGCACCACCACCGAGGTGTGGCACTTCATGCGGCTGCTGTACGTCAAGCTGGGCGTGCAGCATTGCGTCAATGATGGCGCCGAGGTGCGGCCGCAGAACCCCGACACCATCGTGGCCCAGATCATGAAGCGCTACCGCGGCCAGCACATTGGCCTGCTGGCGCCGCTGGTGGTGAATCGCAAAGGCGTCTACACCGAGCTGGCCGACTGGGCCCGGCCGCGCGGCTACACCCACCTGCGGGTGGACGGCGGCTTCCTGCCCACCACCGGCTTTCCGCGCATCGACCGCTTCAAGGAGCACACCATCGAGCTGCCGGTGTGCGACCTGGATATCACGCCGGCCAACGAGGCGCTGCTGCGCGAGAAGATCACCGTGGCGCTGGAACACGGCAAGGGCGTGCTGCACGTGCTGGCGCCGCTGGACGGCCTGAAGGCGGCCTTTCTCGGCGGCATCGGCCTGCAGGACGCCGTTGGCAAGGTGGAGGTGTTCTCCACACTGCGCGCCTGTCCGGTCTGCGCCACCAGCTATCCGGAGCTGGATCCGCGCCTGTTCTCGTACAACAGCAAGCACGGCTGGTGTCCCGATTGCGTCGGCACCGGCGTCAAGCTGACGCGCGACCAGCGCAAGGCCTTCGACGACACGCTGTTCGCGGCGGAAGACAAGGGCCGCGAGCAGACCTTCGCCGAGCCGGAGGTGGAAGACCTGACCGACGAAGTCTGCAGCTGCTGCCAGGGCTCGCGGCTGAACCCGCAGGCGCGCGCCGTGCGCTTCGACAAGACCGGCATCGCCGATGTCGCCGCGCTGTCCGTGCGCGACGTGCGCCGCTGGATCGAGAGCCTGCAAGTCAAGGGCGTGCTGAGCACGCGCGAGGAGGGCATCGCCCGCGACCTGATCCCCGAGATCCGCTCGCGCCTGGAGTTCCTGGAGGAGGTGGGGCTGAACTATCTGACACTGGACCGCGGCGCGCCGACGCTGTCAGGCGGCGAAGCCCAGCGCATCCGGCTGGCGGCGCAGCTCGGCTCGAACCTGCAGGGCGTGTGCTACGTTCTTGACGAGCCGACCATCGGCCTGCACGCGCGCGACAACCAGATCCTGCTGGACGCGCTGCACAAGCTTTGCAGCAAGGGCAACACGCTGGTGGTGGTGGAGCACGACGAAGACACCATCCGCCGGGCCGACCACATCATCGACATCGGCCCCAGCGCCGGCAAGCGCGGCGGCCGGCTGGTGGCGCAAGGCTCGGTGGAGCAGCTGACCCAGGCGAAGGAGTCGCAGACCGGCCGCTACCTGCTGCATGCGATGCGGCATCCGCTCAAGCCGCGGCGTGAGGTGGGCGCCATGGACGCCGTGCAGCCGGTGGAGCGGCCGATCTACGAGTCGACCAAGGACAAGGCAAAGAAGGCCAAGGCCCTCATCAAGCGGCTGGCCAAGGGCGCGCAACCTGCGGCGGCAAGCGAGGAGGTCGTGGTGGCCCCGCCGCCGCAGCGCTTTCTGCGCCTGCGAGGCGCCGACCTGCACAACCTGGACGACGTCGACGTCGACGTGCCGCTGCAGCGGCTGGTGGTGGTCACCGGCGTGTCGGGATCGGGCAAGTCGACGCTGGCGCGCGACGTGTTGCTGCACAACGTGCAGGCCGCCGTGCAGCAACGCTCGACCAAGGCCGGCCGCGACGCCGACGACGCCGGCAAGCGGCCCAAGTGGAGCGGCTGCAAGTCGGTCGACGGCTACCAGGTGCTGGACCGCGTGCTGGAAGTGGACCAGACGCCGATCGGCAAGACGCCGCGTTCCTGCCCGGCGACCTACATCGGCTTCTGGGACACCGTTCGCAAGCTGTTCGCCGATACGCTGGAGGCGCGGGCCCGCGGCTATGGTCCGGGCCGCTTTTCCTTCAACACCGGCGAGGGCCGCTGCCCGCTGTGCGAAGGGCAGGGCGTGCGCACCATCGCCATGAGCTTCCTGCCGGACGTGAAGATCCCGTGCGAGGCCTGCCGCGGCGCCCGCTTCAACCCTGAGACGCTGGCCGTCAGCTGGCGCGGCAAGAGCATCGGCGACGTGCTGCAGATGGAGGTCGACGAGGCGGTGGAGTTCTTCGCTTCCATGACCAACATCAGCCACCCGCTGCAGCTGCTGCGCGACGTCGGCCTGGGCTACCTCACGCTGGGGCAGCCGTCGCCCACCCTGTCGGGCGGCGAGGCGCAGCGGATCAAGCTGGTGACCGAGCTGTCCAAGGTGCGCGACGACGTCACGCGGCGCGGCCAGAAGGCGCCGCACACGCTGTACGTGCTGGACGAGCCCACGGTGGGCCTGCACATGGCCGACGTGGAAAAGCTGATCCGCGTGCTGCACCGGCTGGTCGACGGCGGCCACAGCGTGGTGGTGATCGAGCACGACCTCGACGTGATCGCCGAGGCCGACTGGATCATCGACCTGGGCCCGGACGGCGGTACCGCCGGCGGCAAGGTGGTGGCGGCGGCGCCGCCGGAGGAAGTGGTGGCGCTGGGGACGCACACGGGGGTGGCGCTGGCTGACGTGCTGGCGCGCACCTGACCTGTGATCCCGGCCGGACCCGGATCCACGGCAGCGTGGCAGGCGGCCCGGTCGCCGGCTTTGGACGGCGCAGCGACGACTACCTGGGCGTGGGGCGAGAACCTGGCCGGCGCGGGACTGGCTGCGCTGTTCGTGTTCGAGGGTTGCGATGCGGTGGCGCAGGTGGGGCGCACACCTCAACGTCTTCAAAGCTGGTTGAATGGAAGAGCGCGCGCTGCGCATGGTGGTGGTTGAGTCGGTCGCGTCCGACATGCGGCGGTGGATCGCTCCCACGCTGCCGTGGCGCCTCTGCCTTAGCCTCGAACACCCAGCTAACTCACGAGGCCGTTCCCATGAAAAGATCCTTCCCATCCGTCTTTGCCGCGGTCACCGCCGCCGTCATGCTGGCCGCCTGCGGCGGCAGCGGGGGCGACAGCGACTTCGTGTTCGAGGACGAGAATCCCGAGGCCAGCAACCGCAGCGGCAGCGTGGCGGTGGCCGGCTCCGCGACTGCCGCCCTCAATGGCGTCTACGCCAGCAACAACGTGTTCCTGAACGCCGTCGAAAAGGTCAACCCGATCGGCAGCGATCCCGAACTGTGCCGCTTCCGGTTCTCGCGCCTCGAGCAGGCCGGCACCGCCCGGGTGATCAGCGGCGACGTGCGCTACCAGCCGGGCACGCCGACCATCCGCGTGATGTTCATTGCCATCAACAACGTCGACTACAGCCTGGTCGAACCGGCGGGCACCGTGGACCGCGTCAACGATGAAATCGACCTGGCCGGCGCGCGCTTCAGCACCGGCGCGGGCGGCGACACCATCACGCTGACCGGCAGCATCCCGATGCGCGACAACCGCCCGCAAGGCTGCTGAGTCCCTGTCCCGCAGGTTACGCCCCCCGGGCGAGTCCTGATTGCCGCGGCGAAGGCGGCACGCTCCAATGCGTGCTTCCTTCCCCGCAGCCATTCCAGGAGCACCGATGCGCCGTCGCCATCTCGTCCAGCTCGCCGCCGCCATGCTGGCCGTCGCCAGCCTGGGCGCGCAAGCCCAGTCGTTCCCAAGCAAGCCGATCCGCCTGGTCATCGCCTTTCCCGCCGGCGGGCCGACCGACATCACGATGCGCCAGCTGGCCGATAACGCCGGCAAGATCCTGGGCCAGCCGGTGATCATCGAGAACAAGCCGGGCGCCGGCGGCACGCTGCCGGCGCAGCAGCTGCAGACCGTGCCGGCCGACGGCTACACGCTGGCGCAGATCCCGCTGGGCGTGTTCCGCCTGCCCTACACCACCAAGATCGCCTGGGACCCGGTCAAGGACATCAGCTACGTGCTGAACGTCACCGGCTATGCCTTCGGCATCGTGGTGCCGGCCGACAGCCCGATCAGGAACTGGGCCGACTTCGTCGCCTACGCCAAGGCCAACCCTGGCAAGCTGAGCTACGGCTCTACCGGCACCCTGACCAGCCCGCACCTGACGACGGAGCTGATCGCGCAGAAGCTGGGCGTCCAGCTCAACCACGTGCCTTACAAAGGCAGCGCCGACTTGGCCGTCGCCATCACCGGGGGCCACATCATGGCGGCCGCCGATTCCACCGGCTTCGCGCCGCTGGTGCAGGCCGGCAAGCTGCGCGTGCTCAACACCTGGGGCGAGAAACGGCTGGACAAGTTTCCCGACGCGCCCACGCTCAAGGAGCTGGGGCTGGACATCGTGCAGAACTCGCCGTTCGGCATCGGCGCGCCGCGCGACACGCCGCCCGACGTGACCAAGAGGCTGCACGACGCCTTCAAGAAGGCCATGGAGGATCCCAGCTACGTGGCGGCGCTGGCGCGCTACGACATGCTGCCCAACTACATGGACCAGCAGCAGTACGCCCGCTTTGCCCAGGAAACCTTCCGCACCGAGAAGGCGTTGGTCGACAAGCTCGGCCTGGCCAAATAAAGACACGGGCGGCGGCGCCGCGGGCGCGGGCTTTGGCATGATGTGCTTCCACAGACCATGGCCAACATCCCGCACAAGCCCCTGGTGTGGCTGCCCGCCTGCCACCGCCACCTGGACCTGTCCGATCCCGGTGGCTACACCGTGCTGGCCGACCGCTATGCGGCGGCGGTGACGGCGCTGGGGCTGCAGCCCGTGCTGTTTCCCATGGCCGAAGCCGGGGACGTGGCGGCGCTGCTGCCGCTGGTGGACGGCGTGCTGCTCACCGGCTCGCCGTCCAACGTGGAAGCGAGCCATTTCGGCGCCACCGCGCTGCCCACCGACCTGCTCGATCCGCGCCGCGACCAGCTGACCATGCGGCTGGTGCGCGAAGCGCTCAAGCTCGGGATGCCCTTGCTCGGCGTCTGTCGCGGCCTGCAGGAGATGAACGTGGCGCTTGGTGGCAGCCTGCACCAGACCTTGCACGACCAGCCCGGCCTGATGGACCACCGCGAGCCGGAGGACGAAGACCTGGCGGTGCAGTTCGGCGAGCGGCACGAGGTGCTGCTGGAGCCGGGCAGCGCCTTCGCCGCCTGGGCCGGCAGCACCCGCGCCTTCGTCAATTCGCTGCATGGCCAGGGCATCAAGCGGCTGGGCGAAGGGCTGGTGGCCGAGGCGCGCGCGCCCGACGGCCTGGTGGAGGGCGTGCGCGTGCTGGGCTCGCCGGCTTTTGCGTACGGCGTGCAATGGCACCCGGAATGGCGCCACCAGCAGCATCCGTTCTACGAGCGCACGCTGCAGGCCTTCGCCGCCGCCTGCCGGGCGCACTGCGGAGCGAAAGCCGCGGGATGAACGCGGGCGCGCAGGTGCCGAGCGTCTGGGTGGTGGCCAGCCACCGCATCCTGCTCGGTGGTTCCGACAGCAACGTGCACCCGCACCTGTACGGGCAAGAGCCGGCGCGGCCCGGGTTCGAGTTCGACACCGGCGCGATGCGCTGGCGCCCCAGCTGATCCTGCTGGCGCTGCAGCGGCGCGTGCCGGTCCTGGGCTTTTGCCGCGGCTCGCACGATCTCCATGTCGCGCTCGGCGGCAGCCTGCACCAGTGGCTGCGCGAGCTCCCTGGCAGCGTCAAGCACTGGGAAGATCCCGACGAGGAACTGGACGAGGCCTGCCGGGAACGCCACTTCGTCACGGCCGTGCCCGGCGGCGAACTGGAAAGCATCGCGCGGATGGGGCGCTTTCCGGTCAGCTCGCTGCACTCGCAGGGCGTGAACGTGCTTGGCGCCGGCCTGGTGGCCGAGGCGCACGCCGACGACGGGCTGGTGGAGGCCTTCCGCTGGCACGACGCCAGCCTGTTCGCCTGGGGTTTCCAGTTCCATCCCGAATGGGGCTGGCGCTGGCATCCGGCTTACGGCCGGATCATGCAGTCCTTCGTGCAGGCCTGCCGCTCTCAGCGCGCCGACAAGATCGCGGCCGCCACTTGCGCGAACCCGGCTCCGCGCTCGCCCGGCGTCACGTAGCGCGGCTTGTGCGTCAGTTGCTGTTCGAAGCGGCGGATGTTGGCTACCCCCACGCTGTGGCGGAAGTGCTCGAACATCAGCACGTCGTTGGTCGAGTCGCCGATGTAGACCCAGCGCTCCAGTTCGGCGTCCAGGTCGCGCTCCAGCAACTGGCGCACGATCCAGCGCGCGCCGTACAGCTTGTGGTGTTCGCCGTACCAGCCGTTGACGTGGATCGAGCTGACGGTGGCGTTCATGCCCTCGCTGCGCATCAGCTGCAGCACCCGCTCGATGCCGTCCGCCGGCAGCCGGGTGAATTCGCTGTGGTCGATGGCGATATCGGTCTCGCGCCCGGCGCTGTCTTGCGACAGCCTGGCGCCGGGCACTTCACGCTCGATGCGGCGGCCCACGTCCTGCATGCGCGCGAAGTTGGTCGCCCGGGTGCCAGCATCCTGCACGTACAGCTTGCGCAATGCCTTGCCGTCACTCTCGTGCACCAGGGCCACGGCGCCGTTTTCGGCCACGATGGCGTCCACCGGCCACTGCGCGACGAACGGCTCGCTCCAGCCGACCGGCCGCCCGGTGATGGGGATCACGTGCAGGCCGGCGGCGCGCAGCGCGGCCAGCGCCTGCAGCGCGTCGGGCGTGACGGCGCCTTCGGTGGTGAGGGTGTCGTCGATGTCCGTCAGCACGCCGACGATGCCCGCGCGCTCGCTGGCCGGCCAGGCGGCCAGCGGCAGCATCTGCTGGCGCGGCGCGCTCAACGCTGGTCCCGCAGCAGCCGACCGGCCCAGGCGGGGCGGGTCGGCTGGCGCGCCGGCGTGGCTGCGAGCGAGGCGCTGGCGCTGCGCTGCGCCGATCGGACCGAAGCGGCCGGGCAGGCGCCCGTGTCGGCATGCGCCAGCGCCGCCCGCAGCAGCGGATCGCGGCTGCTGCCGGCGGCCGTGTCGGGATCGTCCTCGACCCGGCAGGTGGGCTGGAAGCCGGCCGTGTAGCCGCTCGAGCCCTTGGCGTTGGCGCCCTCGAACTCGATCGGGAAATAGGCATGACCGCAGTTGTCGCGGCGGCTGAAGCCGTACGGCTTGCCGCAGGTGGTGTCGCCCACCAGGATCACTTGCACATCGATGCCGCGCAGGCCGTTGACGATGGACTCGCTGGACGAGCAGGTCTGGCCCGAGGCCAGCACGTACACGCGCGGCAGGTCCAGCTGCGGCAGCCGCGAGCCGCCGGCGTACTGGGTCTCCGCGAACTGCAGCCGGCTGGAAAAGCGCAGCGTGCTGGCGGCCGTGAGGTCGGCGCGCTGGTCGTTGTAGCGCAGCTGTTCGAACACCTTGTCCTCGGCCGCGGGGCCGGCCACCATCGAGGCGGCGGCCAGCGCGACGTAGAGGAAGCCGCCGGAATTCAAGCGCAGGTCCAGCACCAGGTCCTGCACCGCTTCGTCGCGCAGCTGGCGAAAGGCCGTGATCAGGTCGTCCTGGGCGCCGGCGTCGTGGTGGTTGAACTGCAGGTAGCCGGCCCGCCGGCCGCCCGGGCTGTCGACGACGCGGGTGACCGGCACCGCGTCGGTGTGGTCCTTGAGCACGTCGCCAAGCCTGTTGCCCTGGCCGGTCGGCAGCACGGTGCTGTAGCGGTCCTTGGGCAGGCCGTTGGCGTCGGGCGTGCGCACCAGCAGGGCGTCGAAGTAGTCGGGGAGGTTGGCGTAGAGCGCCGGGTCCACCTCGCGGATCTCGTCGTACCAGAGGTAGGTCTCGCCCAGGTAAGCCCGCGCGAACTGCTTTTGCCCTTCCAGCGTGCACACGCCGGCGAAGCTGGCCGAGGTCGTCGCGCCGCCACCGCCGGCCTCGCCACCACCGCCGCCGCCGCCACAGGCAGCCAGCAGCAAGGCGGACGCAGCAAGCGCGGCGAGGGCGGGGCGGGCGAGCAGCTGGCGCATGGCAGTCTCCGGCTCAGCCCTTGTCCTGCAGCGACAGACCCGCGTGTTCGCGCAGCAGGTGGAAATGGATCTTGGGGAACCGCTCCTGGGCCAGCCGCACGTCGTACGGCGAGGTGCACAGGAAGGCTAGCGCGTTGGCCGCGTCCAGCGCCATCCGCTGCGGGTAGGCCTCGACGAAGGCCTTGAGCTCGGCCGGGGTGTCGGCGGTGATCCAGCGCGCCCCGGTGTACGGACAGCCTTCCAGCCGCACGTCGCAGTCGTACTCGGCCTTCAGGCGGTGCTGCACCACCTCGAACTGCAGCTGGCCGATGGCGCCCAGCAGCATCGGGCCGCCGATCTCGGGGCGGAACACCTGGATCGCGCCTTCCTCGCCCAGCTGGGCCAGGCCCTGCTGCAGCTGCTTGGTGCGCAGCGGGTTCTTCAGCACCACCACCATGAACAGCTCGGGCGCGAAGAATGGCAGCCCGGTGTACTGCAGGCTGACGCTGCCGTCGGTGATGGTGTCGCCCAGCTGCACGCCGCCGTGGGTGGTGAAGCCGATGATGTCGCCGGCATAGGCTTCGTCGACGGCTTCGCGCCGCTGCGACAGGAAGGTCACCACCGAGGTGGGGCGCAGCTCCTTGGAGGTGCGCTGGACCTTCAGCTTCATGCCGGGCGTGTACTTGCCCGAGGCCATGCGCACGAAGGCGATGCGGTCGCGGTGCGACGGGTCCATGTTGGCCTGCACCTTGAACACCACGCCGGAGAAGGCCGGATCGTCCGGCTGCACGATGCGCTCGACCGGCTGCCGGTTGACGATGGTGGTGCTCTTGCGCGACTGCGGCGGCGGCGCCAGCTCGACCAGCGCGTCCAGCACCTCCATCACGCCGAAGTTGTTGACGGCGGAGCCGAAGAACACCGGCGTCTGCTTGCCGGCCAGGAAGGCGGCGCGGTCCCAGGTCGGCGAGGCGCCGGCGGCCAGTTCCATGCTCTCGGCGGCGGCGTCGTACTCGGCGCCAAAGCGGCGTTGCAGTTCCGCCGGGTCGGACAGCGGGACGGCGTCGAAGTCCTGCGGCAACCGCTCGCTGCCCGACTCGAACACCGTCATGGTCTGGCGGCGCAGGTTCATGATGCCGCCGAAGGTCTTGCCCTTGCCGACCGGCCAGGTCATGGGCACGCAAGGCATGCCCAGCTCGCGCTCGACCTCGTCGAGGATGTCGAGCGGCTCGCGCACCTCGCGGTCCATCTTGTTGACGAAGGTGATGATCGGCGTGTCGCGCTGGCGGCAGACCTCGATCAGCCGGCGCGTCTGCGCCTCCACGCCGTTGGCCGCGTCGATCACCATCAGCGCGGCGTCGACGGCCGTCAGCACCCGGTAGGTGTCTTCGGAAAAGTCCTTGTGGCCGGGCGTGTCGAGCAGGTTGACCACGTGGTCGCGGTACAACATCTGCATGACCGAGGAAGCCACCGAGATGCCGCGCTGCTTTTCGATCTCCATCCAGTCGGAGGTGGCGTGGCGCGATGCCTTGCGGCCCTTGACGGCGCCGGCGATCTGGATCGCGCCGGAGAACAGCAACAGCTTTTCCGTCAGCGTGGTCTTGCCCGCGTCGGGGTGGGAAATGATGGCGAAGGTGCGGCGGCGCCGCGTTTCGGCGGCCAGGGGCGATGCGGACAAAGGGAACTCCGGGGAAGGCGGACGGCTGGGCTGGCAAGCGGCCGCGTCTGACCCTCTATTGTGCCGTGCCGTCGTATTCTGGGCGGATGCCCCAGGACAAGTCCGACCTCACCCTGGAGATCGCCGGGCGCCAGGTGGTGATCTCCAGTCCGGCCAAGCTGCTGGTTCCACAGGCCAAGGTCAGCAAGCTCGACCTGGTGAAGTACTACCTGGCGGTCGCCGAGGGCGCCTTGCGCGGCGCGGGCGGGCGGCCCTGCGTGCTGGTGCGCTACCCGAACGGCACCGGCGAGGAATTCTTCTTCCAGAAGCGGGCGCCGGCCAAGCGGCCGGACTGGCTGGAGGTGGCCGAGATCAAGTTCCCTTCGGGCCGCAGCGCCGAGGAGGTGGTGCCGCGGCACCCGGCGGACCTGGCCTGGATGGCCAATCTGGCCTGCCTGGAACTGCATCCGCATCCGGTGCGGGCCCAAGACCTGGACCATCCCGATGAGCTTCGGGTCGACCTCGATCCAGTGCCCGGCGTCGAATGGCCGCAGATCGTGGAAGTGGCGCGGGTGGTGCGGGCCACGCTGGACGAGCTCGGCCTGGTGGGCTGGCCCAAAACCTCCGGCTCGCGCGGCATCCACGTGCTGGTGCGGATCGCGCCGCGCTGGAGTTTCGACGAGGTGCGGCGGGCCGCGCTGGCGCTGGCGCGCGAGGTGGAGCGGCGCGCGCCAGCCATGGCGACAGCCAAGTGGTGGAAGGAGGAACGCCACGGCGTCTTCGTGGACTACAACCAGAACGCCAAGGACCGGACGGTCACGTCCGCCTACTCGGTGCGGCCCAGGCCCGATGCGAGGGTTTCGGCGCCGGTGACCTGGGACGAACTGGGCGCCTGCAACCCGGCGGACTTCACGCTATGGACGATGCCCGGGCGCTTCGCCGCCATCGGCGATCCGCATGCCGGCATCGACGCCGCGCCCCAGTCGCTCGAGCCGCTGCTGGCGCTGTCGACCAGCCAGGAGGCGCAGGGGCAGGGCGACGCGCCGTGGCCGCCGCACTACAAGAAAGGCGCCGGCGAGCCGCGCCGGGCCCCGCCGTCGACGGCCACCGGCCGGCGGGTGCCGAAGAAGCCGCTGATCGAGGTGGCGCGCGCCGAGCGCGAGGCGGATGCGGTGGCCGCCGCCGAGGAATGGAAGGCCAAGCACCCGCAGGCAGCGGCGCACCTGGAGCCGGCCGACGTGCTGCTGGACAAGATGCGCGGCAGCTCGTCGCTGTGGTATCGGGTGCGCATCAACCTGGAGCGGGTGCCGGTGCAATTGCGGCCGAGGGGGAAGGGGGTGGGGTAGGCGGTCGACCCTGTCGGTTTGCTCGGGCATGTTGTATCGTGAGCCTCTGGTGCGGGCACACGGAGGACGTGACGATGACTGCATCATCCAGCGGCAACCGCCGAAGGGTCGCAGGCTTGTTCAGCGACGACAAGAGCGCGTGCGCCACTACGAAGCAGGCATCCAGGATGGAGGGGTCATGATGATGGTCCAAGCCCGCTGCGATGAAGATGCACGGCAGATCGAGCAGCAGTGGCAGGCGCTCGGCGGCCGCGACGTCTTTTGTTGCTAGGCGGCTCGCCGCATGGGCTGGGGTGACTATTCACCGGCGTGCCTACGTGCCGATCCGGCGCCGGGGATATTGCCTCGCACCGGCGCTGGACGGTCCGCAACTCGCGCTCACCTTCGCCGCCGTCACGCTCAGGCTCCGGGTCCCGATGGCCGTAGCGGCCGGCTTCCCGTTCGATCGGGGCGATCCGGTCATTGCGTGGCTGCTGGGTGCCCAACCTGGTGCTGGCGCAAGCCATGTTCCAGCAGGTTAATCTTCGCAGCCATGCCCAATGACCAACTCGTCGTCCAACTGCCGCTGTCCGAAGGGACGGATTTCGACCGCCTGCTGCACGTGGAGGAGACCCTCATGAACGCGTTCACCCGCGGCGAAGTCGCCCAGGTGGACGGGCATGACATGGGAGCGGGCGGCTTCAACATCTTCATTTCCGTCAACGGCGACCGGGAGGCCGCGCTGGCGAAGGTCGAGGAATGCCTGACCCGGCGCGGCGTGCTGGAGCAGGCGCGCATCGCGCGGCGGTCTGCCACGGGCGAGGGCTACGAGGTGATACGCCCGCGCGGCTTGGCGGGCGCGTTCGCGCTCTAGCCATGCCGCCTGCATCCACGATCCACCGCTGCGCCTGGGCCAATGGCGACGACGCCCAGAAGCCACCATCGCGGCCGCGCGGATCTACTGCGACATGCTGGCGCGCGGCGAAGACTTCGCCGACTTTTGCTGGTCATTCACCGGCGGCAAGGTGTTGTGCGGCGACGGCCGCAGCCTGCCCGCCAGCACGCCCAAGTCCGGGGAGATCTCGAACGAGCTGAAGCGCCGCGGCTTCAAGTTCGTTGGACCGGTGATCGTCTAGGCCTGGATGCAGGCGGTGGGCATCGTGGACGACCACGCGCTCGCCTGCTTGCGGCGCAAGCGTCAGCTCGTGGACGCCTTCGCGCCGAACACCTTGGCCAGCTCGAACGGCGTCGTCACCTCCAGCTGGTCGTAGCGGCAGTCGCTGGCCGGCTTGTCGTCGCGCCAGCGCAGGAAGATGGCGGCGTGGCGAAAGCGCTCGCCTTGCAGGTGGTCGTACTTGACCTCGACCACCCGCTCGGGCCGCAGCGGCTCCCAGCCCAGATCCTTGCCGGCGCTCCAGCGGCTTTGCGCGCCGGGCATGCGCTGGCTGTCGTCACTGGTGACGGCCCAGTCTTTCCAGGGATGGTTCTCCAGCGCGCCCTCGCGCAGCGGCGCCAGCTCGGTGGCCAGTTGCTCGCGCATCGCCATCGTGAAGGCCGAAGTCACGCCCACGTGGTGGAGCGCGCCAGCCTCGTCGTAGAGGCCCAGCAGCAGCGAGCCGACCGCGTCGGTGCGCTCCTTGTACCAGCGGAAACCCGCCACCACGCACTCGGCGCTGCGCACGTGCTTGATCTTCAGCATGGTGCGCTTGCCGGGCATGTAGGGCGCGTTCTCCAGCTTGGCGATCACGCCGTCCAGGCCCGCGCCTTCGAACTGCTGCAGCCATTGCTCGGCCTGCGCACGATCGCGCGTCATCGGCGTCAGGTGCAGCGGTGCCTTTGCCTTGCCCAGAAGGCGTTCCAGCCGCGACCGGCGTTCGGCCTGCGGCAGCTCCATGGTGGACTTGCCGCCGGCGCCCAGCAGGTCGAAGGCAACGAAACTGGCCGGCGTCTCCTTGGCCAGCCGCACGACGCGGGAGGCCGCGGGGTGCAGGCGTTGCTGCAAGGCGTCGAAATCGAGGGTGCCGTTGCGGGCGACGACGATTTCGCCATCGAGCACGCAGCCCTTGGGCAGCGCCTCGTGCAGCGCCTTCTCCAGCTCCGGAAAGTAGCGGTTCAGCGGCCGCAGGTCGCGGCTTTGCAGGTAGGTCTGCTCGTTGCCGCGGAAGACCAGGGCGCGAAAGCCATCCCACTTGGGTTCGAACAGGAAGCCCTCGTCGGTAGGCAGGGATTCGGCGACCTTGGCCAGCATGGGCTCGATCGGGGCGGTGGGGAATGCGGACATCCCGCGTTTGTAACCGCTGCGGGCACCCTGGTGGCGCGGCAAGGCCAATTGGATGGCAATGTCCCCGCCTCGTGCTGTCCGTTGGCTCTCCACTTAGAATCAGGGTTAACCCTAGGTGGCCAACCCGGCTGCCGACGCCCCGGCGGCACGACCCGCCGCCGGCCGGGGACGGCCGCCCACCCGGCGGCCGCACAGCGTCAGCCGCCGTTCCGCAGCCCCGGGGCGGCTCGCCTGCCGCGCGCATCCGGCGCCCGCGCCGGTCCCCGTACTCCGCATTTCCAGGGAATCCACCATGCAGGCCCTCGTCCGCCTGAGCCATTTCGTCGGCAAGACTTTCGCCATCTGGGTGCTGCTGTTCGCGGTGCTCGCCTTTTTCGCCCCGGCCCAGTTCCGCTGGATCGCGCCCTGGATCGTTCCGCTGCTGGGGGTCATCATGTTCGGCATGGGCCTGACCCTGTCGAAGGACGACTTCCGCGAAGTGCTGCGGCGGCCGGTCGACGTGCTGATCGGCGTGCTCGGCCAGTTCATCATCATGCCGGGGCTGGCCTGGCTGCTGTGCCAGGCGCTGGCGCTGCCGCCGGAAATCGCCGTCGGCGTGATCCTGGTCGGCTGCTGCCCGGGCGGCACGGCTTCCAACGTGATGACCTTCCTGGCCCGCGGCGACGTCGCCCTGTCGGTGGCGATCACTTCGGTCACCACCTTGCTGGCGCCGGTGGTGACGCCGGCCCTGATCTACCTGCTGGCCAGCCAGTGGCTGGAGGTCAGCGCCGCGGCCATGTTCTGGTCGATCGTGCAGGTGGTGGTGCTGCCGATCGCGCTCGGCGTGGTGGCCCAGTCGCTGCTGCGCGACAAGGTCAAACTGGCCGTCGGCATGCTGCCGCTGGTGTCGGTGGTCGCCATCGTCGCGATCGTGGCGGCAGTGGTCGCGGCCAACCAGCCGCGCATCGCCACCAGCGGCCTGCTGATCTTCGCCGTCGTGGTGTTGCACAACGGCCTGGGTCTGCTGCTGGGCTATTGGCTGGGCAAGCTCACCGGCCGCAGCATCGCCAAGCGCAAGACCCTGGCGATCGAGGTCGGGATGCAGAACTCCGGCCTCGGCGCGGCCCTGGCGGCGGCCCACTTTTCGCCGCTGGCGGCGGTGCCCAGCGCGATCTTCAGCGTCTGGCACAACATCTCGGGCGGGCTGGTGGCGACGCTGTTCCAGCGCTTCGAGAACAGCCCGGAAGATGCGCGCCTGGAGCGGTCGCAGGCCGGCGAGCGGGCCGGCGCCTGACGATTTTCGTTGTCGTCGCGCGGGCGGGTCCAGGGCTTTCATCTGACGCGGCGAATATGCGGCAGCACTGGACTCGCGACTGCGCGGGGATGACGGCGAGCGGGTAGAATCGCGCCCAACCGAGGAGCGTTGCAGCGTCCACCATGGACGCGAGGCTCGGAATTCCATGCAACGACGCTCACCCACTCTTCTGTGCGGTGAGCCCCCCAGAACAGTGGCTGACTCGAAACCCCTGCTTTTGGAGCCCTCCATGAACGCCGTTCTCAAGCCCGTTGCCAGCAACGACTGCGCCATTGCCGACCTGTCGCTCGCCGACTGGGGCCGCAAGGAAATCCGCATCGCCGAAACCGAGATGCCCGGCCTGATGGCGATCCGCAAGGAATTCGCCGCCAGCCAGCCGCTCAAGGGTGCCCGCATCACCGGCAGCCTGCACATGACGATCCAGACCGCCGTGCTGATCGAGACGCTGCAGGCCCTGGGCGCCACCGTGCGCTGGGCTTCCTGCAACATCTTCTCGACCCAGGACCACGCCGCCGCCGCCATCGCCGCCGGCGGCACGCCGGTGTTCGCCATCAAGGGCGAGTCGCTGCAAGACTACTGGGACTACACCCACCGCATCTTCGACTTCGGCGCCAAGGGCAGCGAAGGCGAAGGCCCGAACATGATCCTGGACGACGGCGGCGACGCCACGCTGCTGATGCACCTGGGCCAGCGCTGCGAGTCGGACCTGTCCCTGATCGACACCCACTCCAGCGAGGAAGAGCGCATCCTCTACGCCGCCATCCGCGCCAAGCTCAAGGAAGACCCGACCTGGTACAGCCGCAAGGCCGCCCAGATCATCGGCGTGACCGAAGAGACCACCACCGGCGTGCACCGCTTGAAGGAAATGAGCGCCAAGGGCACGCTGCCGTTCCGCGCGATCAACGTGAACGACAGCGTCACCAAGAGCAAGTTCGACAACCTCTACGTCTGCCGCGAATCGCTGGTGGACGGCATCAAGCGCGCCACCGACGTGATGATCGCCGGCAAGGTGGCCGTGGTGGCCGGT
>NZ_JAQGLS010000298.1 GCF_028292805.1 Ramlibacter sp. | reverse complement strand
TCTTGGGTGCGATCGATTCGACCGCCGCCCACAACGCGACACACAGCGCCATCGTGCCTGGCGCAGAAGGGGCTGATGGACACTCGCTGCCCGGTGCAGCCGGCGACATTGCATTGATGCGCGGTGTTCTGGCGCACCTTGTGGGTGAGTCGCCATCTTGGCCGCTTGCAAGACGTGCCCCAGGCGTTGCGGTGCCGGAAGCGCTGAACCGCCTCGACTGCGGCTAGGGCCTTGAGACTTGATGAGCGCGTCGAGGCCGGGCCACTAGCGGCGCGTCACTGGCCTCCGCCGCCTCAGGGCTTCTTGAAGATCTCGCCGATCAGGAACAAAAGGCCGACGCCGCCAGCGAGCCCCAAGGAGATCTTGGCCGCCATGATCTCGGTGGCGAGGAACTTCCAGAACGGGGAGGCTAGAAGCACAGCAAAGGGCACTACCGTCGATCCGTTGAGGAAGTCGACGATGGTCTTGCTGCGGTCGTAGGAGAAGCGGCGTTCCTTGAGCCAGGCCCGAATCAGGCCTACCGCGACGGCAAGGAGGCCCGCTCCAATGGTTGCCATGTCGATGGCATTGCCATCGGCACCGAACAGCATCAGAGAATGTGCGCGACTTTGAAGGCGACAGCGGCCACGGTGGCGCCCACGGCGCCGGACCACTTCACCCGGGGCGGTGATGCCCAGGCTTGCCATGAGATCCGGCGGGAGCTGCACGCCCAACAGGTTTCCGAGCGCGACACCAACGATCGCGCCGGACAGAATCAGACGTGCGACGGTCAATTTGGACATGCTCTTCATGGGTGCGCCTTCTATGTTCGACCACGTTCCGGGCCGTTGATGTCCGAAAAGTCCAGCTAGGCGATCAACGGTAGCAATATTTTGCCAGTAAATGAGTTTACGTGTAATACGGCAGAGGTCAAGCCACGGCACGACGCAGGCTTTCTTCGGCGCCGGCTGGGGGCGCTCTGCGCCGGCTTCTTTTGCCCGCCTGTTCCGTGAGCCGGAACAGAGGTCATGGTTGGGTGCTTTGTTGGGATTTCTATTCGAACGGTCCGGAAGCCGCGCGAAACCTAGGCGTTGGGCGGAAAGTGTGATCCGCCAATATTGCGAAGCCCGATAAAGGTGAGTCAATCAATGACTTACGTTTATCGGGCTTTTTGCATTCGACGCCATCCATGCCATGGAGCAGGCGGCGCTCAATGCGATGCAGGGGGCGACTGGGTCAGGGCGGGGGCTGGCCGTCCTTGAAGGCCTGAAGGATGGCGGTCTGCCTCTTTGACTCGGCCAGGATGTCGTGAAGGATGCCCCTGGTGCCGATCAACGCGAAGGGCAAGATGATCCAGGCGATCAGCAGCACGATGCCGAAGACGGCGGCACAAAGCGTAAACCAGAGATTCGAGATGCCCAGCAGGGATTCCATGGGAGACACCTTGTGTTGAAGTGGCTGTCGGTCGCCGCAGATTACACGAACCACACCCATGACGGTACAGCGCACGACTGAAGTGCCAATCCCCGGCAACGCCGCAGGCCGGCGGCGTTTCTTCGACACACTGCTCGCCTGGCCGGGCTGGCGGGGGCATCTGCCTGCACGGCACGCGCTTTCGCGCGAGCCTGGGTGGCTTGCTGCGCCGGCTGCTGCCGGGGCAACTGAGGCCGGGCGGGCGCGGGCCCGCCTGCTCAAGGGCGACTGCAGCTCAGGCCGCAGGGCGCCCGGCCTGCATCATGCGCATCGCCGACGCGATCAGCGCCGACACTTCGGTCATGTTGCTCGGCACGATCAGCGTGGTGGTCGCGTCCTGCGCCACCTTGCCGTAGGCGTCGACCGCGCGCTCGGCCACCTTCAGCTGCACTGCCTGCTCGCCGCCGGGCTGGCGGATGGCTTCGGCGACCTGGCGGATGGCGGAGGCGGTGGCTTCGGCCACTGCGATGATGGCGGAGGCCTCGCCCTGGGCCTTGTTGATCTCGGCCTGCTTTTCGCCCTCGGATCGGGCGATGAACGCCTCGCGCTCGCCGGTGGCGATGTTGATCTGCTCTTGGCGACGGCCCTCCGAGGCGGCGATCAGGGCGCGCTTTTCGCGCTCAGCCGTGATCTGCGACTGCATGGCGCGCAGGATGGCTTCGGGCGGCGTCAGGTCCTTGATCTCGTAGCGCAGCACCTTCACTCCCCAGTTCAGTGCGGCCTCGTCGATGGCTTGCACCACCTGCAAGTTGATGATGTCGCGTTCCTCGAAGGTCTTGTCCAGCTCCATCTTGCCGATCACGCTGCGCAGCGTGGTCTGCGCCAGCTGGGTGATGGCGATGATGTAGTTGGACGCGCCGTAGCTGGCGCGCATCGGGTCGGTCACCTGGAAGTAGAGGATCCCATCCACGGTCAGTTGCGTGTTGTCGCGGGTGATGCAGACCTGGCTGGGCACGTCGAGCGGGATTTCCTTGAGGCTGTGCTTGTAGGCCACCTTGTCGACGAAGGGCACCAGGATGCTCAGGCCCGGGGTGAGCGTGGTGTTGTACTTGCCCAGCCGTTCCACCACCCAGGCGTTCTGCTGCGGCACGACCCGAAAGGCGCGCACCACGAAGATGCCGGCGATGACGAACAGGATGATTGCGATTTCCATGCTTTGTTTTCTCCTCAGACTTTCTCGACCACCAGACGGCTGCCGGTGACTTCACGCACCCGGTAGTTGCCCGGGCCTTCGGAGGTCGAGCCATAAGGCACGACCGTCCAGTTGGCGCCACGGTAACGCACCGTGGCCGTATGGTCGGGGCCCCAGCCAAGAACGTGCACGGTTTCGCCAACATCCAGATTGACGTCGGGGTTGGCTTCGGCGCGGGCCTGCGGCGGCCGGCGCTTGCGCGCCAGGTGCCAGGCCGCGGTGGCCCCGCCGCCGACGATGGCCGCAGCCACCAGCTGGGCGGGCACGCCCAGGCCCAGGTGCGCCGCGATGGCGCCCGCCGCCAGTCCGATGGCCAGCATCAGCAGGTAGAAAGTGCCAGTCACCAGCTCGATGCCCACGGCAGCGCCGGCCAGGAGCCACCAGATCGTCGATTCCGTCATAAGTCCCTCTTTGCGCGCATTGTGGTTCAATTCGACATCGAAGCAAGCAGGCAGCGGCTGCGGCGCCACCCGATGGCCGCGGCCACGACCAGAATCTGCTTTGCCTGTCCGATCGCACACCCGACTTTCCATGCACCCTGCGCAAGCCCTGGCGCCCGTTTTTCTCACCCTGTTGTCGGCTGCGGCGGCCTTGCCGGCCCAGGCCAGGAGCCCACGCTCCGACACGGTGTTCGACACCATCACCCTGTACGGAGGCCGCGGGGCGGACCACAACCTGCGCGAGCTGCCCAGGGCCGTGCCGAGTGCAGAGGTGGATTGGGACCGCACCTACTTTACCGGCCTGGGCCTGAGCAAGCAGCTGGGACAGCTGGGCGACGGCATCACGCTGCTGCGCGACACGCCGCTGGGCGCCCTTGGATATGGCTACGAAGGCATCGTCGTCAAGCACCGCGGCCTGCAGGACAACATGGAGGCCGGAGCCGTCGGCAAGCTGATGACCCCTTGGCTGTTCGTCGGTCCCGTCGGCGTGAATGCCGCGCTGGGCGTGGGCATGTCGCACGCCTTCGGCAAGCCTTCGTACGAGGACGGCCCCGCTTCGGACCCGCAGCGTCGCTACCGCACCCAGCTGCTGTTGACCTTCGACCTGGAATGGAAGATCCGCGGCGCCGACGATTTCTCGGTCGTCACTCGCGTGCACCACCGCTCCGGCGCCTACGGGCTGGTGGCGCCGCGCCGTGTCGGCTCGAACTTCCTCGCCTTGGGGCTGCGCTACCACTTCTGAGCCGGCACGAAGCCGCCGGTCGCTGCCCCCGTTGGGCGCCGGCCGGCCAAATGCGCGTGAATTCCGGCCGCTGCGCGTGCGCGGCCGCGGGATTTCATACACTTCGCCCCTCACTGCCTTTTTCGCCTGGACGCCCCTGATGAAGTTCCGCTTCCCCATCGTCATCATCGACGAAGACTACCGCTCGGAGAACACCTCCGGTTTGGGCATTCGTGCGCTGGCCCAGGCCATCGAGTCCGAGGGCTTCGAAGTGCTGGGTGTCACCGGCTACGGCGACCTCTCCCAGTTCGCCCAGCAACAGTCGCGCGCCAGCGCCTTCATCCTGTCGATCGACGACGAGGAGTTCTCGCCCGGCCCCGACCTCGACCCGGCGGTGCTGAACCTGCGCAAGTTCATCGAGGAGGTGCGGCGCAAGAACCTGGAAGTCCCGATCTACGTGTACGGCGAGACCAAGACCTCGCGCCACATCCCCAACGACATCCTGCGCGAGTTGCACGGCTTCATCCACATGTTCGAGGACACGCCGGAGTTCGTGGCGCGCCACATCATCCGGGAAGCCAAGAGCTACCTGGAGGGGGTGCAGCCGCCGTTCTTCAAGGCGCTGCTCGACTACGCCGAGGACGGCTCCTACTCCTGGCACTGCCCCGGCCACTCGGGCGGCGTCGCCTTCCTCAAGAGCCCGGTGGGCCAGATGTTCCACCAGTTCTTTGGCGAGAACATGCTGCGCGCCGACGTCTGCAACGCGGTGGAGGAGCTGGGCCAGCTGCTGGACCACACCGGCCCGGTGGCGGCCAGCGAGCGCAACGCGGCGCGGATCTTCAACGCCGACCACTGCTTTTTCGTCACCAACGGCACCAGCACCAGCAACAAGATGGTGTGGCACCACACCGTGGCGCCGGACGACGTGGTGGTGGTCGACCGCAACTGCCACAAGTCGATCCTGCACGCGATCATCATGACCGGCTCGATCCCGGTGTTCATGAAGCCCACGCGCAACCACTTCGGCATCATCGGCCCGATCCCGCAAAGCGAGTTCGAGCCGGCGGCCATCCGCGAGAAGATCCGCAACAACCCGCTGCTCAAGCACGTCGACGCCGACACCGTCAAGCCCCGGGTGATGACGCTCACGCAGTCCACCTACGACGGCGTCATCTACAACACCGAGACCATCAAGAAGATGCTCGATGGCTACGTCGACACGCTGCACTTCGACGAGGCC
>NZ_JAQGLS010000249.1 GCF_028292805.1 Ramlibacter sp. | reverse complement strand
CGAGCCGCAGGTGCGCATGAACCCGCTGCTGCTCAAGCCCGAGCGGGACAACCACAGCCAGGTAGTGCTTCTGGGACAGGTGAACGACGAACTGACACGGATGCCCTGGCGGGGACGCAGCGAGCGCGTATGGCCCGTGGTGGCGCACGCACTGGACGAACTGCGGGAGGCGCACGACCTCGTGGTCATCGAGGGGGCCGGCTCACCGGCGGAAATCAACCTGACTGACAGCGACATCGTCAATATGCGCGTGGCCCGGCACGCGGACGCGCGCTGCCTACTGGTGACAGACATCGACCGCGGCGGTGCATTTGCTCACCTTTACGGCACTTGGGCCCTGATGCGCCCTGAGGATCGCTCGCTGGTACGTGGCTTTGTCCTCAACAAGTTTCGCGGGGACGCCTTGCTGCTCGCGCCCGCGCCGGCCATGCTGCAGGAATTGACCGGCGTGCCCACAGTTGCGACGCTGCCGATGTGGTGGCAGCACGGGCTGCCCGAAGAAGATGGTTTCTTCGACGAAGGCGGCGCTGCACCCGACGTGACTCACCGGACCATTGCCGTCGTCGCCTATCCGCGTATCAGCAACCTCGACGAATTCCAACCGCTGAAGAACATACCGGGTGTCCGGCTGGTCTGGGCGCGGCGGGCCGCGCAGCTGGCGCCCCTGACGCCGGCTGACTGGATCATCCTTCCGGGCTCCAAGCACACCAGCAGCGACCTGGCCTGGCTACGCACTCAAGGGCTGGACAGCGCGGTGGCGGAACACGCGCTGCGCGGCGGCAGTGTGCTGGGCATCTGCGGCGGCCTTCAGATGCTGGGCGAGGCGCTGGTCGATACGCACGGCATCGACGGCAACGCACCGGGCCTCGGCCTGCTGCCGCTGGTCACCCACTTTGATCCCGATAAGACCGTTCAGCGCACCGAGGCCCGCTTCGACACGCTGGAAGGTGGCTGGTCCGCGCTTTCGCACGTGGCCGTGCATGGCTACGAGATCCACCATGGCCAGACCTCTTCCCATCCGGCGATGCCGGCTGCGCGGGTGGTCCTGCCGGCCGGCCTGGGCTGGCAGAACGCGGCAGGCAATGTGCTGGGGTTGTATCTGCACGGGTTGTTCGAGAACGACGCCGTGCTGCAGGCATTGTTCGGCGCCCACGCCCGGACGCTGGATAGCGTGTTCGACGGCCTGGCCGACTACGTCGAAGCCCATTTCACTCCCGGCGTTCTGCACGCCCTTGCACACTGACCCCATGCACCTGCCCCAAGTCCCCGACATCATCGACAGCGAGCTGGCACAGCGCCTGCAGCAGAAGCTGGACAACAAGACCAAGCCGCTCGGCGCGCTCGGCCGCCTCGAAGGCCTCGCCCTGCAGATCGGATTGATCCTGAACACCGAGACGCCAGCCCTGGTGGAGCCGCAACTTGTGGTGTTCGCAGCCGACCACGGCCTTGCTGCGCGCGGCGTCTCGGCGTATCCGAGCGAAGTGACCTGGCAGATGGTGCAGAACTTTCTTGCCGGAGGCGCTGCGGTGAGCGTGTTGGCGCGCCAGCACGCACTGGCGCTGACGGTGGTCGACTGCGGCGTGCGCCATGATTTCGCGCCACAGGCCGGCTTGCTGGTACGGAAACTGGGACCAGGCACGGCCGATTCTTCCTGCGGTTCGGCGATGACCCTTGCGCAATGCGATCAAGGCATCGCGAGCGGACAGGCGATCGTCAGGGATTTGCCCGGCAACGCATTGCTGCTCGGAGAAATGGGCATCGGCAACACCTCTGCTGCGTCCATGTTGCTGGCGCGCCTGACAGGCCACCCGCTGGCCCAGTGCGTAGGCGCTGGCACCGGGCTCGATGCGGCAGGCGTGGAACGCACGTGCGCGCTGCTGCACCAGGTACTGGCCCTGCGCGACGGAGCCCGCACCCCGCTACCGGCGCTGGCAGCCTTCGGCGGTTTCGAAATCGCCACGATGGTCGGCGCGGTACTGCAGGCGGCCGCGCAGCGCCGCGTGATCGTGGTTGATGGCTTCATCGCGAGTGTCGCCGTGCTGGTGGCGCGAGAACTGGCGCCAGCCGTCACTCAGCGCTGTGTGTTTTCGCATCGCTCGAACGAGCAGGGCCACGCCCTGATGCTCGCGGCGCTCGGGCCGCAACCCAGGGTGCCGGCACAGCCACTGCTGGATCTTGGCCTTCGACTTGGCGAAGGCTCGGGCGCTGCGCTGGCTTGGCCGCTGCTGCTGTCGGCCTGCCTGGTGCTGCGCGAAATGGCCAGCTTCGAATCCGCGGGCGTATCGGGCAAAGCCGAGTGACAGGTCCCATGGACCCGCTGCGCAATTATTTGCTAGCGCTCCAGTATTTCACTCGCGTGCCCGTCACCGGCGCCGTGGCACAGTGGGCCGACTACAGCCCGCACCGCCTGCGCGCCAGCGCCGCGCACTTTCCCGGGGTCGGCGCGCTCGTGGGCCTGTGTGCTGCGGGCGTGGCCGTCGGGCTGTTGCTGGCGCTGAAGCCGACGCCGCTCGCCGCACTGGTGGCGGCAGCGGCATCGACCGTGGTTACCGTACTGCTGACCGGCGGATTGCACGAGGACGGCCTGGCCGATGTCGCCGACGGTTTGGGCGGTTTCACTGACCGAGAGCGCGCGCTGGAGATCATGAAGGATTCGCGGGTTGGCCCTTTCGGTGCACTGGCACTCGTGCTGGCACTGCTGCTCAAGGTGTCTCTGCTGGCGCTGATCGGCGCCGGCTCGGCGTTCACCATGGGCGTCGCGCTCTTTCTTGCGCATGTGGTCTCACGCACGTGGCCGCTGCTGGTTATTCGCCGGCTGCCGCATGTCGGGGACACCGCCCGTTCAAAGTCGAAGCCGCTGGCGGATACCATCAGCCGCGCAACGCTCGCTGCAGGTTTCGGCTGGCTGCTGCTGTCCCTCGGTGTCGCGGGGTGGATGCAGGGTGCGCTATTCGTGCTCGCGCCGCTGATCGCGTCGCTCCTGGTGTTGCTGATGATGATTGGCTTCTTTCGCAGGCGCTTGGGCGGCTTCACCGGTGATTGCCTCGGCGCTACCCAGCAGGTGTGCGAGATCGCCTGCTACCTTGGCGTGGCGCTGACCGCATGAAACTGTGGCTTGTGCGTCATGCGCAGCCGCTGGTCGACCCCGGCGTGTGCTACGGCGCCATGGACGTGGCGGCTGATGTCGGAGCAACTCAGCAAGCCGGCACGGCGTTGGCAAAGGAACTGCCGGCACATGTTCAGGTGCTTTGCTCGCCGCTGCAGCGTTGCACCCAACTGGCCAACGTGCTGCACGCGCTCCGGCCGGACCTCGCTTGGCGTGTCGATCCACGGCTGCGGGAAATGGACTTTGGGTGCTGGGAGGGATGGCGCTGGAGCAATATCGCACCGGACGCGTTCGCGCAATGGACGGCCGACTTTCACGCCTACCGCTTCGGAGGCCACGAAAGCGTCGGTGAGCTGATGGACCGCGTCGCGCAGGTACTGAGCGAATTCTCGCAGCTAGACCAAGGCGTCTGGATCACTCATGCGGGCGTGATGCGTGCTGCAACTTTGCTGACGAAGGGCGTGGTACGGCTCGAGGCGCCCGCCCAGTGGCCATTGGCCACGATACCGCTCGGCCGTGCGCAATGTCTGAGTTGGTGAGTTTGGCGCTGTCAAGTACACGCTGCTCCCGGCATGATCGCAGCGGCACGCTTGCCGGCGCGCAGCGAGCCCGCGAATAGCCAGTTGTTGCGTCCGATGGCGATCGGCCGGATCTGGTTCTCCACCCAGTTATTGTCCGCGGCAAGCCGCCGTCACCGATGTAGCGCACAAGCGCCTGCCATCGCGCCAGGGTGTAATCCATCGCCTTGGCGGTGGACGATCCGGGTAGCATCTTCTGTCGGTGCGCAAGCAGCCACGCGTGCAGTGCATCAGCGGCCGGTTTCGCCTTCAGTTGCCAGATTCGCAGGCGCTTGTCTGGCAGCAGGTCGGCCACTCCACGTCGACCTCATACAGCCTGCCAAACAGCACCAGGGCCTGCTTGGCCAGCGCGCTCTTGTGGTTGGTCCACAGCTCGTGGAATTTGCGCCTCGCGTGTGCCAAGTGCGCACCCACCGTTGGAAGCTGGTCCATCTCGACGGCTTCCCGCCGCAACTCTTCGATCTGGAAAACGATCCGCTCGAACTGCGAGACTTGGGCCGGCACGCCGGGAACGAGTCCGTCAAGCGCGAACTTGCCGATCGCATGTTCGAGTGGATGCACTCGCGCAAGAATCGAATTGCGATGTCCGACCAAGCAGCCGCGGCGCGGCAGAGTCCAGGCGCCGTTGGCGGCGTAGTGATCGGCGAGTGGTAGCAACAAGAATGGAGCGTGTAGTCCGCCGACCTCGCGCAAGGTCTTGGCCGCGGGCCCAGAAAGTGATACCCCTGTAGCTGGATGACTGCTTCTGGCCGGAAGGAGAACTACTCTCACGGTGCTCGCGCGGGCGCGCGAAGACGAACACCCCTTCTGGGCCCCCGTGAATGGCGCCGGCGGCAGCAGGTAGACGACCGGTCTAATACGATCCGGATCCATTGCCATCAACCGATCCGATCCATTCCATGAGCCAGATTTCCTCGACGTCCAGTGCGCTGTTCGCTCCCGCAACCCTTGGCAGCGTGACGCTTGCCAGCCGGATCGTGATGGCGCCGCTGACGCGCAGTCGCGCCGGTGCAGGCAATGTCCCGCACGCTCTCAATGCGCGCTATTACGCCCAGCGTGCCAGCGCCGGACTGATCATTTCCGAGGCCACCCAGATCACCCCGCAGGGCCAGGGCTATCCGAAGACGCCCGGCATCCACAGCCAGGAACAGATCGCCGGCTGGCAAGGCGTGACGCGAGCGGTGCACCAGCACGGCGGCAAGATCTTCCTGCAGCTGTGGCACGTGGGCCGGATCTCCCATCCTGCGACGCTGGCGGACGGCGGCCTGCCCGTGTCGCCCTCGGCGCTCAAGCCTGCCGGGGAGATCTACACGGAGCAGGGCATGAAGCCCTTCGTGACGCCGCGGGCCCTCGAGACCGCCGAGATCCCGGCCCTCGTCGAAGACTTCCGGCGCGCCGCCGCCAATGCGAAGGCAGCAGGATTTGATGGGGTCGAAATTCACGCGGCCAACGGTTACCTGATCGACCAGTTCCTGCGCGACGGCACCAACCAGCGAACCGACGCCTATGGCGGCTCGGTTGCCAATCGCAGCCGGCTGCTGCGCGAAGTGACCGAGGCGGTGCTCACCGTCTGGAACCCGGGCCAGGTCGGCGTGCGGCTGTCGCCGGTGAACCCGTTCAACGACATCGCCGACAGCGCCGCGCAGTCGGTGTTCGAAGCGGTGACCCAACAGCTCAACGCCTACGGTTTGGCCTACCTGCACGTGGTCGAAGACCGGGCCAGCGACTTCGACTTCCAGCGCCTGCGCCAGATCTTCAATGGTGCCTACATCGCCAACGGCGACTACGACCGCGCCAGTGCGATCGCCGCAGTGGACGCTGAGCGGGCCGACTTCATTGCATTCGGCAAGCTGTTCATCGCGAACCCCGACCTGCCGGAACGGCTGCGCCGCGACGGGCCGTACAACGCTCCTCGCCCCGACTCTTTCTACGCGGGCGGTGCCGAAGGCTACGACGACTACCCGGCACTGGCCGAGGTGGGAGGGGCTGCCTGACCAGGGCGAAGCGATGAGCGTCCATCCCGCGACCGACACCCGCCTGCAGATCCTAGACACCGCCAGGGCGCTCATCGCAGGCCGCGGGTTCTCGGCGGTGGGGTTGAGCGAGATCCTGGGGGCCGCCGCAGTGCCCCGGGGTTCGTTCTATCACTGGTTCCGCTCCAAGGAGCAGTTCGGCGAAGCCCTGCTCGAGCGCCACTTCCAAAACTACCTGGTGCAGGTCGACGCCTGCCTGTCGCCGCCAGGGCAATCCGCGCCGCAGCGCTTGCTGGCTTTTTTCAGCCAGTGGCGCTCCAGCCAATCCGGAGACGATCCTCAGGCCCGCTGCCTGGTCGTCAAGCTCAGTGCCGAGGTCTGCGACCTGTCCGAGGCGATGCGGGGTGCTCTCGAGCGTGGTACTGCCCAGGTGATAGCCCGGCTGGCGTCCTGCCTGGCGCAGGGCATCGCAAACGGAGAACTGGCCGCCTGCCCTGACCCGGCCGAGGTGGCCCAGCAGCTGTACCAGCAATGGCTTGGAGCAACCTTGCTGGCCCGCGTGCAGCGGAGCCCGGCACCCTTGGACCAGGCATTGGCGCAGACCACGCGCTGGCTGGCGAGCCAGGTCCGCGAGAGTTGATGATCTCCCGGTGGTTGACTGCTTCTGACGGCGGATTCAACCGGTCGACGCAACACATTCGCTGAACATCTCAGCGGGCGTGTGGAAGCCGAGCGTCTTGCGCGGCCTCTCGTTCAATTGTCTCGCTATTGCGTTGAGCTGGGTCTGGGAGAAGTC
>NZ_JAQGLS010000120.1 GCF_028292805.1 Ramlibacter sp. | reverse complement strand
TCGCGCAGAAGCGGCTGGATCCGCCCGGCCCGCTCGGGCAGGTACTCGTAAGGGGGCGCCTCGTTCATGTAGAGCTTTTGCGTCATCTCCAGCTGGATCGCGTGCACGTTGGCCGCCGGCCGGCCGTAGTTGCGCGTGATGTAGCCGCCCTTGAAGCGGCCATTGACGGCGTGCGTGAACGGCGCCGCGCGGGCGGCAACGGCAGCGACGGCTTCGGTGATGCTGGCGTCGGCGCTGGTGCCGCCGCCGCTGCCGATGTTCAGGTCGGGCAGCACGCCTTCGAACAGCCACGGGATTTCGCAGCGGATGCTGTGCGCGTCCCACAGCAGCACGCGGCCGTGCTCCCGCCGCAGGCGCTGCAGCTCACCCGCCAGCGCATCGTGGTACGGCTGCCAGTACTCGGTGCGGCGCCAGTGCTGCTGGTCGGCGTCCGGCGCCGCGCCGTCCGCGTACAGCGCATCGCCGTTGAAAAACCGGGTGGGACACAGCTCGGTGTTGGAGGCGCCGGGGTACATCGGGGTGTTGTCGGGCGGCCGGTTCAGGTCGATCACGTAACGCGAATAGCGCGGCTGCAGCAGGCTGGCGCCCAGCTCGGTGGCAAAGGCATACAGCTGCGCCAGGTGCCAGTCGGTGTCCTCCACGGCGTGCGCGCGCGGCACATAGCCATCGCGCAGGTCGGCCGGGATCTCGGTGGCTATGTGCGGCATGCTCACCAGCAACGGTGCGCTGCCTCGATGCAGCTGGAAACTCATGGTGTGGTTCCTCCTCGGATGGTTTGCAAATGGGGGCGGTTGCCGATCGCATACGCGAGCTGGGACGGATGATCCACGTCCCACCGCACGAAGTCCGCGCGCGGTCCGGCGGCCAGCACGGCGTGAAGGCGATGCGCTCGCAGAAGGCATCCACCGCGTCGACCAGTCCTTGCGCGTGCAACAAGGCCAGCATGCGCAGCACTTCGTCCACGTAGGCGTCGGCCCGACCGGCGAACTCGGGCGGCAGCGCGCGCGCCCAGGCAGGTGGTGCGCACCGCCACCGGCTCTTGCTCGCCCAGCAGGCGGGCCGCCCGCAGGCACTTGCGCTCCTGCTCCTGCTCCTGTCCGTAGCCGGACTTGATCTCGATGGTGGTGACGCCCCCGGCCAGCTGCTGGCCGCGCGCGTGGCGCGAACCGTCGCCGCGATGCCGCCGCCGGCCCGGGCCATGTCCTCGTGGCTGGCCCCGTCCAGGCGCTGCTCGAACTCCTGCGCGCGGTCGCCGCCGTAGACCCAGGTGGGTGTGGCAATCGATGGGGCCGGGCGTGACGAGCGCGCCGCCGCCATCGTGCCGCTGGCTGCAGCCCTGCTGCAAGGCGGCGGGCACGTCGGTGCGCGGGCCGACCCACAGCAGCCGGTCGCCCCCGACCACCAGGGCGCCGTCGCCAACCAGCCCGCAAGGCACAGCCGCATCCGCGGCCATCGTGGCCACGTCGCAGTGCGACCAGATCTGCATGTTCACGCCATCACCTTGATCCACAGGGCATCGTCAACCACCACCAGCACTTGCACCGCAACGCTGATCCGGCACCAGGCCAGTGCCGCAACCGGCACGTCCAGCAATTGCCCGCCAACGCAGATGCGGGCGGCGCTGCGCTGAGGATACAAGGCGAGCAGCGCGCCGGGGGGCCGCGAAGCTGTGCCTGCCGCGCACGCGCAGCATGCGCCGTTGCGGGCCGGGAAGGTCCTGGCCACGCCGGCGACTTGCAGGATGTTGTCAGCCTGAAGTAGGGCGCGGTGCCGGGCGCGCTGGCCGCCACGGTCTTGCCTTTCAGGTCGCCGATCTTGCCGAGGTTGGACTGACCACTATGCCGTCGGCGCCATAGCTTTTGTCCAGCTGGAAGATCTGCGCGGTGGCGACGCCGCTGGCGTTCCAGACGATCCAGGTTTCCACCATGGCGGCGGCGCACTGCACGTCGCCCGACGCGATGGCCAGGCGGCGGTCCCAGGCGATCTTCATGGCCAACCGGGTGCTTGGTGATGAGCGCCCGCCCAGGCCGCATCACGTGCGACCAGCCGGTGCCGCTGGAGCACCCGCGCCACTACGCGGTGAAAACCACGC
This sequence comes from Ramlibacter sp., assembly GCF_028292805.1. Lineage (GTDB taxonomy): Bacteria > Pseudomonadota > Gammaproteobacteria > Burkholderiales > Burkholderiaceae_C > Ramlibacter. The sequence continues at coordinate 28,248 of NZ_JAQGLS010000120.1, read as the reverse complement.
CGGCGTTCATGGACCTCAAGGCGCGCCTGACCAAGGAGATCCGGGTCGAGGCGCAGCGGGCCGCCGCCCTGGCCGCCCGAGGCGGAGCCAGCTTTTCTGCAAGGCGTTCAGGCTTCATTCATGGACCGCGACCGACACTGCGGCCATGAACAACCGATCTTCCACCTGGAAACTGCTGGCGCAACTCACCGCCTCGGTGGTGCTGGTGTGTGCTGTTCTGTTCCTGACCGCGGCGGCCGCGTTCCCCTGAGCCGGGCGTTCTCCTAGTCTTCCTGGAAGCGGTCGCGCCTGGGCAACTGCGGGAACAACTTCCACCACGCGCCCACGATCAGCAGCGTCGCCAGCCCGCCAAGCACGACCGAGCCGACCGCGCCGAGCACGGCGGCGGTGGCGCCGGATTCGAATTCCCCCAGCTGGTTGCTGGCGCCGATGAACATGGAATTGACCGCGCCGACCCGCCCGCGCATGTCGTGCGGCGTTTCCAGCTGCACCAGCGTCTGCCGCACCACCACGCTGACCATGTCCGCCGCGCCGGACAGCGCCAGCGCCGCCATCGACAGCCAGAAGTGGGTGGACAGGCCGAACACCAGCATGCACGCGCCGAAGCAGGCCACCGACAGTAGCAGCCAGCGGCCGATCCGCGTGCGGACCGGCGTGCGCGTGAGCACCAGCGACATCGCCAGCGCCCCCACCGCCGGCGCCGCGCGCAACAGCCCCAGGCCTTCCGGCCCGACCTGCAGGATCTCCTTGGCGAAGATCGGCAGCAAGGCGGTGGCGCCGCCGAACAGCACGGCCACCAGGTCCAGTGAAACGGCCCCCAGCAGCAGCTTGCGCGAGGCGATGAAACGGGCCCCGGCCAGCATCGAGTGCAGCGTCGGCGCCGCGGTGGAAGCCAGCCGCCGGTCCGGGATCTGCAGCAGGGCCACCAGGGCCAGCACCAGCAGCACGGTGGCCGCGGCGTAGACCGTGATCCCGGTGCCCAGGAACAGCACGCCGGCGGCGGCCGGCCCGCCGATCACGGCCAGCTGGTTGCCCGACGAACTCATGGCCATGGCGCGCGCCAGCATGCCGGGCGGCACCAGGCTGGGCACCAGCGACTGCTGCGCCGGCATCTGGAAGGTGCGCGCGGTGCCGAGCAGGAACGAAGCGCCGAACAGCACTTCGCGCGAGAGCAGACCGGCCAAGCTGAACCCCAGCAACCAGGCGGTGGCCGCCAGCTGCAGCAGCTGGGCCCAGGCGATCACGCGCGGCCGGTGGTAGCGATCGGCCACGTGGCCGGCCGGCAGGGTCAAGAGCAGCACGGGCAGAAACTGCACCAGGCCGACCAGCCCGAGATCCCAGGCGCTGCCCGTCAGCTCGTACATCTGCCAGGCGGCCGCCACCATGGTCATCTGGGTGGCCAGCCCCCCGAGGATGCGGGTGGCCCACAGCCGCAGGAAGGCTTGCTGGGCGAAGAGGCTGCGCAGGCTATCGGGGGCGGGGACAGGCACCGGGCGCATCGTACCCGCGGGCGCGCCCGGCCGGCAGCAAGGGCTGTGCTCCTACACGGCCGCCCCTGCCGGTTGGCCGATCATTGCGGCCCATGGAGTTCAGCACTTTGCTGGTGATCGCGTTGGCCGGCGCCCTGGCCTCGCCGCTGGGTGGCGCACTGGCGCTCTGGAAGCGTCCCAGCACCCTGGGGCTGTCGATCGCGGTGGGCTTCGCGGCCGGCGCGCTGCTCGGGGCCTTCGCCCTCGAGATGCTGCCCAAGGCGGCCGAGTCGGCCTCGCTGCCGCTGGCCGTGGCCGGCTTCGCGGCCGGCTTTGCGTTCGTCTATGCGCTGGACCTGTTCATCCACCGCGGCGCCAGCGCCGGCGAGAAGGCCTCGCAATGGCAGCGCGTGCTGCGGCTGCGCCAGCACCAGCGGCCGCGCGGCGACCAGGTGACGGTGCTGGCCGGCGGCACCAGCGCCGAGGAGCTGATCGAAGGCCTGACGATCGGCGTCAGCGCGGCGACCGACCCCACGATGGGAATGATCGTCGGCCTGGCCATCATCATCGACAACGTCAGCGAATCCATGAGCATCGGCGACCTGATCCGGGAGAAAGGTGGCGAGCACCAGGCCCGCCGCATCCTCGGCTGGACCAGCCTGATCGGGCTGGCCCTGTTCGTCTCGGCGATGGCCGGCTGGTTCCTGCTGCGCAACCTGGCACCGGCCACGCTGGGCGTGCTGCTGGCCGGCGGGGCGGGCGCCATGTTCTACCTGACCATGACGGAGCTGGTGCCCGAGGCGGAGAGCCACCAGTACCAGCAGTCGGCGGCGATTGCGGCGGGGCTGGGGTTGCTGGTGATTTTTTCGCTGTCCAGGGCAGCGGGGTAGCTGGGAGCCCCTTCAATCCATCCGGATGTTGGCCGCCTTCACCACCTTCGCCCACTTTTCCAGTTCGGCCTTCTGGAACGCCCCCAGTTCCGCCGGCGTCGACCCGCCCGGCTCGATCCCTTGCGCCACCAGCCTGGCCTTCATCTCCGGGTCGTTGATCGCCTTGATCAACTCGGCCGACAGCTTGTCGACGATGGGCTTGGGCACGCCGGCCGGCGCGAACACCGCCTGCCACGAGACCACGCTGAAGCCGGGCATCGTCTCGCTGATGGCCGGGATGTCCGGCAGCATCGACGCGCGCTTGTCCGAGGTGACGCCCAGCGCACGCAGCTTGCCGGCCTGGATGTGCGGCAGCGCCGGCGCCAGGTTCTCGAAGATGATCTCCGGGCCCTGCCCACCCAGCAGCGCGTTGAGCGACTCGGCGCTGCTCTTGTAGGGCACGTGCACCATCTTGCCGCCGCTGGTCTGCTCGAAGAACACGCCGGACAGGTGCTGCGAAGTGCCGTTGCCCGACGATGCATAGCTGATGCCGCCGGGCCTGGCCTTGATCGCCGCGATCACGTCCTGCACGCTCTGGTAAGGGCTGTCGGAGCGCACCACCAGGATGTTGGGCATTGAGCCGATCATGGTGATCGGCTGGAAGTTCTTGACCGGGTCGTACGGCAGCTTGCTGTACAGGCTGGCGTTGATGGCATGCGAGCTGACGGTGCCGCCCTGGATGGTGTAGCCGTCCGGCGCCGCCTTGGCCGTGAAGTCGCTGCCGACGCCGCCGCCCGCGCCCGGCTTGTTCTCGATCACGAAGGTGGCGCCCAGGGCCGGTCCGGCCTTGACGGTGATCATCCGGGCCAGGATGTCGGTGGTGCCGCCGGCCCCGAACGGGACGATGTAGGTGATCGGCTTGGCCGGCCAGGCGGCCTGGGCGTGGACACCGGTGGCGGTGGCAGCGGCCACGACGGCGGCGGCCAGGACGATGCGACGCTGCATGCTGTCTCCTGTCGGTGGATGGCGCCGTCGGCCAGGCCAGCGGCAACAAAAGCTTAAGGCTTGGGCGCCGCGTTGAACAGGGGGTGGATGCTAGGAGCCCGTGCGGTCCTTGTGCGGGAACCGCACCGGCTCCTGGCCCGCCGGCCGCACCACCACGGTGCCGGCGATCTTGTCGTGCCAGCCCTGCTTGCGGCGGTCGAGCGCCACCCACAGGTAGCCCAGCCCGAGCGGCAGCAGCGAGACGAAATAGGCCAGGTAGCGCAGCACGGCCTGGCCCTTGGTCATCGGCTCGCCGGTGCCGGCATCGACGATGCGGGCGGAAATCACCATCTTGCCCGGCGTCGCGCCTTTGTAGATCCAGAACGCGAGCACCGCCAGCGCCGGCAGCACCACGTTGATCAGGATGTCGCCGGTCCCGTGGAAGAGCCGGTCGTCCGGCGCCGTGTAGCGGCCATAGACGGCCATCGTCAGCGGCGCCACGATGGCCAGCTGCAGCAGCAGGTCGATCAGCGCCGCGCCGGTGCGGGCCCAGAAGCCGACGTATTCGAGGTCTTGGTCCATGCAGCTCCGTGTGCGCGAGGCGGAGCGCCCCGTCCAGCGGACGTATCCTATGCCAGGCGGCGCCGGGACCGATACGGTCGGGCTGCGACGTGCGGCTTGTCCGACGCGCTGAGCTCCGCCCCTCCTGCTGCGCCAGCCTTTTTCTTTTGCGACGCTGAGCCTCAGCAACCAAGGAACGCCATGCCCAACCCAGCCACCCACCTGCCGCCCGACGGCGACCCGAAGCAGGCGCAGCGCAAGCCGCCCGTGCAGGTGGATGCCGGCGCGCCGCATGCCGGCCGCGTCGGTGACGCCGGCGCCCGCGCCGAACGGCCATCCGAAGGCGGCAAGAAGCTCAGCGGAGTGCGCAAGCCAGGCCGCGGCGCGAAAAGCCCATCGGCCGCGAAGGGGACCAGCCGCTAGGCCCGAGCCCTTGGTGCCTAGTCGAACCTGACGTTGTTCTCACGCACGGTCGCCACGAAGCCGTCGTACTGGCGCTTGTGGAAGGCGCCGAACTCCGCCGGCGTCATGCCGTAGCTCGAAAAGCCCTGCCCCACCAGCTGGTCGCGCACATCGGGGCGCGCCAGCGCGGCGCGCAAGCCCGCGCTGAGCCTTTCGGTGACCTCGGCCGGCATGCCGGCCGGACCGAAGAAGCCGGCCCAGGGCGTGATGGTCAGCTTGCCGATGCCAAGTTCGGCCGCGGTTGGCACGTCGGGCATCAAAGGGCTGCGCCTGGGCAGCAGCGTCACCAGCGCCTTGGCCTTGCCTTCCTTGACCAGCGCCGGCAGCAGCGTGCCGGTCGAGAAGATCATCTGGATCTGGCCGCTGGCCAGGTCCGTCAGCGCCTGCGCATCGCCCTTGTAGCGCGCGTTCACCACCTTGGCATTGCGCGTCGACAACAGCTGCAGCATCGCCAGCTCGGCGGCGCTGTTGCTGGAAGCGGAGTTGAACTTGCCGGGGCTGGCCGCGACGTGGTCGAGGAACTCGGCCAGGTTCTTCACCGGCAGGCCCGGCGCCACGGCCAGGAACATCGAGAACTCGCCGGCGGAGCTGATCGGCGTGAAGGCCTTGAACGGCTCGTACGGCGGGGCCGGACGCAGCGAAGGCACGGCGACCATCGCCGTGTTGGTGCCCATGAGGAAGGTGTAGCCGTCGGGCGGCGCCTTGATCACCTCCTGCGCCGAGATGATGCCGTCGGCGCCGGGCTTGTTGTCGACGATCACCTGCTGGCCCAGCTCCGCCGACAGGCCCTTGGCGATGATGCGCGTCATCACGTCGGCGGCGCCGCCGGGGGTGAAGCCCACCACCACCCGCAGCGACTTGGACGGGTAGGCCTGGGCATGGGCCGAGGGCAGCGCCCAGGCCGCGGCCGTGGCGGCGATCAGGTGCAGCGCCAGCCGCTTGCTGGGGGACCTGATCATGTCTTGTCTCCTGTCTTTGTCATGCTCGCCTGCGCGTGATGGTCACGATGCCGGCGTCGGCATCCACCCGCACCCAGTCGCCGGTGCGGATCACCGTCAGCGGGTCGATGTCGAAGCCGGTCATGGCGGGCGCGTGGCTCACCACGGTGCCCAGCGCCACCTTGGTCGTCATCTGGTTGAACAGCCAGGCGGCCGGCGCGGTGCCCATCATCCGGGCCACGTGGAACTGGGCCGACCAGCCCGACGAGCCCTTGGCGCCGGGGAACACCAGCACCTTGCCGGCGAAGCTCTGGCCACGCAGTTCGTGCCGCGTCTCGATGATGGTTCCGTTGCGCGGGTCGACGCCGCCCCAGCCGGAGATCGGCTCGTTGGTGACCAGCGCCTCGCCTTCGGCAATGCCGGGCACCACCCGGCGGCCGCGGATGACGATCGTCTGGCCAGTGCCGGCGCCGGCTTCAGTGGTGGAGACGGTGTTCATGGCGCGCTCCAGCGGCCGCTGCAGGCCGCGTCTATGCATTGGGCGGTGGTGCCGAACCAGGCCTGCAGGCCCAGGATGGCGGGCAGGTAATGGGCCTGCTTGGCCGAATCGAGCGCCACCACCTTGGTGCCGGGGGGCACGGCGCGGCTCATGGCGGAGCAGCTGTCGGTCATGATCTTGCCGCCGGCCGCTTCGATGATCCGGGTGTAACCGTTGCGCGTGGCGACGTCCTTGATGGCGCGCGGGGTGAAGATCCACAGCGCGCTGTTCTCGTGCACCTGGCGGCCTTCGATCAGCTGCGCGGCTTCCCAGATCTGCTCGATGGTGTAGTGCGGGCAGCCCAGCATCACGTAGTCGACCTGGCGGTCGCTGCCGTTGGCGTTGATGCGCTCCAGCGTGGCGGCGCGCTCGCGCGGCCCATAGTGGCGCAGGTCGGCCGGCCGGTTGCCGCCGTACGCCTGTTCGGAGGTGTTGGCTTCCGGCGTGATGCCCACCAGGTGGAACATCTCGACCCCGCCCGACGACGACGCGGCCGCGCCGAAGTGCTTCAGGCGCGGCAGGTTGGGCACGGCGCCGGCGCCGGTGATCACGGGCACGCGCTCCTGCACCCAGTCGCCCATCCAGTAGCCGAACAAGCCCCAGTCCTCGACCGACTCCACCGGCATGTCCAGGTGCACGCCGATGGTGCCGCGCCGGCCTTCGTCGCGGTGCAAGCCCCAGTCGGGGATGCGGGCGGTGAGCATCGCGGCGCCCACGCTTTCGCGGCCTTCGGTGTTGGTGCGGCCGCCCAGCACCGAGTTGCAGTAGACGACCGCCGACGATTCCATCCAGGCGCAATGCTCGCCGCGAGTGGGCACGTTGCCCACCTGGTACGGCGTGCAGGTGTTGAGGATCTGCACGCCCAGGCGCGCGACCTCGGCCTCGCTTTTCTTGTAAAAGCGCACCATCTCCTCGCTTACGCCCATTTCCTTGGGATGGTGCGGATCGAAGCCCAGCTGCAGGTGCGAGCTGAAGGCCTTCACCTTGGGGATGGCAACCACCTCCTGGCTGTCCAGGCTGAACTCGCTGAAGACCGCGTCCATGCCGCCGCGCTCGAGCGCGAAGTCGCGCATGAACGGCGTGGTCGCTGTGACGGTGCCGGTGACGTTGCGCGTCTCCACCAGCGCCTCGGCGCCCAACGCCTCGCCGTAGCGCACCAGCAAGTCCATCGCCTTGGCGATGGCGGGGCCGTCGCGGCCATCCGCCATGGCCTTTTCCTCGTCGGTCAGGCGCATGCCTGCTCCCCGGCGGCGAGCACCGCCTCGGCCGGCGCCTGCGGCCGCAGGTACACGCCCTGGGCGACCAGCGCCTGCTGCAGTTGCGCGATGTCGACGTGGCGCGGCTGCACGCCGGCCTGCACCGCCAGCGCGGCGGCCACGCCCGCGGCCTGCCCGGTGATCCAGCACTGCGGGATCTCGCGCATGAAGCCGTGCGAGTTGCGGTCGCAGGAGATGTGGCGCCCGCAAGCGAGCAGGCCGTCGAGCGACTCCGGCACCAGCGCGCCGTAGGGGATGGAGATATTCGGGAACTTGGGCGAGACGGCCGGCGTCACGCCGATCTCGTCGGCCAGCGCCGTGCCTTCCGGCCAGCGGCTGCGCAGCACCGAATCGACGCCCTTCAGGCGCCGCGCGTGGCGCACGCCGATCTGCGGCGCCGACAGCATCATGTAGGCGTCTTCGAAGCCGGGCGCGTTCTTGCGGTAGTACTCCAGGTGCGAAGCCATGGCGCGGTGCGAGCGCACCTCCACGGCCGTCAGGTCGTCCACGTCCAGCGCCGAGTAGCCGGACTGGCGCGGGCCCATGAACAACGCGACGTCGTTGCGCCAGGACACGAACGGCCGCTCGAACAGGCCGCAGCTTTCGCGCCCGCCCGCCATGAAGGCGGCCCAGGCCTCGGGCTGCTCGCTGCGAAAGGCGATCCACCTGTCCATGTCGACGCCGCCGAACAGCCAGGCGGTGTTCATGCAGTGGTGCACGTCCGCCTGCTCGATGTCGTTGACGAAGGCGGCGCCGGCGCGGGCGAAGATGTCGCCGTCGCCAGTGGCGTCGATCACCACCCGGGCGCGGATCGCCATCCGGCCTTCCTTGCTTTCGAAGGTGGCGCCCACCACCTTGCCTTCGTCCATCAGCGGCATCGCGGCCCACGAGTGGTAGACCAGCTTCACGCCGCGCTCGATCACCAGTTCCTGCGACAGCAGCTTCAGGCGCTCGGGGTCGATGGTGGGCGACCAGGTGACGATGCCGTGGTAGGCGGCGGTGCGAAACGACCAGTGGTGCGCCTTGTCCTTGTCCTGCGAGCCCCAGTCGTGCGGGCTCGGGCCGGCCACCGCGTCGGCCGGCAGGCGGTCGAACAGCTCCTCGGCGAAGCCGCGGATCACCAGCTTGCCTTCCCAGTCGGTCATGCGGTCGATCCAGATCACCAGCCCGCCGGTGGACAGGCCGCCCAGGTGGTTGTAGCGCTCCAGCAGCACGACGTCGGCGCCCTGGCGGGCGGCCGCCGCCGCCGCCGCGCAGCCGGACGGCCCCCCGCCGATCACCAGCACTTCGCAATCGCGGTAGACGGGGATGTCGCGGCCCGGCTCGTGCAGCGTGCCCAGGTCGGGCCGCGGCGGCTTGGCGTCGCGCTCGAAGATGTCGGATTGCAGGATGCGCTCGTCGGTGCGCGTCAGGCTCTGCATCTTGGGGAGAATCTTGTCTGTCATTTCGCGGTCTCGCGGGTGAGGACGGCGCCTTGCGCCAGCGGGCCGACGTTGCGGCGGTAGATCTGCAGCCAGCCGCGGTCGAACTGGGCCTTCGGCGGCTGCCATTCGCTGCGGCGCTGCTCCATGGTGGCGTCGGCCACGTCGAGGTCGACGCGCCGCGTGTCGAGGTCGACGGTGACGATGTCGCCGTCATGCACCAGGGCCAGCGGCCCGCCCAGCGCGGCTTCGGGCGCCACTTCGGCAACGACCAGGCCCTTGCAGACCAGGCCGGAGAGGTGGCCGTCGGTGAGCATCGCCACCTGGTCGCCGATGCCGGCGCCGTCGATGGCGAACACCACGCGCGAGGCGCCGCCGCCCATGGCCGGTCCGCCGCAGGCGCCGGCGCCGCGCATCACGATCACGCAACCCGGCGCGATGGCCTTGGCCCGCAAGGCGGCGACGGCGGCGTCGGAACTGTCGAAGCAGACGGCCGGGCCGGTGAAGCGGCGCAGCTTGCGCTCGCCGATGCCGGGCTTGGTCAGCGCGCCTTCGGGCGCCAGGTTGCCGCGCATCAGGATGATGGCCGGGTGCGGCGCGACGGGGCGGTCGATCGAGCGGATCACTTCCGGGTTGGCGACGTGGGTGTCGCGCAGGTTGTCGGCCACGCTGGCGCCGGTGACCGTCATGGCGCCCGGATCCAGCAGCGGCAACAGCTGCTTCATCAGCGCGCGGCAGCCGCCGGCGGCCTCGAACTCCTCGATCAGGTGCTCGCCGATCGGGCGCAGGCCGGCCAGCACCGGCGTCTTCGGGCCCAGCGTCTCGAACAGGCCGTAGATGTCGACACCGCTCTCCGCCTCGGTTGCCACCGCCTGCAAGTGTTTCACCGCATTGAGCGAGCCGCCGATGGACAGCACGGCCTTGACGGCGTTGGCGAAGGCGCCCGGCTGCAGGATGTCGCGCGGCTTCAGGTCGTCCCACACCATCTGCACGATGCGGGCGCCGGCGGCGCGGGCGTCGGTGAACATCTTGTCCGACAACGCCGCCACCGGCGCGCTGCCGGGCAGCGCCATGCCCAGCGCCTCGCAGACGACGTGCATGGTATTGGCAGTACCCAGGCCCGAGCAGACGCCGGGCGAGCGGATCGCGCAGCGGCTCATGCCGATCACGTCCTCGGTGGAGGTGCTGCCCAGCATCGCGTGCATCGAGTGGATGAACACCTCCTCGATGTCGACGTGCCGCCCCTTGTACTCGCCGCTGGCCTGGTAGCCGCAGGGCACCATGATGGTGGGCACGTTCAGGCGGGCCGCGGCCATCAGCTGGCCGGGCACGGTCTTGTCGCAGGAGGTCAGGCAGACCATGCCATCGAGCTGGGCGCCTTCGACGGCCACCTCGATGTCGTTGGTGACCAGGTCGCGCGCGGCCAGCATGTAGGCGCCGCGGGCGCCGGCGCCGGTGACGAAGTCGCTGGGCGCGGCGGTGCGGATCTCGAACGGCACGCCGCCGGCAGCGCGGATCGCCTCCTTGACCTCCTTGGCCACCTGGTCCTGGTGGCTGTAGCAGGCGGCCAGCTCCGAGCTGCTGTTGACGACGGCGATCTTGGGCTTGTCGCAGTCCTGCTCGGGGATGCCCATCGCGTGCCACTGCGCGTTGCGCACGGCCCAGAGGTAAGAGCCGCGGGGGAAGTTGCTGCGCAGCTTGCGCACCGGTTCGGTCATGGAATCATGTCTCCTGGAGTCGTTGTCAGCGGGGCTTGGGCACGTGGCCGCCGATGTCGGCCGCCAGCGCATCGGCCATCCGCAGCAGTTGCGGGGCGACCACCTGGCACAGGCGCTCGTCGGTGTAGAAGAAGGCGGCGGTGCCGCAGTTGAGTGCCATCACTTCGCCGCCCGGCCCGACCAGGGGCACCGAGACGGAGTTGATTTCGCGGTGGAACTCGCCGGCCGAAATGCTGTAGCCGAGCTGGTCGGCGTCGGCCAGCGAGCGCCGCAGGCCTGGCTCCAGCGCCGCCCACTCGCTGCCGCGCGACAGGCGCAGCGACTCCACCAGCGCCTCCCGCTCCGGCTTGGCCAACGCCCACAGATAGGCGCGGCCCAGCGCCGAATTGGCGATCGGCGCGCGCGAGCCGACGTCCAGGCGCGGCGACAGCATGGTGGTGCGCGGTCGGCAGGCCTCGATCAGCACCATCTCCAGCCCGTCCGGCACCGCCAGGTAGACCGAGCCGCTGGCGGCCTCGGCCAGCGCCTGCATGTGCGGCCGGGCGACGGCGCGCACGTCCAGCCCGGCCAGGAACACGCGGGCAATCGAGATCACGCCCGGGCCCAGCATGTAGCGGTCGCCGTCCGGCTGCTGCTTCAACAAGCCCAGCGTGGCCAGCGTCGATGCCAGCCGGCCGACCGTGGCGCGCGGCACGCCGGTCAGGCGCGACAGCTCGGTGGAAGTCAGGGTGCGCCGCTCTTCCGTAAAGCAGCGCAGCACCGCGATCCCCCGCTCCAGTGCGCTGACCGTGTCGGGCCGCTGCTGGCCGCTGCCGTTATCCTCGGGAGTGTTCATATTGCTTATTTTGGACGGATCGCCCAAAATAATCAAATACTTTCCTTTGGTCCATGCCGACCAAAACATCAGGAGACCTGAAAATGGATAGTTCGCTCATTTCTCGTCGTCACTTTAGCGCTTTGACAGCGGCCGCCGCCCTCGCGGCGCCGCTGTCCGCGCTGCCGCAAGCGGCCTTTCCGCAGCCCGGGCGGCCGATCCGCCTGCTGGTGGGCCTGGCAGCCGGCGGATCGCTGGACGGTCAAGCCCGCTCGGTTGCACGGCGGCTGGCCGAACTCACCGGCGGCCAGGTGGTCGTGGAGAACAAGCCGGGCGCCAGCATGATGCTGTCGGCCAGCGAAGTGATGCGCGCCAACCCGGACGGCTACACCTTGCTGTACGCGCCCTCTTCCCTGTTCGCGCAGAACCCGCACACACTCCCCAGCGTCCCCTACGACCCGTTCAAGGACTTCACGCCGATCACCCTGGCGGCGCGCGGCCCGCTGGTGCTGACCGTGCACACCTCGCTGCCGGTGCAGACCGCCAAGGACCTGGTCATGTGGGCCAAGGCCAACCCGGGCAAGCTGAATTTCGCCTCCTTCGGCACCGGCACCTCGTCGCACATCTACGCGCTGGCGTTCGCCAGGACTGCCGGCATCGAGGTCACGCACGTGCCGTACAAAGGCACGGCCGAAGCGGCGCGTGATTTGCTCGAAGGGCGCGTGCAGGCCTACTTCGATGCCGCGCCAACGGCCATCTCCAACACCGCCACCGGCCGCATCCGCATGGTCGGCGTGGCCTCGCCCAAGCGCATGCCGGCGGCGCCGGACGTGCCGACCTTCAACGAGCAAGGCATCCCCGGCATCGACCTGACCAGCTGGATCTCCATCGTCGGGCCGGCGAAGATGCCTCCCGACGTGGTGGCGCGGCTGAACGCGCTGCTGGTGCAGACGCTGAACTCGCCGGACGTCAGGGAGTTCTACGCCAAGGGCGCCTGGGAGGCCTCGCCTTCGACCCCGGCCGAACTCACCAGCGAGATGCGCATCGCCTACGACAAGTGGGGCGCGATGGTCAAGGCGATCGGCTTCGAGAAACAGTAAGGAACCACAATGAAATTCGTCAAGCAACTGCTGGCCGCCGCGGCCTGCGCCGTTCTGCCGCTGGCCGCCGCGGCCCAGGCCGCCTTCCCGTCCAGGCCGGTCACGATCATCGTGCCCAACGCCCCCGGTGGCGCCATCGACATCCTGGCGCGCCTGCTGGAGCGCAACCTGAGCGGGACCTGGAAGCAGCCGGTGATCGTGCAGTACAAGCCCGGCGCCGGCACCGTGCTGGGCACCGACTTCGTCGCCAAGGCGCCGGCGGATGGCCACACGATCGGGCTGGTGATCACCGGCCACATGATCAACCCCAGCCTGCGCAAGGCCATGCCGTACGACACGCTCAAAGACCTGGCGGGCGTCTCGCTGCTGGCGAGCTCTCCGGTGGTGATCACCGCCTCGTCCAAGCTGCCGGCCGGCAACCTGAAGGATCTGATCGCGCTGGCGAAGAACGGCAAGCTGAGCTATGCCTCGCCAGGCAGCGGCAGCTCCATGCATCTGGGCGCCGAGCTGCTCAAGACCACGGCCGGCATCGACATCCTGCACACGCCGTACAAGGGCGCGGGCGGCGCCTATCCCGACGTGATCGCCGGCCGCGTCGACCTGCTGGTCGATCCGCTGTTCTCCTCGCTGCCGCACATCAAGTCGGGTGGCCTCAAGCCCATCGCGATCATGAGTCCGAAGCGCTCGCCGATCGCGCCGGAGATCCCGACGGTGGCCGAGACCCTGCCGGGCTTCAGCGTCGAGAGCGTGTTCGGCGCCGTGGTGCCCGCGGCCACCCCGCGCGACGTGGTGCACAAGATCAGCGCCGACATGAACAAGGCGTTGCAGACCCCCGAGGTGAAGCAGCGCATGGCGGACATCGGCCTGACGCCCATGGGCAACACGCCGGAACAGTTCGACGCCTTCATCCGCGCCGAGATCCCGAAGTGGGCGCGGGTGGTCAAGGCCTCTGGCGCGACGGCGGACTGATGAACCCCCGCGTTCGTCACTCCGTGTACTCACTGCCCCCCAAGGAGGCTTCAGCCTCCTTGGGGCGGCTGGGCGGAGGCTGACATGCAAACCATGTGGGACAACCCGCTGAAATTCAAGCGGATCGAGGTGCGGCCGGCCAATGGCACGATCGGTGCGGAGATCCGCGGCGTAGCCCTGTCGCAACCGCTGGACGACGCGACCTGGAACGAGATCCGCCAGGCGTTCCATGACTACCTGGTGGTCTGGTTTCCCGACCAGCCTCTCACGCACGAGCAGCACCTGGCTTTCAGCAGCCGCTTCGGCCCGTTGATGGCCATGCCGCAGCTGCACAGCGTGGACGGCTTTCAGGACATCCACGTGATCCGCCGCGACGCCGACGACACCGGCCGGGTGGTGGGCGAGAACTGGCATGCCGACAGCACCTACATGGCGCAGCCGCCGGCTGCGGTGATCATGCGCGCCGTCACCGTGCCGGATTTCGGTGGCGACACCGGTTTCCTCAACATGGTGGCCGCCTACGAGGCGCTCTCGCCCACCATGCGCCAGGTGGTCGACGGCCTGAGCGCGGTGCACAGCGCCACCCGTGTCTACGGCTCGGCCTACCAGGCGCAGAAAAAGCAGGTGTGGAGCGCCACCAGCGTCAAGACCGAGATGGACGTGGATGCGGGCGACCGCGAGACGGTTCATCCGCTGGTCTGCACGCATCCCGGCTCCGGCCGCCGCTTCCTGTACGTCAACCGCGTCTACGTGCAACGCATCGACGGCATGACGGACGACGAGAGCCGGCCGCTGCTGCAGTTTCTGCACGACCACTGCAGCCGCTTCGAGCTGACCTGCCGCGTGCGCTGGGCCAAGGACCAGGTGCTGGTCTGGGACAATCGCGCGGCGATGCACAAGGCGATTCCCGATTACGTCGGGCGCGCCCGTTACATGACCCGCACTACCATCGCCGGGAGCCGTCCGCAATCAGCCAAGGCCCCCACAGGAGACATCACATGAACAAGCCCTTCCCGCGCACCTTTCCGCGCCGCGCCGTCCTGGCCGCGGTGGCCGTGGCGCTCGCACCCACCTTCGCGGCGGCCCAGGCGGTCGACGCCTGGCCCGACAAGCCGGTCAAGCTGATCGTGCCGTTCACCGCAGGCGGCCCCACCGATACGGTGGCGCGGCTGATCGCCATCGGCCTGCAGGCCGCCTGGAAGCAGCCGGTGGTGGTCGATTACAAGCCGGGCGCCGGCACCATGCTGGGCACCGGCATCGTCGCCAAGTCACCGGCCGACGGCTACACGCTGGGCATGGCGATCACGGCGCTGACGATCAATCCCAGCCTGCAACCCAACCTCTCCTACGACACCAGGAAAGACCTGGTCGGCGTGTCGCAGGTCGCGCAGGCGCACTTCGGGCTGTTCGCGCATCCCTCGCAGCCGTTCAACACGATGGCCGAGCTGATCGCCTACGCCAAGAAAAACCCCACGGCGCTGAGCTTCGCGACGCCGGGCGCCGGCACCGGCACCCACCTGGCTGGCGAAATGCTGTCCCACATGGCCGGCATCCGCATGGTGCACGTGCCTTACAAGGGCAGTGCGCCGGCGCAGCAAGACGTGATCGGCGGCCGCGTGCCGCTGCTGTTCGACGTGCTGTTTTCGTCGATGCCGTTCGTCAAGGACAGCCGCATGAAGCTGATCGCGCTGTCGAGCCCAAAGCGCGCCCTGTCCAACCCCGAGGTGCCGCTGATCGCCGAGACCGTGCCCGGCTTCAGCGCGGTCAGCGTGATCGGCATCATCGCGCCGGCTGGCCTGCCGCCGGCCTTGCTGCACAAGATCAGCGCCGACATCGGCCAGGTGGTGCGCAGCGCGGAAGTCACCGCCCGCATGCAGCAGCTGGGAATGGAGCCGGTCGGCTCGACCGCGGAGCAGTACACCGCGCAGATCCGCCAGGACATCGACAAATGGGCTGCCATCGTCAAGACGGCCGGAATCAAGATCGACTAGGGAGCACGACAGCATGGGCATCCTTGAAACCAGGCCGCTGCAGCCGTTCGCGGCCGAAGCCACCGGCATCGACCTGCGCGAGCCGCTGACGCCGGCGCAGGTGAAGGCCATCGAAGACGCGATGGACCGGCACGCCGTGCTGGTGTTTCGCAACCAGCCGCTGACGCAGAGCCAGCAGATCGCCTTTGCCAAGGCGCTCGGTCCGCTGGACATGGGCCTGCGCAAGCTCAAGGGCGGGCCGCACCGCTTCGAGTACGCCGAACTGGCCGACATCTCCAACGTCAAGGTCGACGGCGACGTGGCGGATCGCCAGCACGCCAAGATCGTGGGCAACGTCGCCAACCAGCTGTGGCACAGCGACAGCTCGTTCCAAAAGCCGCGCGCCAAGTACTCGATGCTGTCGGCCGTGACGGTGCCCGGCTTCGGCGGCGAAACCGAGTTCGCCGACCTGCGCATGGCCTACGACGCCTTGCCGGCATGGCGCAAACGCCAGATCGAGAAGCTGCAGGCAGTGCACTACGCGCTGCATTCGCGCTTCCTGCTGGGCGATACGCAGTACACGCAGGAGCAGCGCGCCGCGATTGCGCCGGCGTCCTGGCCGCTGGTGCAGACCGACCCGCGCACCGGCCGCAAGATCCTGTTCGTGGGCATCCACGCCTGCGAGGTCGAGGGCATGACGGTGGCCGAGGGCCGCATGCTGCTGCTGGACCTGATGGAACACGCCACCCAGCGCGAGTTCGTCCACCAGCACCACTGGCAGGTGGGCGACCTGGTGATGTGGGACAACACGGCCACCGTGCACCGCGGCCGCTGGTTCGACTTCGCCGAGCGGCGCGAGCTGCGGCGGGCGACCACGGAAGAAGTCACGGCCTGAGAGCGACGGCCCCGGGCCGGGCGCGGCGGGGCGGGACCGGGGCGCAAGGCAGACTCCGTGCGACACACATCCGATGTGCATGGCCCCCTTCACCATCACCGTTCGCCCCGGCCAGCCCGTCCTCGTCGTCCAGGCGTCGGGGCGGGCGGCGCTGGCGGACCTGTGCGCCTACGCGGACTTCGTCGCCGGCCTGGCCCGGGGCCGGCGGGTCCGCAAGGCGGTCATGAACCTGCTGGCGGTGCAGATCGGCATTTCCTTCACCGACCACATCACCTTGGGCGCGCACGCGGCCCGGGCGCTGCGGGAACTGGAACAGGCGGCCTCGGCGGTCGACGCCAAGTACCGCAGCGGCACCCGCGAAAAGGCGGCGCAAAACTCGGGGCTGAAGCTGCGCACCTTCACCGACCTGGGCGAAGCGATCGCCTGGGTGTCCTAGGCTGCTGGGCAGGCGAAGCACCGCGGCAGCCGGGCCGCAAGCCCGGATGCGCGGCGCTGATCGCCCCAGCCGACCAAGGTCACGGGCGCCCCGGAAACACCGGCTTGCGCCGCTGCGCGAACGCCCGCACGCCTTCGCCGAAGTCCTCGCAGTCGATCAGCCCCTGCTGCCGCTCGCGCTCGTGGGCGAGCTGCTGGGCTTCCAGCCCCGGCCGGTGGATTGGGAATTCCCCGGACTCAGGCTTGCGCCAGCAGATCCTTGAGCGGCACGGTTTCGTCGGCCAGCCGCTCGGGATCGGCCACGCAGCCGGGGCCCAGCAGGCGCTTGGCCAGCATGAACTCGGCGGGACGATTGACTGCGTCGATGGCAAGGAGACGGTTGCCCTGCAGGTAGAACGCGCTGAAGGAGCGCCTGGCCGGGTCGCCGCGCAGGATGCAACGGTCGTGCCCCTGCGACAGGCCGGCCATCTGCAGCTTCAGGTCGTACTGGTCCGACCAGAACCACGGGATGCCGGCGGCGGGCTTGGGCTTGCCGCACAGCCAGGCGGCGGCGGCGCGGGCCTGCTCCAGCGCGTTGGGCACGGACTCCAGGCGCAGCTCGCGCGCGTAATGGGCGCTTTGCTGCAGCGTGCAGTCGCCCGCCGCCACGATGTCGGTGTCGGCCGTGCAGGCGCGCTCGTCCACCGGGATGCCTGCCTCGGTCGCGATGCCGGCCGCTTGCGCCGCCTCCACGTTGACCAGCATGCCCAGGCCGGCCACCACCAGGTCGGCCGGGACGCGCTCGCCGCCGGCGCACAGCACCGTGACGATCTGGTCACCGGCCATCTCGACCGCCTCAACCAGCACGCCAGTGCGCAGGTCCACGCCAGCGTCCCGGTGCACGGACTCATAGAAGGCCGAGATCTCGGCGCCGGCAACGCGCGCCAGCACGCGCGGTTGTGCCTCCAGCAAGGTCACTTCCGCGCCGATGGCGCGCGCCGAGGCCGCCACTTCCAGGCCGATGTAGCCGCCGCCGATCACCACCAGCCGCGAACCCGCCACCAGGCGCAGGCGGATCCCTTCGGCATCGGCCAGGGTGCGCAGGTACAGCAGGTTGGCGGCGCCGCCGGCCGGCAGCCCGGAGCAGGCCAGCGGCCGCGGCCGGCCGCCGGTGCACAGCGCCAGCTTGTCGTACGGCAGCACCGTGCCGTCGGCCAGCGTGACGCGCCGGTTGCCGCGGTCGATCGACTGCATGCGCGCGCCGGGGCGCAGCGTGACCTTGGCGTCGTCGTAGGAAGAGCGCGGCCGCAAGGCCAGCGACTCCGCGTCCGCCTTGCCCGCCAGGTAGGCCTTCGACAGCGGCGGGCGGTGGTAGGGCAGCGCCGTCTCGTCCCACAGCAGCGTGATGCCGCCGCTCCAGCCGCCATTGCGCGCCGCGATCGCGAGTTCGCTGCCGGCGTGGCCGGCACCGACGATCAACAGCTGCTTGTCGTTGCTTGTCTCCATGCGTGCCCTGAATCCTGTTGCCACGAGGGCGTTATATAGTCCGACTGGTCGGTCTAACTATAAGCGGCTTCGGTCCGGGACGCAAACCCCCTGCCGGGGGACAGCGGCGACCGGTCCGGCAGGAGGGGAACCATGACGCGGGTGCGATCCGAAGACTACGACAGCAAGAAACAGGTCATCCTGGACAAGGCCGCCGCGCTGATCGCGCGCAAGGGCTTCGATGTGGCGACCATGATGGACGTGGCCAACGCCTGCGGCACGTCCAAGTCGCACCTGTACCACTACTTTCCCAGCAAGGAAGACCTCCTGTACGGCATCGTGCGCGATCACATCACGCGCCAGGCCGACGAGCTGGTGCGGATCGTCGCGCTGGCCTTGCCGGCCGAGGCGCGCTTGCAGCAATTCGTCGACAGCTTCGTCAGCGGCGCGGCGCGCGAGCGCGACGAGCACATCATCCTGATGAACGACCTGAAGTACCTGCCCAAGGCGCAGCTGCAGGAAGTGCGGCGGCTCGAGGTGCGCGTGACGGAGCTGCTGGAAGGCCTGCTGCACGAGCTGAACCCCGAGCTGATGGAGCCGCAGCGCGTGCGCAAGCCCTACGCGCTGCTGCTGTACGGGATGATGATCTGGACCTTCAACTGGTACCACCGCTCGGGCGAGATCGGCCCGCAGGAGCTGGCCGTGCGCATCGCGCACCTGTTCGTGCACGGCTTCGCGGCGCAGGGGCCGCAGGTGGTGGCGCCGGTGAAGGCGGCGCGGCGCAAGCCCTGACGCGCTCGCCTCAGGCCCCGACCAGGCCCCGGTCGTGCAGCTTGCCGAACGCCGCGGCGTCGAGCCCCAGCACTTCATGCAGCACCTGCTCCGTGTGCTGCCCCAGCCGCGGCGCGGGGGCGACCGGCCGGCGCGGCACGGCGCCGAAGTCGAGCGGGATGCCGGCAGCGAGCATGGGCCCGACGCCGGGTTGCTCGATCGCGCTGAACATCGGGTTGGCCGGCGAGCAGGCCGGATCGTTGCGCACCAGGTCGGCGATGCACTGGTAGCGACCCCAGCACACCCCGTGGCGATCGAACGCCGCGGCGACTTCGGCCAGCGGGCGCGCCGCCATCCACGGCCCGACCAGCGCGGCGATCTCGGCACGGGCGTGAAAGCGGTTGCCTTCCTGCGCCAGGTCGAGTGCCAGCCGCTTTGCGAGCCGGTCCATCTGTTCGCCCAGCCCCATCGCCTCGACCAGCGAGCGCCACTGCTTGAGCGTCAACCCAACGACCATCACCCGCTCGCCATCGGCGCAGCGGAAGTCGCGCGCAAAGGCGCCGAACAGCTCGTTGCCGTGGCGCTGCCGCGGCTCGCCCTGCTGCGCCTCGGCGATGAAGCCCAGGTGGCCCATCACGGCCAGCGCCACATCTTCCAGCGCCAGCTTGACGTGCTGGCCCTGGCCGGTGCGCAGCCGATGCCGCTCCGCCGCCAGCAGGCCCACCGCCACCATCTGGCCGGTGACCAGGTCCCAGGCCGGCAGCACGTGGTTGACCGGCTCCTCGCTCGCGGGCGCGCCGGTGAACAAGGGCACGCCGACGCGCGCATTGACGGTGTAGTCGACCGCCGAGCCGCCATGGCGGTCGCCTTGCAAGGTCAGCTGGACCAGGTCGGGCCGGCGCGCGCGCAGCTTGTCGTGATCCAGCCAGCCGCGCGGCGGAAAGTTGGTCAGGAAGATGCCGGCGTCGTCGCCCGGCGCGCAGATGATCGCCTGCGCCAGCTCGCGGCCTTCGGGTGACGCCAGGTCCAGCGCCACCGAACGCTTGGCCTTGTTCAGGCCGGCCCAGAACAGGCTGGTGTTGTCCCTGGTCACCGGCCAGCGCCGGTAGTCCAGGCCGCCGCCCAGCGCGTCGATGCGGATCACGTCGGCCCCCATCTGCGCCAGCGTCATGCCGCCCAGCGGCGCGGCGACGAAGGCCGATGCCTCCACCACCCGCATGCCGCAGAGGATCGCCTTGTCGCCCATGGTCATGCCCCCGTGGTCGCCACGCCCAGCGCGCGTTCCAGCAGGCTGCGCGCCACCACCTTCAGCGCCAGCGTTTCCTCGGCGCCCTCGAAGATCGACAGCACGCGCGCATCGACGAAGTAGCGGCTGACCGCCGACTCCTCCGCGTAGCCCATGCCGCCGTGCAATTGCACCGCCTCGCGCGTGACCATCTCGGCCGAGCGGCAGGCCAGCAGCTTGACCAGGCTGGCTTCCATGCGGCCCTCGCCGCGGTCGACCATGCCGGCCACCGCGTACGCCAGGTGGCGGCAGGCAGCCAGCCGGGCGCCCATGCGCGCCAGCTTGGCCAGCGTCAGCTGGTACTCCAGCAGCGGAGCGCCGAACACCTTGCGATCGCCGGTGTAGCGGATCGAGGCGCGCAGCGCCGCCCGCATCACGCCGCAGGCGCGGGCCGAGGTCTGCATGCGCCCGCCCACCATGCCGGCCATGGTCAGGTAGAAGCCTTTGCCCAGGCCGGCCTCGCCACCGACCACGTTGGCGTCGGGCACGAACAAGTCCTGGAACGACAGGTCGAAGGAATGCATGCCGCGGTAGCCGATGGTGGGGATCGCGCGCCCGGTCAGCCTGCCGCCCTGCTCCTGCCTGAAGCTGAAGTCGTGCGTGTCGTAGGATGGCTTTTCCACCAGCAGCAGGCTCAGGCCCTTGTGGCCGAGCGAGCGATCGGGGTTGGTGCGCGTGACCACCATCAACACCCCGGCCTTGCCGGCGAAGGTGCACCAGGTCTTGGCGCCGTTCAGGCGCCAGCCGCCGGGCACGCGGGTGCCGCGCAAGGTCAGGCCGGCCACGTCGGAGCCGTGGTCCGGCTCGGTGATCGCGATCGCGCACAAAGGCTCGCCGGCGGCCAGCTGCGGCAGCCAGTGCGCCTTCTGTTCTTCCGTGCCGCCGGCCAGCAAGGCGCGGCTGAGGATTTCCGGCCGGGTGATCAGGCTGCCGGCCGCGGCCAGCGAGCCTTCGGACAAGGCCTCGGTCACCACCACCATCAGCAGCGTGTCCTCGCCTTCATCCGGGCCGCTGCCGCCGTATTTCTCGGGGATGGCCAGGCCGAACACGCCCATCTCGCGCATCGGCTGCAGCATGCTCTCGGGCACCGTCAGGTCGTGGCGATGGATGGCTTCGGCTTGTGGTGCCACCACTTCCTCGGAAAAGCGGCGAAAGGAATCCTGCGCCAGCGCGTGCTGCTCGTCGAGTTCGGTCGGGCCCACCTCGCCGTCGGAGGCGGCCACGGCGCGGCCGGCGGCCTCGAGGGCCACGGCACCGCCAGCGGCGCGGCGCAGCGCGTCCCAGCGTTCGTCGGCGGCAGTGGCGCGCAGCGGCGCCAGCGGCAGCTGCGCTTCCAGGTAGATCGTCTCCAGCCGCGCCAGCACGGCGCTGGCGGCATCGACGGTGAACAACAGCACCAGGGCGGCCTGCGCCGGCTGGGTCTGCGGGGTCAACGTGGCCACGCACGTTTGCGCCGCCAGCAGCTCGGCCCCCGCCCAAGCCAGCTCGAAACTGGTGACCTGCTGCGCGTCGAGCTTGCCGCCGTCCAGCCGGCCGTCGACGACGCACAGCCGCGCCAGCGCGCCGGCGCCGGCGTCGAACGCGGCGCGCAGGTCGGCCAGCAGCCAGCGGGCCGCGTCCAGCTGGGCCTGGAGTGCTTCAGTCATGCGTTCGATTCCGTCATCGTCGGCTCCAGCGCCACCAGCGCCGTGTCGCGGCCTGGCGGGGCGTCTACGCGCAAGCCTGGGTGCCGCCGTCGCCATAGTCCTTGACCGCATCGCCCACGTGCCAGATGTTGGCCAGCGGGGTGTCTTGCGGCATGTCGAAGCCCGCACAGGAGCGCTGCGCCGGCCACTCTCCGCGCATCACGCGGACCGACAGCATTTTGGCATCAGCACAGCCGGGGAACAAGCCTCGACCTCGCCGGCCTCGTCGAAGTCGCCCAGCGCCGGTACCGGTACCGGCCAGCCGGGGCGCGCTGCGGCCAGGTCGGCGTCAGCTCGCGCCCGGGCAGCCAGACGGTGGCGGTCGGCCCGATGTTGCTGATCACCACGCCGGCTTCGACCCGACGACGTCAGCGTGCTGCCGCTGCCGCTGTTCCACGCGGGCGACCTGCTCGCTGGCCTGAACCGGCCATACGCCGGCTGCACCACCATCGTCCTGCGCCAGCCAGTGCGGCGCTGGTGCTGGCGGCGTTCCGCGCCGCGCCGGCGCCGGTGATGGGCCTGGGCCTGGGCCTGGTGCCCGCCGTGCTGCAGATGATGCTGGACCACCCGGACTTCGCCAGCACCGATTTCGCCAGCCTGCGCACCATGACGTACGGCGACTCGCCGATTCCGCCGGCCGTGCTGCGCCGTGCCATCGACGGCATCGGGCCGGTGCTGCTGCAGCTGTTCGGCACGACGGAAATGCACCATCGGCGCCGCGCTGCTGCCGCGGCAAGGGGCCTACTATTGCAGCAGGTCGTTCTTCGGCTGCGCGACTTCCAGCTTGACCTTGAACCGCTCCTTGAGCAGGTTGTAGTAGGCCACGCTCTCGGCCATGCTCCAGGCGCGCAGGTACTGCTCGCGCTCCTGCTGCGCCTGCTGGGGCGACGGCACCTCGCGCGGCAGCACCTTGACCACCTGCACCACGGCATAGCCCTCGGCACCCAGGTCGACGCCCAGCAGCGCCGGCAGCGCCGCCGCATCCGCGCGCAAGGCGGCCTCGATCACCGGCGGCGGCTGCTTGCCCGCGTCCTGCCGCGACAGCGGCACGGCCGCCGGCAGGGCCGCAGCAGCGGCAGCCGGATCAGCCTTCCACGCGGCCAGGCGCTCCTGGCCTTCCTTGCGGGCCAGTTCGGCGGCGCGCTCGGCCACCACGCGCTCGCGCACCTGCGCGCGCACTTCGGCCAGCGGCCGGGTGCGCGCGGGCGTGTACTGCGTGATGCGGCCGGACACCATCTGGTTCGGGCCGATCTCCAGCGCCTCGGTGTTGCGCGTGCGCTCGACCGAGTCGGGGCCGAACAAGGCCTGCAGGAACTTGGGATTGGCCAGCGGCCCGGTGGCGCCCGGCTGCGGGGTGCGCGTGATGCCGCTGGCGCTGCGCACTTCGAGCTTGAGCTTTTCGGCCACCGGCTTGAGGCTGTCGGACTGCTCGTAGACGCCGTTGCTGAAGGCATCGGCGGCCTCGGCGTACTTGCGTTGCGCCTGTTCGCCGCGCAGCTGCGCCTCGATCTCGGGGCGCACTTCCTCGAAGGTCCGCGTTTTGGGCACCTTCATGTCGGTCAGGCGGATGATGTGGAAGCCGAACTCGGTCTCGACCACGTCGCTGATCTGGCCCTTTTGCTTGAGCCCGAAGGCGGCGTCCTCGAACGCCTTGGTCATGGCGCCGCGGCTGAAGAAGTCGAGGTCGCCGCCCTGGGGCGCGGAGCCGGGGTCCTGCGAATTCTTCTTGGCCACTTCGGCGAAGCTGTCGGGGGCCTTTCTCACCTGCGCCAGCAGCTCCCCGGCGCGGGCCTTGGCCTGGTCCTTGTCGGCGGCCGACGCGCCCTTGGGCACGGCGATCAGGATGTGGCTGGCGCGGCGCTCTTCCTGCTGTCCGCCGGACAGGCGCGCGGCGTTTTGCTCGAAGTAGGTCCTCAGGTCCTGCTCGGGCAGCGCGATGCCGCCCTGCACCGCCGCCAGGTCCAGCACCACGTATTCCACGTTGGCCTGCTCCGGCGCCTGGAACTGCTGCGGGTTGGCCTTGTAGTAGGCCTCGATCTGCGCATCCGTGGGCTCCACCCTGGCCTGGAAGTCGGCCGGCGCGAACCGCGCCACCCGCACTTCGCGCCGCTCGAAGTAATTACCCAGCGCCACGCCCGCCACCGTCGGCGTCACGAAGGCGGACTGCGCCACCGCGCCGAGCACCTGGCGGGTGGCCAGCTCGGCCCGCACCGAGTTCTCGAACACCTCCGGCGACATGCCTTGCTGGGCCAGCATCTGCCGGTAGCGGTCCATGTCCAGCTTGCCGTCGGCGCCGCGCAAGGCGGCGATCAGCTCGTTGCCCTGCAGCTCGCGGGCCACCCGGGCGTCGCTGACGAACAGCCGCGCCTGCTCCGCCGCCGCCGCCAGCACGCGCTCGCGCACCAGCCGCTCGAGCGCGCCGAACTTGGCCGCCGGCGAGTCGAACAGCTTGGCGTCCAGGGTCGGCATCTGCTGGCGCATGCGGTCGACTTCGGCCTTGTGCGCGGCGTCCCATTCGGACTGCGTGATCTCTTGGCCATCCACGGTGGCCACCACGGCGCCCTTGTCGCTCATGCTGTTGTAGCCCTCCACGCCGAACAGCACGAAGGAAGGGACGATCAGGATGAACAGCAGGAACTGCATCACCCTGGTGTGCTTGCGGACGAAATCAAACATGCTTGGAACTCGCGGTCTTCAAAAACAAAAAGGCGAACCTCGGTTCGCCTTCTCTCGTGGTGGGTGCTGACGGGCTCGAACCGCCGACCTACGCCGTGTAAGGGCGCTGCTCTACCAACTGAGCTAAGCACCCCACTGGAAACAACCGGCCATCAGTTCAGCGCATCCTTGAGCGCCTTGCCGGGACGGAACTTGGGCACCTTGGCAGCCTTGATTTTAATCGCTGCGCCGGTGCGCGGATTGCGACCGGCCCGGGCAGCCCTTTTTCCGACCGCGAAAGTGCCGAAACCCACCAGCGAAACGGAGCCACCTTTCTTCAGCGTGGTCTTGACGGCGCCGATCATCGATTCCAGCGCCCGGGTGGCGGCGGCCTTGGAAATGTCGGCGTGTTTCGCGATGTGCTCGATGAGTTCGGTCTTGTTCACAGGGGGCCCTCGTTCAGATGGTTTTTTGTTGACGCTGTCTCTGCTCAAAAAATTTGTCTCCCGTTCCGGCGTGGCCATGGGCGCAAAGGCAGGAAGGGGAGACGCTGTCGCGCGGCCCGCGGGCCACTGGCGCGATTAAAGCCAGCAGGCCAAACGGTGTCAATACAGCATGCGGCAATACAACACGCCGCCCGCGGATTGCGGGGCCGAAACTGAGCATTGATGCGGGTTCGCGGCCGTTTTCAGGCACTGCCGCAAGGCCGCCTGCAGCCGCTGGTCGCCGTTACAAGGCTTGCGCGATGGCCTTGCCGACGTCGGTGGTGCTGGCCTTGCCGCCGATGTCGCCGGTGCGCGGCGCGCCCGACTTCGGATCGAGCACTTGCTCGATCGCCCGCAGGATCGCGTCGTGCGCATCCTTGTGGCCCAGGAAGTCCAGCATCATCGCGCCGCACCAGATCTGGCCGATCGGGTTGGCGATGTTCTTGCCGTAGATGTCGGGCGCCGAGCCGTGCACCGGCTCGAACAGCGAGGGAAACTTGCGGTCCGGGTTCAGGTTGGCGCTGGGCGCGATGCCGATGGTGCCGGTGCAGGCCGGGC
This sequence comes from Ramlibacter sp., assembly GCF_028292805.1. Classification (GTDB taxonomy): domain Bacteria; phylum Pseudomonadota; class Gammaproteobacteria; order Burkholderiales; family Burkholderiaceae_C; genus Ramlibacter. The sequence goes on along the minus strand of NZ_JAQGLS010000120.1, from coordinate 2,946 downwards.
CCAGGTCACTCAGGATGTCGCCGAACAGGTTGCTGGCCACCACCACGTCGAAGAAGTCGGGCCGCTGCACGAAGTGGGCGGTGAGGATGTCGATGTGGAACTTGTCCTGCTTCACGCCGGGGTACTGCTTTGCCATCTCCGCCACGCGCTCGTCCCAGTACGGCATGGTGATGGCGATGCCGTTGGACTTGGTGGCGCTGGTCAGGTGCTTCTTGGGGCGCGACTGAGCCAGCTCGAACGCGAACTTGAGCACCCGGTCCACGCCGATGCGCGACATCACCGTCTCCTGCATCACGATCTCGCGCTCGGTGCCCGGGTACATGCGCCCGCCGATGCTGCTGTACTCGCCCTCGGTGTTCTCGCGCACGATGTACATGTCGATCTCGCCGGGCTGGCGCGGACTGCCGTCGCGCCGCACCACCGGGGCGATGATGCCGGGCATCAGCCGCGCCGGCCGCAGATTGACGTACTGGTCGAACTCGCGGCGAAACAGCAGCAGCGACTGCCACAGCGAGGTGTGGTCGGCGATCTTCTCGGGCCAGCCGACGGCGCCGAAGAAGATGGCGTCGTGGCCGCCGATCTGGTCCTTCCAGTCGTCGGGCAGGTACTTGCCGTGCTTCTCGCAGTATTCCCAGCTGGAGAAGTCGAACACGTCGAAGGCCAGGTCGATGCCGAACTTGCTGGCGGCGGCTTGCACCACGCGCATGCCCTCGGGCATGACTTCCTTGCCGATGCCGTCGCCGGCGATGACTGCGATGCGCTTCTTGCTCAAGGGATGCTCCTGAAAAAGTCCATGGATTCGCGCAGCAGAAGCTCGGGCGCTTCTTCCGCGATGTAGTGGCCGCACGGAACCGCGCGGCCGGAAAAATGGTCGGCGGCGGCGCGCCACAGCGCCGGCACGTCGAAGCAGCGGCCCACCGCGCCGTGCGCGCCCCACAGCACGCGCAGCGGCTGCGCCAGCTTGCGGCCGGCGTCCACGTCGGCCTGGTCGTGCTGCAGGTCGATGCCGGCGCCGGCGCGGTAGTCGGCGCAGATGGATCCGGCGCTGCCGGCGATCGCGGCGCAGCGTTCGTACTCGGCCAGCGCTTCGGGCGCGAAGGCGGACAGGCCGGCGTGCCGCGCGCCCATCACGCTGCGCACGTAGCGCACCGGGTCCGACGCGATCAATGCCTCCGGCAGCGGCGGCGGCTGGATGAGGAAGAACCAGTGCCAGTAGGCGCGGGCGAAAGCCTCGGTGGTGTTGCGGTACATCGCCAGCGTGGGGGCGATGTCGAGCAGCAGCATGCGCTCGACGGCTGCGGGGTGGTCGAGCGCCAGCCGGTGCGCGACGCGCGCGCCGCGGTCATGCGCCAGCACCTGGAAGCGGGCGTGGCCCAGGCCCCGCATCACCGCCAGCGCGTCGAGCGCCAGCTCGCGCTTGGCATAGCCGCCGGAGTCGGCGCCGGCATCCGGCCGGCCGGAGTCGCCGTAGCCGCGCAAGTCCATCAGCACCACCTCGAAACGCTGCGCCAGTTGCGGCGCCACGCCATGCCACATGGCATGGGTTTGCGGATGGCCATGCAGCAGCAGCAGCGGGGCCCCCGCACCGGCGCGCCGCAGGTTCAGCGCAACCCCGTCACGCTCGATGCGCAGTGTCTCGAAGCCTTGCAACATGGGCGGATTCTGGCACTGCCGGCGCGGCCGGTCAGGCCTTCTGGCGCACCACCAGGCTGACCCCGATGGCGGTGAGCGCGACACCGGCGACGATCAGCACGGTGATCGGCTCGTCGAACAGCAGCCAGGCCATCAACGCCGTGCTGGGCGGCACCAGGTACATCAGACTGGTGACACTGGTGGCGGCGCCTTTCTGGATCAGCAGGTACAGCAGCGAGCTGCCGCCCAGCGTGAGGCCGAGCACCGACCAGGCCATGGCGCCGATCAATTCGCCATTGGCCCCGCCGCCGGCCGTGGTCCAGCGCATGGCTTCGGTTTCCAGCAAGGCCAGCGGCAAGGTCAGGGCGAAGGCGGCGGCGAGCTGGACCAGGTTGGCGGTGCGCACGTCGCACGGCTGCACGAAGCGCTTCTGGTACAGCGTGCCGCACGTGATGGCCAGCAGGGCGATGAAGGCGAACAGCAGGTTGAGCGGATGGACTTCGCCGAAGCCGAGCTTCTCCCAGACCACCAGCAACAGGCCGGCCAGGCCGAAGGCCAGTCCGGCCCACTGGCGGCCCGCTACTTCGCCGCCGCGGCTGGAGACCCAGATCGCCGTCAGCACCGGCTGCAGACCGACCAGCAACGCCGCCAGCCCGGCGCCCATGCCGGCCTTGACGGCCGACCAGACGCCGCCCAGGTAGCCCGCATGCATCAGCACGCCGGTGACGGCCAGGTGGCCCCACTGGCCCCGGCCGCGCGGCCAGGACGCGCGCACCAGCATGGCCCAGGCCAGAAAGCACAGCCCCGACAGCGCGTAGCGCACGGCCAGGAATTTCATCGGCGGGGCATGCGGCATGCCGTAACGCGCCACGATGAAGCCGGTCGCCCAGATCACGACGAACACGGCGGGCATCGCCCGCACCAGCGGGTCGGTCCGGCCGGCGGCCGTCACTTCTTCACCCGCCGGCGGATCTCCGGCAACGCCTTGCGCAGGTAGTAGGCCATCGACCAGACGGTCAGGACGGCCGACAGCCAGATCAGCCAGGTGCCCCAGGCCTGCGTGTCGATCATGCCGAACAGCTCGCCGTCGTACAGCAGGAACGGGATGGCGATCATCTGCACGGTGGTCTTGATCTTGCCGAGCATGTGCACCGCAACGCTGCGCGAGGCGCCGAGCTGCGCCATCCACTCGCGCAGCGCGGAGATGGCGATCTCGCGGCCGATGATGATGAGCGCCACGAACACGTCCGCGCGGCCCAGGTGCACCAGCACGAGCAGCGACGCGCACACCAGGAACTTGTCGGCCACCGGATC
>NZ_JAQGLS010000309.1 GCF_028292805.1 Ramlibacter sp. | reverse complement strand
CCGCGCCCCGCGCCGCCGCCGGCCAGTGGGAAGAGTTCTAGCCTTTCCTGAAAGACACTTCCTCGTGCTCGCCCAGGTCGGGGCGATTCCCGCTGACCGCGGCCGTTCCCATCTTGAGCAGCTGCAGCAGCTTGTTGTCTTTGACGCTCCAGTACTCGGCCTGGTCGATCCGCACTTCGACCAGCTCCAGCTCGGGATCCTGCGGACCGCCCGGGAACCAGGCCTTGGCGAAGGTGTTGAACAGCTCCTCTTTCTTGGCCATGTCTTCGCGCACGACGGCCTTGCCGGTGACGGAGACCCAGGTGTCCCTGGACGGGTTGGCATAGGCCAGGTTGACGTTGCCGTCCTGCTGCAGCCGCTGGCCCACCTCGGTCTTGCGCGAGACGAAGAAGTACAGGCAGCCGTCGGCGCCCAGCTCCTGGTTCTGCGTCGTCAGCGGGTGGGAGTGCAGCGAGCCATCGGTGTGGCGGTGCGCCAGCATGGCAAAGCGCTGGTCCTTGATCAGGCTCCAGAGGACTTCGTGGTGGTTGCGGTCGTTCATTGACTTTGTTCCCGGGGATGACGCGCCATGCTGGCCCGCCCGCGCGACGGCTGCGGCCGGGGACGCGCGAATGCGGCTGTCGGACAATGTCGACGGCGGATCGAGCAAACTTTTGCGCCGCAACCGGCTCCAACCCAATCCACAACCCGAAAGAGCCCCATGAAGTGTCCCCATTGCGCCGAAGCCACCCTGGTGATGTCGGAGCGGCAAGGCATCGAGATCGACTACTGCCCGCAATGCCGCGGCGTCTGGCTCGATCGCGGTGAACTCGACAAGCTGATCGAGCGTTCCACCGACTCGGCGACGCCGGTCGCGGCCGCGGCCGTGCCGCAGCAGCCGCACGCGCAGCCGCAGCCGCGCCGTCCGGACTTCGTCGATTCCGACTTCGGCCGCTCGCACTCCGGTGGTTACCGCAAGCGCAAGTCCTGGCTCAGCGAAATCTTCGACTGAAGCCGTGGCCGGCCGTCAGCCGGCCTGTTGCAGCGTGACGGTGAACTCGTCGAAGGCCAGGCGCAGTTCCCGCTCCAGTCGCTGCAGCTCGTCCGGCTGCGCCGTGGCGGCGCGCTCCTCCAGCGCCGCCGCGATGGCCGCATAGCGCTGCGCGCAGATCATGCTGCCGGCGCCCTTGGCCGAATGGGCCAGCAAGCCGACCGCCGGCCGGTCGCGGGCCTCCAGCGCGCTCCGCAGCCTGGCCAGCAGGCCGGGCGTGGTCTGCTGGAACGATGCCAGCGCCACCTGCTCGAGCTCCTCGTCGCCGCCGAAGCGTTCGCGCATCGTGGCCTGCGCGAACACCGGCAGCTGGGCCGGGCCCGCCGGCGCCGCCGCGGGCGACTGCAGCCAGCGCGCCAGCACCGTCCCCAGCCCCTTGAGGTCCATCGGCTTGGTCAGGTAGTCGTTCATCCCCGCCTCGATGCAGCGTTCGCGGTCGCCCTTGATGGCGTTGGCGGTCATGGCAATGATCGGCACCCTGGCGCCGGCGGCCCGCAGCCGGCGGGTGGCTTCGTAGCCGTCCATCTCCGGCATCTGGCAATCCATCAGGATCACGGCGAACTCCTCGTCCAGCGCCATGTCCACCGCCTCGCGCCCGTTGTTGGCCAGGCTGACGTGGTCGTAACCCAGCTTGTGCAGCATGCCGAAGGCCACCACCTGGTTGGTGGTGTTGTCCTCGGCCACCAGCACCCGCGTGGCCTGGGCCGGCCGCGGCAACTCCTGCCAGGTCGACGGCATCGCCGCGGCTGCCGCCGCCCGCACCGGCAACTGCACGGTAAAGCGCGAGCCTTTGTCGGGCGCGCTGCGCACCGCCACCGTGCCGCCCATCAGGTCGACCAGCTGGCGCACGATGGACAGCCCCAGGCCGGTACCGCCGAAGCGGCGCGAGGTGGAACTGTCGGCCTGCATGAAGGGCGTGAACAGCTGCGCCTGGACCTGCTCGGGCATGCCGATGCCGGTGTCGACCACGCTGAACGCGAGCCGGCTGTCGCCGTTTTCCGCCGGCTTGGCGTCCAGGCCGATCCAGCCCGACGAGGTGAACTTCAAGGCGTTGCCCAGCAGGTTCAACAGCACCTGGCGCACCCGGGTCGGGTCGCCTTGCACATGCTGCGGCACCCGCGGGTCGATCCGCATCCGGAACAACAGGCTCTTTTCGGTCGCCCGCAGGCGGTACAGGTTGCCCAGTTCCTCCAGCAGCTCGTGCAGGTCGAACGGCACGTCCTCGATCTCCATCTGGCCAGCCTCGATCTTGGAGACGTCCAGGATGTCGTTGACCAGCGACAGCAGGGAATGCGCGCTGCGGTCGATCAGCTGGGCGTGGCCGCGCGCCACCAGCGGCAGCGCCTCGTCCAGCAGCAAGCGCGTCATGCCGATGATGCCGTTGAGCGGAGTGCGGATCTCGTGGCTCATGGTCGCCAGGAAATGGCTTTTGGCGCGATTGGCCGCCTCGGCGGCGTCGCGCGCCACGCGCAGTTCCTGCTCGGCCAGCTTGCCTTGCGTGATATCGCGGTTGGTACCCACCATGCGCAGCGGCAGGCCGATCACGTCGCGTTCGGCGACCCGACCCTCGCTGTGGACCCACAGCATGCCGCCGTCGTGCCGGCGCACGCGATGCTCCACCAGGTAGCGCGGCGAGCGGCCACTGAGCACCAGGTCGAGCGCGGCCCCGATCTTGGGCAGGTCTTCGGCGGGCACCAGGTTCATCAGTTCGCGCGCGCTGCAATGGGTCTCCACCGGCCGGCCGCCCAGCATCACCGACCAGGCCTCCGACAGGTAGAGCGTCTCCTCCTCCACGTGCAGGTCCCACAGCGCCAGCCCGGAGCCGTCCAGGGCGCGGTGCAACTGCTCCTGGCTTTGCTGCAGCGCCGCGCGCGCGGCGCGGCTCTCCGTGACGTCCTGCAGCACGCCGACCATACCGACCAGCTTGTCGTCCTTCTTTTCCATGTGGCCGATGGATCGGACCCAGATCTGGCGCCCGCCGGCGGTGGTCATGGGCAGCGTCACGTCCCAGGGCGTGCCGCCGCGCAGGCTGGCCTGGGCGGTGTGGCGGATCTGCTGCTGCACCTCGGTCGAGAAAAATCGGCGATGCTCGTCGCCGCGCGGTTCGTAGTCGTCGGGCAGCTCGAAGATACGGCGCGTCTGCCGCGTCCAGTACAGGTCGCGGGTGCGCAGATCGCGGCGCCAGCTGCCGACGCCGGCGATCTCCTCGGCGCGGGCCAGGAACTCGTTGGCCGCCTCCAGGTCGTGCTGGTTCACCACCTCTTCCGTGACGTCGACGAAGGAGCCGACGTAGCCGCCGCAGGAGCCGTCGGTCAGCCCGATGGCGCGGCCGCGGACCCACACATAACGCCGGCTGCCGTCGCGCCGCAGCAGCCGGAACGAATGGTCGAACGGCGCGCCGGTGGCCGCGATCTGCCTCCAGGTGGCGGCGGCCATCTCGCGCTCCTCGGGGTGGACGACCTGGATCCAGCCGTCACCGAGCGAGTCTTCGAAGTTCAGGCCGATGATCTCCTGCGCTTGCGGGTTGGTGTAGGTGCACCGGCCCTGGGCGTCGGACTGGAAGATGCCGACCGGGCAGGACTCGGACAGCTCGCGGAACATGCGCTCGCTGGACGACTGCGAGGTGCGGTGCGCCTCCTGCCGCAGGCCCAGCGCGTGCACCACGGCGCCGGCCAGCTGCCGCAGGCCCTCGCGCTGGGACGGTGCCAGGCCAGCGTGCGGCGCGGTGTCGATCACGCACAGCACGCCGAGCACGTGGCCGTCGGCGCTGCGCAGCGGCGCTCCGGCATAGAAGCTTGCCCGCAGCTTGCCCGAGCCGGGGGCCGCATCGACGATCTCGACCAGATCGCCCGACTGCAGCACGGCCCACCCGGGCCCGTCGGCGCGCCCCAGCTCGGCCAGCCCCGGCAAGCCGACATTGGCCTTGATCCACTCGCGGCTCTGATCGAGCAGCGTGACCAGGGCGATGGGCGTGCCGCACAGCGCGGCCGCGGTGCGCGCCAGGCTGTCGAACAGCGCCTCGGGCGGCGTGTCCAGCACGCCGAGGCCGGCCAGCGCCGCCAGCCGCTGCGCTTCCCGGGCGGGCGGCGGCTCGGTCATGGTCGGGTTGTGCACGGGGGGATTGTCAGCGCGCAAGGGTCGAGGCGCCAAACAGGCTTTGCACGAACTCGACCGCCAGTTCCGCCGTCCGGTTGCGCACGTCCAGCGCCGGATTGATCTCGACCACGTCGAGCGAGGCCAGCCGCCCGCTGTCGGCGATCATCTCCATGCACAACTGCATCTCGCGATAGGTCGGCCCGCCGCGCACGCCGGTGCCCACGCCAGGGGCCTCCATCGGATCCAGGCAGTCGAGGTCGAAGCTCACGTGCAGGTGGGTGTCGGGGTCCAGGTCCTGCAGCACCTCGGTCATGGTGTAGCGCATGCCGTGCTCGTCGATGTGCCGCATGTCGAACACCTGCAGGCCCAGCGCCCGGATCGCCTGCTTCTCGTCGGCATCGACGCTGCGGATGCCGATGAACTCGATGTCGGCCGGCGCGAGCGCGGCGGGCTCGCCGCTCCAGCCGACCAGCTCGGCCGGCCCGTGGCCCAGCAGGCAGGCCACCGGCATGCCGTGGATATTGCCGCTCGGGCTGATCGCCTCGGTGTTGATGTCGGTGTGGGCATCCAGCCAGATCACCCGCAGCTTGCGGCCCAGCCTGCGGCAATGGCGCGCCACCGCACTGACGGAGCCGATCGCCAGGCAGTGGTCGCCTCCCATCAGCAGCGGCACGTTGCCCAGGGACAGTTCGTTCGCCACGCTGTCGAACACGGCGCGGTTCCATGCCACCACCTCCGGCAGGTGGCGGATGCCGCCCGCCGCCGGCGCCCAGGGATTGGGCGGCCCGGACAGGTTGCCGCGATCCAGCACCTGGACGTGGTTGGCGCGCAGGGCTTCGGCCAGCCCGGCCACGCGCAATGCGTCCGGCCCCATGCCGGCGCCGCGCACACTGGCGCCGACGTCAGTGGGGGCACCGATGAGGCTGACAGTGTTCATGCGTGGTTCTCCTGGCCGGGGCCCGGCTTGCCCCATTCTGAGGCAACTCGGCCTTGGGCGGCGCAGGCGAATGCGCCGTCTCAGGCCAGGCGCAGCGCAGCCCGCCGCGCGCCGACCGGCGCCCCCTTGACCGAGACGATGGTTTCCCGGCGCCATGGCCGCAGGGCATCGCGCTGTTCCTGGTCCACCCAGCCGAGCTGGTCCAGTGCCGCCACCGTGGCGGCGTACAAGGCCAGCTTGCCGCCGTCGCTGACTTTGAGCGCCAGCGCCTGGCCGCGGCTGCGGCTGCGGCTGGCGACCACCTGCACGCCGTCGGCGCCGACCTTGGTGACCCGGTCGCCGCGGCCGCAGCGCATGAAGTCGGCATCGTTGCGGCCGGTGCCCGACACCAGCTCGGGGTGCGCCGTCATCGCATCGGCCAGCGCCGCGAAGTTCTCGCCGAACTGCGCATCGCGCCCGCCGCTGGCCAGCCGGGCGAAGCCGCGCGCCAGCGCCGACAAAGGCATGGCGTAGTTGGGGCCGAGCAGCCGTCGATGCCAGTTTTCAGGTCGCACGCGTCCAGGCCGACCGCCGCCGCCGCGTCGCGGCGGATCGCCTGCTGCAGCGGGTGCGATGGCTCCAGGTGGCTTTCCAGCGAGGCCAGCCATGACGCAATGCGCTCTCTCCTGCAAGCCCAGGCCGTGCAATGGCTGGTCGCGCCCGGCGCGGCGGTGCCAGCCGGCGACATCGCGGTGATCCCGGAAGCGATGAAGATGGAGCACGAGGTGCGGGCGCCGGTCGCGGTCGCGGCTCGCGTCAAGGACTGCCTGTATGCCGCGGGAGCCGGGTGGAGGGAGGGTCGGTGCCGAGACGGTGGAGGCAATGACCGCGGGGGCACCCCGGGAACAAGCAATGCCCCGTGCCGACCACCAGCATGTCGGGGCCTGGCCTGCGCGCGCGTGGCGCCGCTGCCGGCCGCACAGGCGATCGACAGCTGGTAGCCGCCGATCGCCCCCGGCCGGCCCGCGCTTGAGTAGCATCGGTCTCCTTGCCACTCCGACTGGACCGGATGCTGATCGTTGTTAGTGTCGTTGTCGCCCTCATCGTCGCCCTGGTCTACGTGAACCTGAGCGCCGGCGAGCGGCGCGTCTCGCACGAGATCGCCCACCTGTACCCGGTGGACGATCCCCAGTTCTATCGCTCGATGGGGATGCTGCTGGGCCCCGACATCGTGCGCGGCAACCAGGTCACCGAGCTGGTCAACGGCGACCGGATCTTTCCCGCGATGCTGGAGGCGATCCGCGCAGCAAAAAAGACGGTGCTGTTCGAGACCTTCATCTACTGGTCGGGCGAGATCGGCGACCAGTTCGCCGACGCCTTGTCCGAGCGCGCCCGCGCTGGCGTCAAGGTGCACGTGCTGCTGGACTGGGTGGGCAGCATCAAGGTGGAAGACAGGATGCTGGAGCAGATGAATGGCGCCGGCGTGGACGTGCACATGTTCCACCCGCTGCGGTGGTCCAACCTGGGCCGCATCAACAACCGCACCCACCGCAAGCTGCTGATCGTCGACGGCCGTATCGGCTTCACCGGCGGCGTCGGCATCGCCACGCCCTGGACCGGCCACGCGCAGGACGCGCAGCACTGGCGCGACTCGCACTTCCGGGTCGAAGGCCCGGTGGTGGCGCAGATGCAGAGCGTGATGCTGTCCAACTGGAGCAAGACCACCGGCTACATCCTGCACGGGCCGGACTACTTCCCGCAACTGCAGCCGGTGGGCAGCCAGCACGCGCAGATGTTCTCCAGCTCGCCCAGCGCCGGCAGCGACAGCATGCAGGTGATGTACCTGATGGCGATCACGGCGGCGGCGAAAACCATCGACCTGTCCAGCGCCTACTTCGTGCCCGACGAGATGGCGCGCGTGGCGCTGGTGGCGGCGCTGGGGCGCGGGGTCAAGGTGCGCATCATCACGCCAGGCCGCCACATGGACCAGAAGGCGGTGCGGCGGGCCTCGCGGGCGCTGTGGGGCGAGCTGCTCGATGCCGGCGTGCAGATCCACGAGTACCAGCCCACCATGTACCACTGCAAGATCATGATCGTGGACGGCGTGCTGACCTCGGTCGGCTCGACCAACTTCGACCCGCGCTCGTTCCACCTGAACGACGAGGCCAACCTGAACGTGTACGACCGCGACTTCGCGGCCCGCATGACGAAGGTGTTCGAGGACGACCTGGCGCGCAGCAGGCGCATCACCCGGCAGGCCTGGGAAAACCGGCCGCTGGTGGAGAAGCTGCAAGAGCGGTTGGCCGCCCTGCTGGCGCCGGTGCTCTAGCGGCCAGGGCCGGCTGCTGTATGGTGGGGCCGACATGGACATCATTTTCATCACGGCCGTGGCGGTCGCCTTCGCCTGGGTCCTGCGCGCGCGGGAACAGCGCCAGCGCATCGGGTTGCTGGCCGGCTACCTGTCGCGCTATCAGATCGAAAAGCACATGGAGACGCTGACCGACGGCTACCTGCGCGCCCTCGGCGAGGCCGATCCGCAGCGCCGCGAGCAGATCTTCCAGCTGCTGCGCTCCACCGAGCAGGACCTGTGCGGCCAGGTGGCGCGGCTGGCGGCCGACTTCGAACGCGGCGAAAAGGAGCCGGCGCGCGTGAGCAAGCTGCCGATCCACCTGCCGTTCGCGACCAGGCTGCACGCGGCGACCTTCGACATGCGGCAGGCACTCGCGGTCCATGCGGCCGGCATCCGCGCCGCCGTCACCGACCAGGACGCACTGCCGGCGTCCGAGCGCGCCTTCACGGTGTCGGCCGAACTGTTCCTGCTGCAGCACACCTGCCACTGGTTCTGCAAGTCGCGCTTCATCGCCTCGGCGCGCATGCTGGCGCGCCACAAGACCTCGTACGAACAGGTGGTGGCCGCGGTGCTGCCCGGCACCCGCAGCGCCTACAGCGCGCTGGTTCGCGCCTGAGGATCAGCCGTTGCCGGGGCCGGACCAGGCGATGCTGCCTTGCGGCAGCACCCAGGTCTTGCGGCCGGCGCGATCGGCGACGATGACGGGCCGGACGGCCGGCGTGGGCACCGCCTGCTTGCGCGCCGGGCTGGGCTGGGCCTTGGCCTGGGCCTGCTGCACGGCGACGCGCTGCACCGGCGCGGCTTCGACCGGCGGCGGCACATAGCTGACCAGCGCCATCTGCGGCACGCCGGTGCCGCCCATGCGCGCGTAGATCATCCCGGCCTGCTGCGCCCCCACCCGCACGTTGCGGATGTGGCGTCGCGTCTCCAGCGGCAGCTGGTGGGTGTTGACGCCGCTCCAGCCCCGGCGCGCCCGGCTCGAGAGGTTGTAGTAGATCGACACGCCTTCGCGCAGCTTGACCGCGCGCATCTCCGGGCTCAGGTCCAGGCTGGCGATGCGGCGGCGGCTCCAGTTGGCCGCTTCCTTGAGCAGCACGGCGGCGGCGTGCACCGCTTCCACCGCATCGTTCGGGTTGCGCAGGCCGACGGCCTTGGCAGTGGCCGGCTCGAACTGGGCCAACCCGATGCTGGCCACGCCGTTCTTGCCCATGCCGCTGCGGGGCACCCAGGTGGTCTCGGCGTTGATCACGCCGTAGACGTCGCGAAAATCCAGGCCTACCTCACCGAGCTCGGCGACCTCGGCGGCGGACTTCGCCAGCAGCAGGCGCGAGCGCGCATCGGGCGTGGCCATCTTGCGGGCGCCCACGCGCACTTCCTTCCAGCGCAGCTGCGCGCGCAGCTGCCCGTAGTACTCGTCGCTGGCTTCGGCGTCGGCCAGGATCGGGAAGATGGCGATGGCCGCCGCGCCGGGCGCGGGCGCCACTTCAGCTGCAGCCGGCATGACCGCAACCACCTTGCCGGGCAGCGTCGTCTCGGCCGCCAGCTGTTCGGCCTGGAGCGGAGCGTGCACCAACTGGGCCGCCGGTGCACCTTGCGACGTGGTTCCCGTCACGCCTGCCGCGACGCAGGCGAGCGCCAGCAGGCCCAGGCCGCGCAGGCCATCCGGCCGCACCGTGCGAACCCGCATGAAAGAGGCGGCACCGTGGGAACGGCGTGCGGACGAGTTTTCGTTTGCTGGCATGCATGTATGACCCGTCCTACACTCGTAGTTCCTCCCGTCCTACGTCACGCCGCGTGAAAACCTCACGAAGCCGCCATCGGATCGCGCAACTTTGCAGTCGAAGCTCTGCAGTTTCGGCTCTAGCGGCCGGGGAGCAAAGTGAACCTCTGCAGCAGTTGGCCGTCCACCTGCAGCTGGCCGAAGAACATGGCGTGCGGCCGCACCCACATGCCGGTCGCGTTGTAGAGCGGGCGGTAGACCACCAGCGGCTCGAGCGTCTCGCTGTGGCGCGCCACGCCAATCACTTCGTACTCGCCGCCCTTGTAGTGACGGTAGCGGCCCACGGGCGTGGCGGGCAAAGGTGGCAGGTCGTCACCAGGAGCAGTTGCGGCATGCATGAAAGGATCCCCGGCCCGGCAGGGGCGTTCCGGCAAATATAGCGAACCCCGCGCCGCACATTTCGCATCGGACTTCGCGCTGCCTTCACGGGGCCGCGCTGCCCGCGGCGCATGATGGGACTTCACCTCCCCCAAGGGATCCCATGAAAACCAGAGCCATTGCCTGCCTCGTTGCAGCCGTCACCATGAGCATCGGCTCGATGTCGCTTGCCCAGGCGCGCGACGGCCGCAGCGACCGCGGCGACGGCCGGCAGGCGCAACAGCGCAACGAGAACCGGCCAGGCAACGGCCGCCCCGACGGGCGCAATGACGGCAACGGCCGCGATGGCCGCGGCGACGACCGGGGCGACCAGCGTGCCGACCGCAGCCATCCTTACGACTACACCGCGCGCGGCAACGACTGGCGCCGCGGCCGCCACGTGCCGCAGGAATATCGCAACCGGACTTACCGGGTGGACGACTGGCGCGGGCACCGCCTGAGCCAGCCGCCGCACGGCCACCAGTGGGTGCAGGTGGGCAGCGACTACGTGCTGATGGCCGTCGCCACCGGCCTGATCGTGCAGCTGCTGATCAACCAGTAACGCGAGCCGGCCGCTCGGCCCTGGTCTTCAGGGCCTGGTTCATGGCTTCGAAGCCGGCGCGGGTGGCGCCATCCAGGCTCTTGCGCGCCAGCGGCACCAGCACGCCGGAGAATTTCTCGCCGTGCACGAACTGCGTGGTGCCGGCGCCGGTGGCGGTGATGCGAAAGTAGTGCTCGCCGTCGAACAGGCCGGGCACCAGCCAGCGGCCGCGCCAGCGCAGCTCCTGCCCCGGCGTGGCCGCGAGCACCATGGGCTGGAAGCGCATGCCCTTGCCGCCGGCTGGCTGGACCAGGATCTTCAGCTGCTGGCCCACCTGCGGCACGCCGCTGATTTCGCGGATGAACGGGTTCCAGTCCGGATGCGACGCGAAGTCCACCAGTTCGTCCCACACCCGCTGGGCGGAGGCGTCGATCCGGATCTCGGTTGCGATTTCGTGCATGTTCATCCCTGTTTCAACAGCGCGACGGCTCCCGAGAAGGTCAGGAACGCCGCCGCCGTCGTCAGCAGGATGATGCGCGCGATGCGGCCGTTGTCCGCGCCGAAGCGCTCGGCCAGCAGCGACACGTTGCTGGCGCTGGGCAGCGCCGCCACCAGCACCATCACCGTCAGCGTGAACGGGTCCAGCGGCAGGCCGGCCGCGCGCGCCGCCGTGCCCACGCCCCAAACCAGCAGCGGATGCACCAGCAGCTTGATCAGCGCCGGCGGCACGAAGTCGGCGGCCGGCATCCTCCCGTGGTCTTCGCCCGCCGCCGCGGATTGCGAGCGCGCCAGCACCGCGCCGATGGTGAACAAGGCCACCGGCGAGGCCGCGTCCGCCAGCAAGGCGATGGTGTCCATGACCGGCGCCACCGGCTGCACGCCCAGCGCCGACGACAGCCCGCCCAGCACGATGGCCCACGGCATCGGGTTCAGCGCCACGCCCTTGAGCGCCTTCTTGCCCGCTTGCGCGGCGCCGTGTTCGTCGGCGCCGTCCAGCCGCGACAGCGCGATGCACACCGAGCTGGTGACCAGCAGGTCGATCAGGATGGTGAGGATGGCCGGGCCCGCGGCCCTGGCCCCGAGCAGCGCCACCAGCAGCGGCACGCCCATGAAGCCGGTGTTGGGAAAGGCCGCCACCAGCGCGCCGAACGCGGCGTCGTTCCAGCGGATGCGCGCATTCAGCGTGAGCTTGATCGTGCCGGCGACCACCAGCAGCGCGCACAGCGCCCAGGTCAGGACCGCGGCCGGGTCCAGCAACTGCGCGATCGGCGTGCTGGCGCCGAAGCGGTACAGCATGCAGGGCAGCGCGAAGAACAGCACGAAGGTGTTGAGCCCGCCAATGGCCTCAAGGGGCAGCATGCGGCGGCGAGCCGCCAGGTAGCCCGCCAGCACCAGGGCGAAAAACGGGAATGTGATCAGCAGGATGTCAAGCACCGCGCGTATTGTCCTTGCATCCCCCGGCCGGTCCGCCACCGGCGGGTGCGCCCGGTATGATTTGCCGCTCCCGCACCGCCGCAGTACCCTCCCCGCCTCCCCGATGTCCGCCGGACTGAACCTCGCCCAGCAAGAAGCCGTCAACTACCTGCATGGCCCATGCCTGGTCCTGGCCGGCGCCGGCTCCGGCAAGACGCGCGTCATCACGCACAAGATCGGCCGCCTGATCCAGGCCGGGCTCGAAGCCGAGCGCATCGCCGCCATCACCTTCACCAACAAGGCCGCCGCCGAAATGCGCGAGCGCGCCAAGCAGCTGGTGGGCCGCGACGCCAGGAAGGTGCTGATCTGCACCTTCCATGCGCTGGGCGTGCGGATGATGCGGCAGGACGGCAGTGTGCTGGGCCTCAAGCAGCAGTTCTCCATCCTCGACACCGACGACGTCACCGGCATCCTGAAAGACGCCGGCGGCACCACCGATGCGGCCACCGCGCGCACCTGGCAGTGGACCATCAGCGGCTGGAAGAACGCCGGCCTGAATGCGGCCGAGGCGGCGGCGCAGGCCAAGGACGGCGACGAGCAGATGATCGCCAAGATCATGGCGCGCTACGAGGAGCGCCTGACGGCCTACCAGAGCGTCGACTTCGACGACCTGATCGGCATGCCGCTCAAGCTGCTGCGCGACTTCCCCCAGGTGCGGGCCAAGTGGCAGAAGATGGTGGGCCACGTGCTGGTGGACGAATACCAGGACACCAACGCCACCCAGTACGAGCTGCTCAAGCTGCTGGTGGGCGAGCGCGGCCGCTTCACCGCGGTGGGCGACGACGACCAGTCGATCTACGGCTGGCGCGGCGCCACGCTGGACAACCTGCGCAAGCTGCCGGTCGACTACCCGGCACTCAAGGTGATCAAGCTGGAGCAGAACTACCGCTCCACCAGCGCCATCCTGCGGGCTGCCAACAACGTCATCCAGCCCAATCCCAAGCTGTTTCCCAAGACCCTGTTCTCCGAGCTGGGCGAAGGCGAGCCGGTGCGCGTGGTCGACTGCGACAGCGAAGAGCACGAAGGCGAGCGCATGGTGGCGCGCATCCAGTCGACCCGCGCCAACGGACTGGCGCAGGAGTGGAAGGATTTCGCGGTGCTGTACCGCGCCAACCACCAGGCTCGCGTGTTCGAGCAGGCGCTGCGCAAGGCGGCGATCCCGTACAAGGTGTCCGGCGGCCAGAGTTTTTTCGACCGCGCCGAGATCCGCGACCTGTGCGCCTGGCTGCGGCTGTGGGTGAACAACGATGACGACCCGGCCTTCCTGCGCTGCGTGACCACGCCCAAGCGTGGCATCGGCCACCAGACGCTGGGCAGCCTGGGCGTGTTCGCCGGCAAGTACAAGCTCAGCCTGTTCGAGGCGCTGTTCTCCTCGTCGCTGGGCAGCGTGCTGGCCGCGCGCGCCGTCGGCAGCCTGCACGAGTTCGGCCGTTACGTGAACGACCTGGAGTTCCGCGCCCGCCACACGCTGGGCGCCGAAGCCGCCAAGGCGTTCCTGCTGGAGTGGCTGAAAGAGATCGGCTACGAAAAGCACCTGTACGACGGCGAGGACAACGAGAAGGTGGCGGCGGCGCGCTGGACCAACGTGCTGGACTTCATCGACTGGATGTCCAAGCGCTGCGGCGGCGAGATCGACGACGCCGCCGGCGTGGCGCAATCGAGCGAGCGCAAGAACTTGCTGGAAGTGGCGCAGACCATCGCCCTGCTGTCCACCATCAGCGAGCGCGAAAAGGACCAGAACGTGGTCACGCTGTCGACGCTGCATGCGGCCAAGGGGCTGGAGTGGCCGCACGTGATCCTGGCCGGCTGCGTCGAGGGCATGCTGCCGTTCAAGCCCGAGGACGCGGACGGCAAGCCGGTCAGCGAGGCCTTCACCGCGCGGCTGCAGGAGGAACGGCGGCTGATGTACGTGGGCATCACGCGGGCCCAGCGCACGCTGGCGGTGAGCTGGAGCAAAAAGCGCAAGAAGGGCCGCGAGCTGGTGGTGGCGCAGCCGAGCCGCTTCATCGCCGAGATGGCGCTGGACAAGGTCACCACGCGCGAAGACCCGCGCGAAAAGCTCAAGGCGCTGCGGGCCGAGTTCGCCAAGAAAAGCGCCGACTCGGCGGCCGCCGCCGCCGCGGCCAACGCGCCATGAAGGCGCTGTGGCTGGGCGCGCTGCTGGCCGGCGCGGCGGCGGCCATGGCGCAGGTGCAGGCGCCTGCACCCTGCCCGCTGCCGGCCCAGACCGGTTTGCCGCAGATGCTGGGGCTCTGGCGCGCCGAGTTCCAGGGACTGTGGCAAGGCGCCACGCTGCTGATCGAGCCCCATCCGGAGGACGAAGGAAGCTTTCGCGGCGCGATCAACCGCAACGGCGAGCGCGGCGTGCTGGCCGGCGACCTGCAAGGCGGCGAGCTCGCGCTGCGGGAATCCGACGACGGCAAGCGCCTTTCCGCGCTCTGGCTGGGCGACGTGGTGGAAGGCTCCTGCGGCCGCGAGATCCGCGGCAGCTGGCAGGCCGAGGGCGACGTCACGCCGCGCAACTTCGTGTTGCGCAAGCAGTAGAAGCGCGCGGGGGCGCTACCATTTCGCGATGTCCGTTCGCCCAATCTTCTCCAGGCTCCTGGCCGCCAGCGCCTTGCTCTCCCTGGCCGCCGCCGCGCAGGACGCCGGCTGGCAAGCCTGCTCCTCCATGGGCCAAGCGGCCGACCGCCTGGCCTGCTTTGACCGCTGGGCCGAGGACCAGCGCGGCGAGCGGGCGCCGCCCGCCTCCGCGTTGTCGCTGCCCGCGCCCATTGCGGGCGACGCCAGCGCAGTGCTGCCAGCGCCGGTGCCGCCGGGGGTGGTCACCGGGCCCTGGCGCAACCTGCGCATGACCACGCTGGACGGTTGCCACGACACCAACTATTCGTCGCTGTCGCGCTACTGGGAGCTCGAGCCCGGGGCCGACTGCGGCCTCTTCAGCATCCGCGGCTACCGGCCGCTGACGCTGGCGCTGGTGACGGCCAACGCGATGAACCGCCAGCCCAGCTCGGGCAACCCGCTCAACAACGCGCCGCTCCCCGCCGACTACCGCCACACCGAGACCCGGCTGCAGCTGTCGGTGCGCACCAAGGTGGCGCAAGGACTGATCCGGCCGCTGTCGCCGCAAGGCAGCGACTCGCTCTGGGTCGGCTACACCCAACAGTCGTACTGGCAGCTGTTCAACCCGCAGCTGTCGCGCCCGTTCCGCAGCACCGACCATGAGCCGGAGGTGATCTACGTGGTGCCGCTGCAAGGCCCCAAGGAAGGCGCCTGGCGGCTGCGCCATGGCGGCGTCGGGCTGGTGCACCAGTCCAACGGCCAGTCGCTGCCGTACTCGCGCAGCTGGAACCGCGTCTACGCCATGGCCGGCGCCGAGCGGGGCCCGTTCCAGCTGCTGGCGCGCGCCTGGCACCGGCTGCCGGAAGACGCGGTCGACGACGACAACCCGGGCATCAGCAACTACATCGGCCGCGCCGAGGTCCGCGGCAGCTGGCAAGCCAACCCCGACAACGTGTTCGTGGCGACCGCACGCCACTCGTTGCGCAGCCCGGGCCGCGGCTCGGTGCGGCTGGAGTGGCTGCGCGCGCTCGGACCCGACAGCGGCGGCCTGCAGCTGCACACGCAGCTGTTCACCGGCTTCGGCGACAGCCTGCTGGACTACAACCGCAAGCGCACGGTGCTCAGCGTGGGGTTCAGCCTGGTGGAGTGGTAGCGGCAGGCCTCAAGTCGGCAGGCCGCCGACCGGCTGCGCCGCGGAACAACGAGCTGCATGGGTCGCAGCGCTGTGCCCTGTCGCTGCCGCCACCTTCGGAAGATCGCGGCAGGCACGGCGACCGGGCGCGGCGCGAGCAGTCGTTCGAGGCGGCGAACGCTCACGCGTTCACGCGACGTGTGCCACCGCCGGCTGCTGCATGGTGGGAAGCCGGACCAGGAATTCGCTTCCCTTGCCGAGGCCTTCGCTGGCGGCTGCGACCATGCCCCCGTGCAGCTCGACCAGCCGTCGCACGAGGGTCAGCCCAAGACCAAGACCTTCCGCGCCCCCTTCCCCCTGGCGGGTCACCTGGACGAACAGGTCGAACACGCGGGCCAGCATGTCGGCGGGAATGCCGATGCCGTTGTCGCGCACGCGGATCGCGGCAACGTGGTCCTCGCGCACGGCAGAAAGGTGGATGGTCCCGCAGATGGGCGTGTACTTGGCCGCGTTGTTCAGCAGGTTGGCGACGACCTGCACCAGCCGTGTGCCGTCGCCGTTGACCCAGATCGCTTGCTGGAACGGCGCGACTTCCAGCCGGTGCTTGCGGGCCTGGATGATCGGCTGCCCCAACTCCACCGCCTTGAGGAAAACCGTCCGCAGGTCCACGGCCTCGCGTCGAAGCGTGACCTCGCCGCGCCGCACGCGCGACACGTCAAGGAGGTCCTCGGTCAAGCGCGTCATGTGCGCGGTCTGCCGCCCCAGCGCCGCCACGGCGCGCAGTTGGGTTTCGGGCGAGACGCCGGCCGAGCGAAGGATCGCCTCCAGGTTGGTCAGCACGGCAAGCGGCGAGCGAAATTCGTGCGCCAGGGCCGCCAGGAACTGATCCTTCTGGAGGTCGGCTTGCTCCAGTTGCAGGGTCCGAAGGCGAAGATCCGCCTCCAGACCGCGCTGCGCGGTCATGTCGCGGATGGTGCTGGCCACCAGCGGCCCCGCCTCCGGCAGCAATGCGCTCAGGGACACGTCGATCGGGAACTCGCTGCCGTCCTTGCGTTGTCCGAACAGCTCCAGGCCCCGGCCCATGGAGCGCGCGACGGGCTCCATGGCATAGGCCAGACGCTTGCCCACGTGCGCGTGACGAAAGCGGGCCGGCATCAGCATCTCGACACGCCGGCCAGCCAGCTCCTCGCGCAGATAGCCGAACAGCCTCTCGGTCTGGCCGTTCACGCGCACGATCAGGCCGTCTTCGTCCAGGATGACGACGGCGTCGGGCGCGGCTTCCAGGAACCCGGCAAACGAACGACCTGGGGCTCCCGCGAAAGGCGACTCGCGAGCGGGAGCCGATTCAGCGTCGGACAAAAGGGAATTCGCCTCCATGCATGCCTCTCGGGGGGGAAAGCCGATTCCGGGATGAACGCCGGCGGCGAGCTGCCGCCGGCCTGCCCGATCGCAGCCAGGAGTGGACGCCAGCACCCGCGCCCCTGTCTGTCCGTTGGCGCACGGACAATGACGCCCCGCAGCGGGTCGGCATCGGTCGCCACCACCGAGCCCGGGCGCCGGCATCCGGGCGGTCCGGGTCAGGGCCCGGACTCTCGGGCGGGGCAGCTGCACCGTGGGTCCGGGTCACCCGCCGCGGCTCAGGTATCCCATCCACGACCAGTAGGTCAGCGAAAACACCACCAGCAGCACCGCGGCGGCGCCGGTGATCGCCAGGCCGGTGCGCACGAAGTCCCGGGCATCGAACGTGTCCGTCCCGTAGGCGATCATGTTCTGCGGCGCATTCACCGGCAGGATGAAGCCGAAGCTCACCACGAACTGCAGCAGCATGGTCATGCCGATCACGTTGATGCCGGGCGTCTGGACGGTGGTGAGCACGCTCAGGATGATCGGGATCATGGCCGACGCGAGTGCCGTGGCGCTTGCGAAGCCGAGGTGGATCACGATCAGGAACAGCGACAGCAGCATCAGGATGGCGAAGGCACTGGCTTGCTGCAGGCCCAGGCCCTGCACGATCAACCCGGCCAGCCAGGGCGCCGCATTGGTCTTGAGCAAGGCGGTGCCGATGCTGATGCCGATGGCGAACAGCACCACGGTACCCCACGGGAAGCCTGTCTGCGATTCCTTCCAGTCCATCACTCCCAGGCGGGGCACCAGCATCAGCGCGATGGCCGCGATCGTGGTGGAGGAGGTGTCAAAGTCGTGCAGCACCTTCTCGGAAGCCCAGAAACCGAGCAGCACCAGCACGATGCCCAGCAACTTCCATTCGCGCACCGACATCCTGCCCAGGGCATCGAGCTGGCGGCGGATGGCGGCCCGGCCGCCGGCGATCTCCGCCATTTCCGGCTTCATCATCCGGGTCATGATGAAGTAGACGGCAACGCTCAGAAGCGCGGAAAACGGCGCGCCCGCGATGAACCATTCGCTCCAGGTGATCGTCGCCTGCAGCTGCTTTTCGATGAAGCCGATGGCCACCATGTTCTGCGCCGCCGCCGTCTTGATGCCTACGTTCCAGACGCTGGCCGTCTGCGCCGCCGTGATCACCAGCAGCCCCGCGAAGCGGCTGCGCTTGTCCACCTTGAAGGCCAGGATGAAGCCCATCATGATGGGCACGAGGCAGGCCACGCGCGCGGTGGTGCTCGGCACGATGAAGGACAGCAGAAAGCCCACGACCATGGCGCCGACCACGATGTGGTTGGTCCCCGCGTCCACCCTGGAGAGAACCAGCAAGGCGATCCGGCGGTCGAGCCCGGTCGCCGTCATGGCCGCGGCGATGAAGCAAGCTGCCGCAACCAGCGCCACCGCGCTGTTGGAAAACCCGCCCAACGCGAGCCCCAGTGCGGCAGCGGTTCCCATGTCGGGCCCTGCGGGCCTGGCCGCGTCGGGCGCAAAGGCCAGCAGGAAGATCATCAGCGCACCGATGGCCACGGCGCTCACCGCGTAGTCCAGGGCTTCAGTCATCCACACGATCACGGCGAAAGCAAGAACGGCCAGCATGACCTGCCCGGCGGCAGGCAGCCCGGCCGGCGCCGGCATCGCCAGCACGCACAGCAAGGCGGCGAGCGCAACGAACAAGCCCGCGCGCTTGACGATCCCACCCGACGCACGGGGCGTCGGCACGGGGAGGGGCAGTGGAATTGCAGCTTGCATGGGCAGGGCCTTCGGTTGGCGAACTATCGGTCGGAACCGCGTGGGGGGGATTGCGCTACCTCAAGGCCGGGCCCATCACCGGACGCGGGCAGGGTACGGAGCAGCTGGACGATCCTGGCGTGCACGTCTTCGCCATGCCCAACCCAAAGGTGGCCGCCCCGCTCGCAGCCGACGAACTTCGCGCCCGCGATGCGGCTGGCGCTGTACTGGGCGCTCGCATAGGTGCCAAAGCCGTCGTCGCGAGCGCTGATGACCAGGGTCGGTGGGCGGATGGACTCCAGCGGGCACGGCGGCAGGCCCTTGCCCAGAACCGCATCCGCGCGCAGTCGCGCGGCTCGCGCGCAGACCGGCAGGATCCCGCGCCGCAGCCGTCATGGATCCGCACGGGCACGCCGGACGGCATCATGATCCGTGCGTCCCAGTCGAGCCGGGGCGGCGCGTGACGATCCGCTGCTGAAGGGCTTCCACTGCGGCCCCGACGCGCTCATGTTGATGGTGCCGACCTGTTCGACCGAGTGCGCGGACACGAGGAACTGGCCGTCGGTGAGCACGGCGCGAAAGAAGCGCCGGACGGGCTCCGGCAGGCCCTCGACTTCGCTGGCGTCATCGCGAAGGGGGCCTGGCGGCAGATGGCCTGCCTCCAGCCCGGCCCGCAGGCTTCGGGTGCCCTCCGTCCAGCCGGCGCCGCCGGCCAAGGCCACCAGCGCCAGGAACGCGGCGCTCCCCCACGTCAGCCAACCCATGAGAACCTCTCCTGGAATGCGCGTGTGGCGCAGGCGCGGGTGAGGAGCTTGCGCAGCTCGCTGTACCAGAGCACCACGCTGCCCATGGCGGCGCAGACCGCCCACTGGGCCGGCTGAAGCGGCGTGGTGCCGAAAGCCAGGTTGAGGACCGGCAGGTGGACAACAGCCACCTGCAGCAGGGCGGACACTGCCATTGCCGCCCACAGCCATCGATTGTCGAACAAGGACGCGAATGCGCTGGCCGTTTCCGAACGCGCCGTGAGGCAGGTGAACAGGCTGGCTGCGACGAGCACGGTGAAACCTGCGGTGCGGGCGGTGGCCAGGTCCTGGTCGCCCGCGATCAACCCACCCGGCAGGAACAGATCGATCGTGAGCAAGGTGACCAGCGCCGTCACCATGCCGGTCTGGACGACGCTGGCCCACATGCGCCCGTCGATCAGGCGCTCGTCCGGGCGGCGCGGCGGCCGCGTCATCAGATCGCCGCGCACGGGGTCGACACCCATGGCAAGGGCCGGCCCGGAATCCGTGATCAGGTTGATCCAGAGCAGCTGGGTGGCCAGCAGGGGCAGGATCACCGTGCCGTCCGCGCCTTGCAGGCCGATCACGCCGGCGCCGACAACGCCCAGGAACACCGTCAGAACTTCGCCCATGTTGGACGACAGCAGGTAGCGCAGGAACTTGCGGATGTTGTCGAGGATGCCGCGGCCTTCGCGCACGGCCCGCACGATGGTCGCGAAGTTGTCGTCGGCCAGGATCATCCGGGCCGCCTCCTTGGTGACTTCGGTGCCCGTCACGCCCATGGCGACACCGATATCCGCAGCCTTGAGCGCCGGCGCGTCGTTGACGCCGTCGCCCGTCATCGCCACCACGTTGCCGTCGGCCTGCAGTGCGTGGACGATCCGCAGCTTGTGCTGGGGCGCGACCCGCGCGAACACCGAAGTGCTCCGCACGGCCTCCCGGAACGCCGGCTCGGCCAGGGCGTCGAGTTCGAGCCCGGTCAATGCCGCGGCGCCCGGCGCGACGATGCCCAGGTCCGCGGCGATGCGCGCCGCGGTGCGGGGATGGTCGCCCGTGATCATGACGATGCGGATGCCGGCCTGGCGGGCCTCGCCGATGGCGATGGCAGCTTCCTCGCGCGGCGGATCGATGATGCCCACGGTGCCGACGAACACCAGGTCGCGCTCCAGGGCCGGCACGGCCGCCGGGCTCTCGTCTGGCGCCAGCGGCCGGTAGGCCACGGCCAGGGTGCGCAGCGCGGCGTCGGACAAGGCGTCGACGTCCCGCAGAACCGCCGCCCGCCGCGTGGCGTCCAGTTCCACCGTCTCCATGCCCACCCGCACCCGGGTGCATCGCTCCAGCAGCACATCGGGCGCGCCCTTGACGATCACGACGACCTGTCCGTCGTGTTCACGGTCGACCACGATGGTCGACATCATCTTGCGCTCGGAGGTGAAAGGCAGCTCCCCGATGCGCTGGAAGCGCTGTTGGCGCCGCTCGGTGGCACCGAGCTTGCGCTCGGCCACCAGGAAGGCCGCTTCCGTGGGGTCGCCGTGGACTTCCCACCCGCCCCCCGCTGCCTGCCGCAGGTCCGCATTGCTGGCCAGGCTGCCACCGCTCAGGACCACGATCTGCTCGCTGTGCAGCGGGCCGGGCTGCAGCGCAACCCCGTCGCATTCGAAGCGCCCGACCGGCTCGTAGCCAACGCCGCTGACCCGCACGCTTCCGGACGCCGTCACAACCCGTTCGATGGTCATCTCCGAGCGCGTCAGCGTGCCGGTCTTGTCCGAGCAGATCACCGAGGCGCAGCCGAGCGTCTCCACCGACGAAAGCTTCTTGACGACGGCGCTGTGCCGCGCCATGCGCTGCACGCCCATCGCCAGCACCAGCGTCAGGATGGCCGGCAGTCCTTCCGGGACCGCCGCCACGGCCAGCGCGACTCCGAGCAACAGCACGGCGACGACGTCGGCGGCGCCGCGAATCTCGGAGAGCAGGAGGATGGTGGAGACGACCACCACGGCAATGACGACCACCGCGCCGCCGAGCATGCGCCCGATGCCGGCCAGTTCCAGCTGCAGAGGCGTCGGCTTTTCCGCGGTTGCCTCCAGCAGGTGGGCGATGAGGCCGATCTGCGTTTCCATGCCGGTCGACGTGACCACCGCGCGACCGGCGCCCTGGACGACGGCCGTCCCCTTGAACACCATTCCCAGCTGGTCCCCCAGCGCCGCCGGCCGCGCCAGTGGCGCCGCATCCTTGAGCACCGCCTGGCTCTCGCCGGTGAGGGATGCTTCCTGCACGCGCAGCGACATGGCCTGCAGCAAGCGTGCATCGGCTCCGACGGCGTCGCCTTCACCCAGCACGAGCAGGTCCCCGGGCACCAGATCTGCGCTCGGCAGCCGGAGCTCGCGGCCATCGCGCACGACGGCGGACGTCGCTTGCGTCATCCGTGCGAGCGCGGCCACGGCGTTGGCGGCCCTGGCCTGCTGAAAGTGCCCGAGCGCGCCATTGAGCAGGACGACCGTCGCGATGACGATCGCGTCGACCGGCCAGCCCGGCCGCCCCTCGACCAGCCAGGCTGCGAGGGCGATGCCGATGGCGGCAAGCAGCAGGTAGACCAGCGGGTCCTGAAAATGGGAGAGGATCCGCCGCCAGGGGGCGACGGTCGCGGCGGGCCGCAGCACATTGGGGCCGTGCTGCGCCAGGCGGCGCGCGGCCTCCTCCGTGGCAAGCCCGGCAACCACGTCGGTGGCCAGGGCCCTGGCCACCTCCCCGGCGTGCGTCATCGACGGCTCGGGCGGCCGGTGTGGTGGCGCCTGCACGTCGTTCATGCCTGGATGATCACTTTCAGCGCCTTGGTGTCGGCTGCCTTGGCGAAGGTGTCGTAGGCCGCCGGCATGTCCGCCAGCTTGAACCGATGGGTGATCAGCTTGGCCGCGTCGATGCGCCTGGATTGCACGGTCTTGAGCAGCATCGGGATGGAGAAGGTGTCCACCAGTCCGGTGGTGAGCGTCACGTTGTGCGACCAGAGCCGTTCCAGCTCGAGGTCGACCTTGCAGCCGTGCACGCCGACGTTGGCGATGGTGCCACCGGCGGCGACGACGTCCTGGCAGATCTTGAAGGTGGCGGGAATGCCCACCGCCTCGATGGCGGTGTCCACCCCGCGCCCGCCGGTGAGCTGCATCACCTGCTGCGCGGCATCGCCCGTGGCGCTGTTCACCGTTGCGGTGGCACCAAAGCGGGTGGCGACTTCGAGCCGGTTGTCGTCCAGGTCCACCATGATGATCTGCGCCGGCGAATAGAACTGCGCGGTGAGCAACGCGGCCAGGCCGATGGGCCCGGACCCGATGATCGCCACGCTGGAGCCGACCTTCACCCGGCCGTTGAGCACGCCGCATTCGAAGCCCGTGGGCAGGATGTCGCTGAGCATCACCAGCGCTTCTTCGTCGGCGCCTTCGGGGATGGGGTACAGGCTGGTGTCCGCGTAAGGAATGCGCACGAACTCTGCCTGGGTGCCGTCGATCGTGTTGCCCAGGATCCAGCCGCCGGTGGTGCAGTGCGAATACATGCGTTCCCTGCACGGTATGCAGCGGCCGCACGAGGAGATGCACGAGATCAGCACCCGGTCGCCCGGTTTGAACGCGGTGACGCCGGCACCGACGCTGTCGATGATGCCGACACCTTCATGGCCCAGGACGGTGCCCGGTTTGCAGCTGGCGACGTCACCCTTGAGGATGTGCAGGTCGGTGCCGCAGATGGTGGTCCGCGTGATCCGGACGACGGCATCCGTGGGGGCCTGGATGACCGGCTTGGCGCGGTCGTCCAGTTTCTTGAGGCCCGGGCCTTGGTATACGAGCGCTAGCATGTTGGTGTCCTGCAATGGCGTGGAAGATCGAATCGGGGGCAGGGCGGCGACTTCAGGCGCTTGCCCGCTGTTGCACGAAGGTACGGCGCGGCAGGCGGACCGCGAACACGCAGCCCACCTTGTGCTTGCGCCGGACGATCAGCGCGTCGCGGTTGTGACCAGGAATCGGTGCATGTTGCGCAGCATGCATGACTGAGCGATGCGCGTCGGTGCGGTAGCACACGAACCGCCCGCTGCAACCTCGACTGCGCCAGGTCCTGTCATAGACCTGGGGCTGGAACTCCAGCTTGAGGCCGACGGCCTGGCAGGTGACGTTCCCGCTGACCACTGAAGACCCCGTGATTTCCTGCCTTCATGCGCTTTGCGGCTGAATCAAACACAGGCCCTGCAGGGTCAACTGCGCACAAGCGCCCGGGAGCGCCAGCTCATGCGGCCTGCTTGTTCAGCCGCGCAGCAGCTTCCTTCTTGCCCACCGAGCGAAGCGCCGCAATCGCCTCCAGGTATCTTGCGCGGGGACGGACCTCGCCTTGTTCCCACTTGTAGACGGAGAAAGCGGACGCGCCGACCAGCACGCCGCAGTCCTTTTGCGACAGGCCCAGACGCTGCCTGTTCTTGGCGAAGCCTTTTGCGCTGAACCGCAGGTTCGCCGGGTCCTGTGTTTCCCGCGATGGTTCATCCTTGCCGGCAGCTTTTCTTCTTCAGCCCCGTGCAGCGCGAGAATCGCAACGTTCACCATCCCAGTGCGCTGCCCGGATTTCGATTCCGATCGTACGTATCGGCTTGCCGAACCGACCACAAGGATCCCTGAGTATCCTAGGTCACCGCCGACGCCGGCTGTCGAATGCCTCTTTCGCCGTCATCCCGAAGCCGTTCTGGCGGAGCAGTTCGCGCTCGATGTACCGGCTCAGGCGCGCGCGTAGCTCCGGCACCGCTTCGCCGTCGCAGTACACCTGCGGAAACTTGTACGAGAGCCAGGCGTAGAGGCTCACGTCCTTGCTCAGGAACTCCGCTTCCTCCAGGTACCCGGGCTGGCGCTCGTCCAGCCAGCCTTCCAGGCGCGGCAGCAGCAGCGTGCGTCCCTTGACGAAGGCGAGCAGGCAGCTCTCGAAGTAGGCCAGCTCGTTCTCCTTGCCGTGCGAGATCGGGGCGCAGCTGAAAGTGAACTTGTCGGCCAGCGACAACTTGCCGCCCAGGCGGTCCACCACCCGCGCCAGACCCACCTGGTCCGCCAGCGCTGCCGTCTCGAACAGCGAGCCTTTGGCGGCGATGCGCGAAGCGAAGTACGCCAGGATCGGCGCGATCTGCCGCGTCCCCAGCAGCTGCGCCAGCGAATCGATGTGCCATGGGCTGGGGGCGATGGCCAGCGCGGATCGCATCCTCGGCTGCGGCTCGGCGAGCATGCGGCGCACGTGGGGCAGGTCGTCGCGGTCCAGCGTCGTCACCCGGCCTTCGTCGTGCATGCCAAATCGACCTGCGCGGCCGGCGATCTGTTGCACCTCCGCGGCGTTCAGCGGGCGCGTCTCCACCCCGTCGAACTTGTGCACCGTCGAGAAGATGACGCGCTGCACCGGCAGGTTCATGCCCATGCCGATGGCGTCGGTCGCCACCACGATGTCGGCCTCGCCGCTGGCAAAGCGCTCCGATTCCGTGCGCCGCACCTCCGGCGCCAGCGCGCCGTAGATGGTGGCCACGGACAGGCCCTGGGCGCGGTAACGCGCGCTCAGCGTCAACACGTCTTTGCGGGAGAAGGCGATCAGCGCGTCGCCTGGCTGCAGGCCGGCGTCCGCATGCTTGCGCCCGCGGCGGCTGTCGAGCGGCGTGTCTTCTACCACCAGCGGCGTCTTGCGCTCCAGGATCACCGTCTCGTGGCGTTCGCCGATCGCGTCCAGGACTTCCACGCAGCGCTGGTGCGCGGTGTCGGCGCCGCACACGTAGACGTCGCGCGCCGGCGCCCCGACCAGCGCCGACGTCCAGGCCCAGCCCCGGGCCGGGTCTTGCAGCATCTGGATCTCGTCGACCACGGCGACGTCGACCTCGCGCTCGGGGTTCATCATCTCCACCGTGCAGGCGGTGTGGCGCGCCCCTTCCATGAGGTCGTGCTCTTCGCCGGTCAGCAGGTTGCAGGGGATGCCATGCGCGACCAGGCGGTCGCGCACCTCCATGGCCAGCAGCCGCAGCGGCGCCAGGTACACGCCAGAGGCCGCCTGCTTCAGCGCATCCAGCGCGTCGTGCGTCTTGCCCGAGTTGGTCGGTCCCAGCCGGAAGTGGATCGTGCGGTCCAGCGCGCGGGCGACGGGGAAGGCCTGCGGGTAGTCCTTGAGGCGCACCAGTTCCTGGGCGCGCTCTTCCTCGATGCGGCGCAGCAGCTGGCTCACCGAGCTGACCAGCATGTTCTTGAGATCGGCGACTACGTCCTGCTGGCGCAGGCCGCTCTCGAGCGACGCCCTGAGGCCGGCCAGCAGCTCCTTGCGTTGCCGCGCCGAAAGCGCGCTGGCGTACTCGGCCACAAGGTCGGTCACCGCGTCGGAAATCGTCTGGCCCAGGCCGGCGAGCCGTTCGGCCGCGAACAACGCGCCGACGCGCGCCGGGAGGTTGCCGACTTCACCGGGATTCTTGGGCAGCGGCACACTGGCCTGCAGCGCGACGACCGCCGACCAGTGCTCGACCTCGTCACCCGCAACGCTGACCGCCACCGGCACGGCTGCCCTCTTGGTGAAGACGAGGACGCCATCGTCGGGCTGCCGCACTTCGCATGCGTGGGCCGCCCGCGTCGCATCGATGGCCGCAGCCAGTCGCCGGCGCGCCTGCAGCTTCGCGATGCT
>NZ_JAQGLS010000112.1 GCF_028292805.1 Ramlibacter sp. | reverse complement strand
CCACCGCGGAGGTGTAGGGCAGCTCGTCGCCGGTCAGGCGGAACAGCTTTTCGCGCACCATCTCGCTGGCCAGGAACTTCTCGCTGCGGTCGGTCAGTTCGTCCTCGCCATACCACCAGGGCTGGTTGGGCAGGAATTTTTCGCAGACCGCGAGCAGGCGCTCGACGTCCTTGGGCGACTTGGCCGACATCGGCACGAATTCGGTGAACGCGTGGCGCTGCTGCATGTCGCGCAGCCACGGCGCCAGCTCCGCGCGGCGGTGCACCTGGTCGAGCTTGTTGGCGATCAGCAGCGCCGGAATGCCCGGCTTGAGCAGCGCCAGCACCTTGGCGTCGCCCAGCGTGAAGTTGCCGGCCTCCACCACGAACAGAACCACGTCGACGTCGGCGATCGCGCCGGTCACGGCCTTGTTCAGCGAGCGGTTCAGCGCGGAGCTGTGCCGGGTCTGGAAGCCGGGCGTGTCGACGAACACGAACTGCGTCAGCCCTTGCGTGCGCACGCCGGTGATGCGGTGCCGCGTGGTCTGGGCTTTGGCCGAGGTGATGCTGATCTTCTGGCCGACCAGCGCATTGAGCAGCGTCGACTTGCCCACGTTGGGCTTGCCGACGATGGCCACCAGGCCGCAGCGCTGGTCCGTCGCCTCGGTGGCGGGCTGCTGCGGGTCGGGGGCGGGAAGCTGGGGATCGGTCATTTCGGTCGGTTCTTCAGGGCAATGAGCATCGCCGCGGCCGCGGCCTGCTCGCCGGCGCGGCGCGAGGCGCCGATGCCGCGCTCGACCAGGCCGAGTTCGCTCACCTCGCACTCTACGTCGAATGTCTGCTTGTGTGCGGCACCCAGGGTGCCGACCACGCGATACACGGGTAGCCGCATCTTGCGGCCCTGCAGAGCTTCCTGCAGTTCGGTTTTGGGATCCTTGGCGGCGGCCGGCATTTCGGGCTGGATGTCCAGTTCCCCGAACAGCCGCTGCACCAGCGCCTCGGCGGCGCCGTAGCCGGCGTCCAGGTAGACGGCGCCGATCAGCGCCTCCAGCGCGTCGGCCAGGATCGAGGGCCGCTTGTGGCCGCCGGAGCGCGCCTCGCCCTCGCCCAGCCGCAGCATGCCCGCCAGCCCGAGCGTGACCGCCAGCCCATGCAGCGTGTCCTGCTTGACCAGGTTGGCCCGCACGCGCGAGAGGTCGCCTTCGGGCAGGTCTTTCAGGCGCTGGTAGAGCAGTGCGGCAACCGCAAGGTCGAGCACCGAGTCGCCAAGGAACTCCAGCCGTTCGTTGTGTTCGGCCGAAAAACTGCGGTGCGTGAGGGCGCGCGCGAGCAGGCGGGGATCATTGAACCGGTGCTGCAATCGATCCTGCAGCGCCGCCAGCGCGTCGTCCACCGCCAAGACTAGCGGCCGGGCCGCGAGGAGCCGCGGTACTTGAGCACCAGGAAGGCCGGTCCGAACAGGTGGAATTCCTTGTCGTAGCCGAAGGACACCGTGGTGTCGTCGCCGTTCTTGGCGATCGTCAGGTCCTTGCCCGTGATCGCGGTGATGTTGTCGATCTGGGCCGCGCGGTCGAACAGGCTGCGCACCTCTTGCGGGGTGCCGGCCTCCTTGGACTTGTTGATCGCCTTGAGCGCGGCCTGGTACTCCAGCACCGTCGGAAACGCCTGCATCCCCACCAGGCCCACGGCCGCCAGCACCGCGACCACGAAGATCAGCATGATGAAGGAGATGCCCCTCTGCCTCGATTTGCCCGTCATTGTTCTTCCCTCTGCCTATAAGTTCTAGTCGAACGTGCCCACGCGGCCCAGGCTCCCGAAGTTCATCCAGATCAGGAAAGCCTTGCCCACGATGTTGCGCTCCGGCACGAAACCCCAGTAGCGGGAGTCGAGCGAATTGTCGCGGTTGTCGCCCATGACGAAGTAGTGCCCTGCCGGCACCTTGCACACGACCCCTTCGACACTGTAGCGGCAATTCTCGCGGAACTCGAAATTGTCGGCGCCGGCCACGAAGGCGGGGCGGTCGTCGTCGGTCAGGATGCGGTGCTTGCGCTCGCCCAGCTGCTCTTCATAGTGGCGGAAGTAGCGCATGGCATCGCGCTCGAAGTAGTCCTGCAGCCGCACCGTGGGCACCGGCTGGCCGTTCAGGGTCAGTCGCTTGTTCAGGTAGGCCACCTCGTCGCCCGGCACGCCGACCACCCTCTTGATGTAGTCGAGCGAGGGCTTGGGCGGGTAGCGGAACACCATCACGTCGCCGCGCTTGGGAGCGGTGCCTTCGGTCAGCCGCTTGTGCAGCACCGGCAGTCGCAGACCGTAGGTGAACTTGTTGACCAGGATCAGGTCGCCGATCTCCAGCGTCGGAATCATCGAGCCCGACGGGATCTTGAACGGCTCGAACAGGAACGAGCGCAGCACGAACACGGCCAGGATGACCGGGAACAGGCCGGCCGTCCAGTCCAGCCACCAGGGCTGCGCCAGGATGCGGTGCCTGGCCTCGGCCAGCTTGGGGTCCACCGGGGCGATGCCCTGGGCCGACAGGCGGGCGTTGCGCTCGCCGGCGCTGGCCACCAGTTCGGCGGCGGCGCGCCGGCGGCGCGGCAGGAACCACAGCCGCTCGGCAATCCAGTAGACGCCGGTGACGGCGGTCGCCATGAACAGCAGCAGGGCAAAGTTGCCCTCGACCATCTCGAAATACCAGGCGCCGGCATAGCCGACGAACGCCGCGAGCACCGCGGCTGTGATGACGGGCATCATCAGGACTCCCGCCGAGCCGCCTCAAGGAAGGCCTGCGCCCCCTCGGGGGGCAGCGACCACACGGAGTGGGGAGCGTGGGGGTTCACCATCAGTCTTCGACCTGGAGGATGGCGAGGAAAGCTTCCTGGGGGACTTCGACGGAGCCGATCTGCTTCATTCTTTTCTTGCCTGCCTTCTGTTTTTCGAGGAGCTTGCGCTTGCGGCTGACGTCGCCGCCGTAGCATTTTGCCAGCACGTTCTTGCGCAGCGCCTTGATGCTCTCGCGCGCGATGATGTTGGCGCCGATCGCGGCCTGGATCGCCACGTCGAACATCTGGCGGGAAATGATTTCACGCATCTTGGCCACCACCGCCCGGCCGCGGTACTGCGACTGGCTGCGGTGCACGATGATGGACAGCGCGTCGACCTTCTCGCCGTTGAGCAGGATGTCGACCTTCACCACGTCGGAAGCGCGGTACTCCTTGAACTCGTAGTCCATCGAGGCATAGCCGCGGCTGACCGACTTGAGCTTGTCGAAGAAGTCGAGCACGATCTCGCCCAGTGGCATCTCATAGGTGAGCATCACCTGGCGGCCATGGTAGGCCATGTTTTTCTGGATGCCGCGCTTGACGTTGGCCAGCGTCATCACCGCGCCGACGTACTCCTGCGGCATGTACAGGTGCACGGTGACGATAGGCTCGCGGATTTCTTCCATCCGGCCCTGGTCCGGCATCTTGGCCGGGTTCTCCACCATCACCACCTCGCCGTCGGCCCGCACCACCTGGTACACCACGCTCGGCGCGGTGGTGATCAGGTCCTGGTCGAACTCGCGCTCGAGCCGCTCCTGCACGATCTCCATGTGCAGCAGGCCGAGAAAGCCGCAGCGAAAACCAAAGCCCAGCGCCTGGCTCACTTCCGGCTCGTAGTGCAGCGAAGCGTCGTTGAGCTTGAGCTTTTCCAGGCTGTCGCGCAGCGAGTCGTACTGGTTCGATTCCACCGGGTAGAGACCAGCGAACACCTGCGGCTGGATTTCCTTGAAGCCGGGCAAGGCCTCGGTGGCGGTGGCGGCGGCGCCGCCGGTGCCGGTCTTGATCAGCGTGACGGTGTCGCCGACCTTGGCCGCCTGCAGCTCCTTGATGCCCGCGATGATGAAGCCCACCTCGCCGGCCGACAGCGACTCGCGCGGCGAGGACGACGGCGTGAAGACGCCGAGGCTGCCGGCTTCGTAGGTGGCGCCGGTGGCCATCAGCTTGATGCGGTCGCCCCTGGCGAGCTTGCCGTCGACCACGCGCACCAGCATCACCACGCCGACGTAGCTGTCGAACCAGCTGTCGACGATCATGGCGCGCAGCGGGCCGTCCGGATTGCCGCGCGGCGGCGGCATGCGGGCGACGACGGCCTCGAGGATCTCGTCGATGCCCATGCCGGTCTTGGCCGAGCACGGGATCGCGTTGGTGGCGTCGATACCAATCACGTCCTCGATTTCCAGCTTCGCGTTCTCCGGGTCGGCCTGCGGCAGGTCCATCTTGTTCAGAACCGGCACCACCTCCACGCCCAGGTCGAGCGCGGTGTAGCAATTGGCGACGGTCTGCGCTTCGACGCCCTGGCTCGCATCGACCACGAGCAGCGCGCCTTCGCATGCGGACAGTGAGCGGCTCACTTCGTAGGAGAAGTCGACGTGGCCCGGCGTGTCGATCAGATTGAGGTGGTAGACCTGTCCGTCACGCGCCTTGTACGTCAGCGAAGCGGTCTGCGCCTTGATGGTTATCCCACGCTCCTTCTCGAGGTCCATCGAGTCCAGGACCTGCTCTTGCATCTCGCGATCGGAGAGGCCGCCGCAACGCTGGATCAAGCGATCGGCGAGCGTCGATTTGCCATGGTCGATGTGCGCGATGATCGAGAAGTTTCTGATGTGATTCATCAACGGGAACGTTCAAGTGATTGATTCAAAAGG
>NZ_JAQGLS010000226.1 GCF_028292805.1 Ramlibacter sp. | reverse complement strand
TTAGCCCCTTATCCCTGACTAGTTCGTCGAAGCCTTCCTTCCAAGCATGGTCCATGACCCGCAGCAGTTGGGGGAACGTCATCAGCGCGGATCGATTTCGAGAGCCGAGAGCCATCCAGCTCTTAATCTCGTCAGTCTCTTCCACCTTGATAACCTCGTCCTGCACATCCTTCGGTACCTTGTCCCACCAGGGTCGCGACAAGTCCTTCGACAAGACCTCGACCACAAATGTGCGCAGGAAGTTCTCGAACACGAAGATGAGCCGGTAGGTTTCTGCAGCAGAAGTAGCCTGTCGAACGCTGGCCGGCAGCAGCGGGGCTAAGTCGTAGGACGGCGATAGCAAAAGGCTTTCGCCGGGAACGAGTTCCTCCATAGCACCGATGGAACGCTCGGCTGTCTGCCCCATCATCACGAACAGGGCGGCCGTCGCGTCGACACTCATTGGAACGTCTTCCTGAGCGCATTGAAGATGTTCAAGTACACCTCCTCTGTCGCGTTGTTCGGAAGGTGGACCTGGATGTTGTAGTGGAACTCTGGCCGCATTGGCCGGGCCGCTGCGTTGGTTGCGGCGACCGGCGCATTCTGCCGTCGCGGTGGCGCCTCTTCGACATCTCCATTGACATCGCCGCCCGTGTCACGCGGTGACGGTCGAGCGGAGAAATCGGCGAGTCGGGCGAGTGCCGCAAAGGTCAAGACGATTCGCGAAGTCATGCCGTCGTCGGTTCCCGCTACTTGCGCAACCAACCCCCTCAGCTTGTCGTTCGGCAACGCATGGGCGTCCTCGTTCGAAGCAAAGAGTGGCGCGTAGGCATCGCGAATGCCGTCCGCGAGGGCGGCCTTCGCGGCGTCCGGACTTTTCAGGAGGCGGTATCTCTGCGTGGGCGCGCCCGATTGGTCGATGAACTTCAAGGTCCGAAGGAGTGGAATGGCTTGGCGGTCGTTGCTGCCCTTCAGCCCAATGGTCCCCCCGAGAAACTCCTGCGTGAACCGGTCGGGGACCTTCGCTGATGCGATTGCGGCAAAGAGTCGCTCGACGTTCTTGTTCGAGCTTAGATACGGCAAGGAGCTGGCCATTGGGTTCCCTTTCTCGACCCATTGTTACAGCTGAGCTGCGTCTCGCCAAGAGCACGCCGTCCGAAAGTACAGATGCGGCACCATAAAGGGTCACTCCTGCGCGTGCCGGGCGCTGACGGCTTCAACCAGCGATGAGCGCCTCGCGGGCATCACGCACCCGCATGATGGTCTGCCGGCTGGTAGCGTAGTGACGCGCCAACGCCGCTACCGACTGCCCGGCCGCGAGCCGTCC
Source organism: Ramlibacter sp. (assembly GCF_028292805.1). GTDB lineage: Bacteria > Pseudomonadota > Gammaproteobacteria > Burkholderiales > Burkholderiaceae_C > Ramlibacter. The sequence goes on along the minus strand of NZ_JAQGLS010000226.1, from coordinate 4,265 downwards.
ACGTACGTCCTCGGCTTGCTTTGGGGTCAGACGGGAGGGGCGTCCGATGGGCTTGCCTTCTGCTGTTTTCTAGGTCGCTCGGGATCGAACGCGCTTAGTGTCTCGACCCTCTGACCCAAAGCGATTCCGTCCTGATGAGTGCTTGATTTGGGTCCACCTCAGGGGCTTTTGTCCGCGGCGTCAGTGCGCAGTCGGCTTCTCGCCTGATCGCGCACCTCCGCAGAAAAGACGTCTGGGTGGCGAAGAACGACGGCTTCGTATTGAAGTCGTCCATGCCTGCGTTGACCAGTGCGTCATAGCCTTCAGTGACCGTCCGCCGACCGACGACGCGTTCGACGGTGGGAATAATCCCATGTCTCTGAATGCTTTGCCATGTGCGACTTGCGCGTACCCGGCGGCCCGCCTTCTGAGACCGCACTTCCTCAAATGCGTAGATGGCTTGAAGAGCGTCGCGCTCAGCATCCGTGTTGGCTCCGTACTGGAGCGCCCGCAGCTCCACTGCTCTTCGCCGCGGCGGTGATCTGGGCCAGGCTGCTGAAGCGGGTGTTGGCAGCGTCCTTGCCGGCGAGGCGCCAGTCACCCTCCGTGGCTGCGGGCTGTGCCCACGCCGCTGCCGCGACTACGACGCCCAGCAAGGCCCACAAAGCACGCAACATCGTCTCCACGGTAGAGGACCGGCGTCGGGCCCGGGGGCACCGACGGATGCTTTTTTTTGCCGGTCAGTTTACACAGCCATCACCAGCCTGGGGCCTCTGTGTAACAGTCGGCGGCGGCAGCCCTCGCCACCCGGATGGTCCGACAATGAGTCCAACATGAAGATCTTTCTCGCCGTTGACGGCTCCGAAGCCGCGCTGCACGCCTGCCGCCTGGTCGCCGCCTGGCAAGGCGATCGCTCGCAGCACCAGCTCACGCTGCTGAACGTGCAGCGCCCGCCCTTGCACCTCTCGCCCGATCCCGGCGTGAACCAGGCCGTGCTCGAAGCCGCCTTGCGCGAGCACGGCGAGCAGCAGCTGGAACCCGCCCGCGCCCTGCTGCTGGACGCCGGCTGGCAGGTCCAGAACATCCTGCGCCTGGGCCCGCCGGCGGACACGCTGCTGGCCCTGGCGCGCGAGGGCGGCGCCGACGCGCTGGTGATGGGCGGCGGCCGGCATGGCCTGCTGGCCGGCTACGCGATCGGTTCGGTGGCCTTGCGCGTGGCGCCGGCCGCGCAGTGCCCGGTGCTGCTGGTCAAGGCCGGCGCCACGCTGCCGACGCGGCTGGGCACCAGTCTGCGCGTGACGGCGCCGGTCGACGGCTCGCCCGAATCGCTGGCGGCCGTGCAGCGGCTGGCCCGTTGCGCCGGCCTGCTGGGCACACTGCATGTAGACCTGGTGCATTTCCGGCCGAGCCTGAGCCTGGGCGCCGCCATGCTGCCGCCGCACGACGACGTGCTGTCCCAATGGGGCGGGCGCGAATCCGACGTCGCCCTGGCCGCGCCGGCCGAGGCGCTGGGCGTTGCCGGCATTCCCTTCGAGCTGCACCGGCTGGCCGGCACGCCCGAGGTCGCCATCGCCGCCTTCGCGCGCGAGCACGGCGCCGACCTGATCGCCATGGCCACCCGCGGCCGCGGCGCCATGCACCACCTCGTGCTCGGATCCGTCGCCCTGCGGACCGCGCACCAGAGCGCAGTGCCGGTCGCCCTGATGCGGTGAGCGCCCAGGTCAGTCGCGGTCGCGCAGCAGCCAGGCGCCGACCGAGATGCCGCCAGCAATGGCGGCGAACACGCCCACCATCGAGCCGCGCGAGAGACGGTGCTCGAAGCCGGGACTCAAGCGCTTTGGCACCAGGCTGTAGTCGATCGCGGCGGCAGCCATGCTGGTCGCGATGCCGCCCAGCAGCGCCTCGGGCACGCTCCTGACGGCGCGGCGCCCGCGCAACGCCCGGTACAGCGTCGCCCAGAACACCGTGGACAGCTGGTGCGTGACGATGCCGGTGAGCGTGTGGCGCAGCGTGAGCCGGTCCTCGCGCAGCGCTTGGTCGCCCCACAACCAATGGCTCTCGGCATTCACCGGCGCCACCGCGCTGCCGGTTTCGCGTTTGCCGGCCGCCAGCAGCACCGCCGCCGACAACACGCCGGCCAGCGTGCCGGACAGGATTCCTTCGCGCAGCGTGCTCTTCCAGTCGATCATCCCAAGCTCCGGTTGCCGTTGGCTCGATGATCGACTCGGGCGGAACAGGCCGATTGTAGGAAACAGCCGCATTCGCGCGCCGCGGGGCGGACGCTCGCCGCGCTCAGGCGTTGACCCGTCCACCAGCTCCTGCAGGTCCGGGGGCACCGGGCCGTGGCTCACGATCCGCAGGTCCAGCCCATGGTCCCGCACCAGCGCCGCCGCCCGGGTGATCGCATCGTTGATCCAGCGCAGGTCGTTGCCGAACACACCGCCGCCGACCCGCGTGAGCAACACCTTGTTGCTGCCGCCCCGCCCGGCGTTCCAGGCGGCCGCCAACAGCGTCGCTTCATACGAGGCTTGCAGCACCTGCGATGCGAAGCGCTGCCAGTTCGGCTGGCGGAACCTGCATGTACGCCACCGGCAGCGCGGAACAATCAGCCTGCGAGACGAGCTGCGCAGGATCATGGGCGTCGGTGACTTCGGTGTTCCATTGCAGCCCGATGCGCAGCGGCTGCGCAAGCCGTCCACCTTCTCTGGCGAACTGCGTTGCAGCAGGGCGTCGATGCGCGCCAGGCCCGCCTGCGTGCAGAGCGCGTAGCCGTTGCCCCCGGTCCAGAGTGCTCCGTCCGCGGTTCCCAGCACCACGCCAAGATTGGCCCGGCAGTCGAGCTGGCTGCCGGCCGCTGCCCCCGGCTGGCCGGCCACGTCCACCAGGTAGTTGCGGTAGATGGTCCCGGCCCGGGCCGCAATTGCGCAGGCCGGCCTTGCGTGCCGTCATGGACGTAGCCGGTCACGCCTTGCTCCGGCGTCGCCGCGGGGCCGGCCATCTCCGGCAGGTTGAATTGCGACGCGGCCTGGAACAGCGCCCCGCGACAGGCTGGATTGGCGTGCGGCAGCCGCGCATCACCGCGGATGCAAGTGGCGATGGTCCGGCCGACGCGCCCTGGGGGACCGGCATGCGTCGACGCAGTTCAGCCAGGCTGGGCGTCTCGGGCTTGCCGACGGCGCAGCGAAGGCCATTGTTCGATGAGACCAGGCGGCCGCCTTCCACCCGCAGCCGCGCCTGCGTCCGCGCGTACCGCAGTTCACGAAAGCCCGTGATGGCCTCGAACCAGTCCATCCACCCACTGGGGATGAACCGCTAGCGTCGCCCTTGTGCCATCCGCAGGATGTCGTCCAGCGCGTTGCCGTCGCCGTTGGCATCGAACAGCGCGCCGAGTCCGCCCAGCCCGCCGCCGGCGCCCGCTTGCGCACGACCGGCGCCCAGCAGGCCACCGAGCAAGCCTCCCAACCCCGCGTCGGCCGGCTGCGCAGCGGCACCGGCAGGCGCCGCTGCGCCCTGCCGGGACAGCCAGCCCGTCACCAGCATCGCCAGCAGCGGGAGCATCTTCTTGAGCAGCGCCGGGTCCAGCCCGGTGCGGGTCGCCGCGTCCTGGGCCACGGTGCGGCTCACGTCCCTGGAGCCGAAGATTTCGCCCAGCACGTCGTTGCCAGGCTGCGGATCGGCGTCCTGCCGGCCCAGGATCTGGTCCAGCAAGCCGCCGCCACCGAGTTGACCGAGCAAGCCGCCCAGGCCCACCGGACTGGCGTCGGCTTGCTTGCGCATCCCGCCCAGCAAGGCCGGCAGCAGCGCGTCCGCGCCGCGCTCGGCCTGGTCTTGCGCAATCCCCAGCTGGCGCGCCACCGCGGCCAGGCCGCCGGACTGCGCCAGCATGTCGGTGATCTGCATGGCAGTTCCGCTCAGTCGAGCAGTTCCCTGGGCACGTTGCCGCCGTTGGCCGCCAGCTTGGCCAGCACCGCCTTGTGCAGCCACATGTTCATCCTGGCCGAGTCTTCCATCACGTCGCGCGGGCAGCCCAGCTCGGTGGCCAGTTCCTTGCGCGCGGCCAGGCTGCTGTCGATGTCCAGCAGCTTGAGCAGGTCGACGATGGAAGTTCGCCAATTGAGCTTCTGCGAATTGGCAGCGGCTTTCTGCTCGAGCTGCGACACCACGTCGACCTGCGCCACCGGCCTGGCCGCTGCCGGCGCGGCGCCCGCACCTGCCACGTTGGTGCTTGGCTGCGCTGGTGCGCCCTGGGCGGCCGGGGCGCCCAGGGCGGTCGGGGCCGGCGGGGC
>NZ_JAQGLS010000222.1 GCF_028292805.1 Ramlibacter sp. | reverse complement strand
GGCGCAGCATGTGCGGATGCACCGGCGTGGCCAGCCCGGCCTGCTGGCCGCGCTGCTTCAGGCGCTGCCACACGCCCTGCGCGCCCAGGCGGGCGCCGTGGCGGCCGGTGAACAGCGCCACGGCGCCGGCATGCGGATGCAGCGCGCGCAGCGCCAGCCAGTGGCGCAGCGCCTCCAGCGCCTTGCGCCCGACCGGCACGCTGCGCCGCTTGCTGCCCTTGCCCAGCACGTGGGCCTCGCCGGCCTGCAAATCGATCCAGCCCTTGGCGGCGCTGCTGGCCTGGGCGTCGAGGCCGACCAGTTCGCCCACCCGCAGGCCGCAGCCGTACAGCAGCTCCACGATGGCGGCGTCGCGCGCCTCCATCCAGGGGTCCGCCAGGTCGCTGTTGAACTCGGCCAGCTGCACCGCGTCGTCGACGCTCAGCGCCTTGGGCAGGGGCTTGGGCGCCTTGGGCGCGCGCACGTCCTGCGCCGGGTTGCTTTGCACCAGCCCCTCGCGCCCGAGCCAGGTGTAGAAGCCGCGCCAGCCGGACAGGATCAGCGCGATGCCGCGGCCGCTGCGGCCGCCGGAGTGCATCTGCGCCACCCAGCGGCGGATGTGCGCGTTGTGGACCTGGGTCAGGGCGACGCCGGCAGCAGCGGCGTTGTCGACGAGCTTGCCCAGGTCGAGCGAATAGAGTTCGACGGTGCGCGCCGCCAGCCGCTTTTCGACGCGGACGTGCTCGAGGTAGCGCTCGACCAGGCCCGCTTCGTCGGTCACGGTTCTCAGCGCGGGCGCAGCCGCGACAGCGCGGCGCTGGCCAGTTCCGCGATGCGCTCGAGAAAATCGGTGGCCAGGCCGGACTGGAAGCGCTGCGGGTCGGGCGAGGCCAGCACCAGCATGCCGAAGGCCGGGCCCGGGCTGTTCACCGCGCCGGCGCGCAACGGGATCAGGGCGATCGACATGGCGGTGGCCGGATCGCCCAGCCAGCCCGCGGCCTCGATGCCGGAGTTGACGCCGCAGTACGGCTGCGTCAGCGACGCCGCGAAGGTCCGGGCGTCTTCGCTGACGCCTTGCGCGAACGGCTCCTGCGCGTAGCGCGCATCCACGTCCCAGACCTTCAGCGCCACCTGCGGCACCATGAACTGGCTCTGCAGATCGGTCACCAGCGTGGCCGGCAAGGCGCGGGTGGACTGCACCAGCAGCATGCCGCGGGCCCAGCGGTGCACCCGGTCGGAAATCACCATGTTTTCGTTGCCGTGGCGCACCATGTCCATGATGCGGTGCTCCAGGGCCTTGATCTTCTCGCGCAGCATCTCGGCCTGCCGCTCCTGCAGGCTGACGGCGCGGTTGCCGTGCGGGCTGGTCAGCTGCACCGCCGCCAGCAGCTGGGCGTGGCGCTCGAAGAAGTCCGGACTGTTCGCCAGGTAGTTGGCAATGTCGTCTTCGGTGATCGGGTTCATCTGGTCGTTGCCCATGGTCAGCATGTCAGTCCTGCAATTCGATTTCGCCTTCGAAGACCGTCACGGCCGGCCCGGTCATGAAGACCGGTGCCGCGCCGCCGGCCCAGGCAATGGTGAGCAGGCCGCCGTGTGTTTCCACATCGACGCGCGCGTCCAGCCGGCCCAGCCGGACGCCAGCCACGACGGCGGCACAGGCGCCGGTGCCGCACGCGAGTGTCTCACCCGCGCCGCGTTCCCACACCCGCAGCTTGATCCGGCCGCGATCGACCACCTGCATGAAGCCGGCATTGACGCGGTTCGGAAAGCGCGGATGGTGCTCGATCAGCGGGCCCTCGGTGGCGACGGCGGCCGCCTCGGCGTCCGGCACCACCTGCACCGCATGGGGATTGCCCATGGACAGCACGGCCAGCGGCACCATCGTCGCGTCCGGCTCGGCGCCCAGCGCCAGGTGCCACATTTCCCACCCGCCAGCGGCATGCGGGGACAGGCCGGCGGTGTCGAACGGGACGGCTGGCGGCTCGAACACGGGCGGGCCCATGTCCACGGTGACGCGGCCGTCGTCGTCCAGCGTCGGTGCGATCACGCCCGAGAGCGTCTGCACCCGGATCTGGCGGCTCGATGCCAGGCCTTTGTCGGCCACGTAGCGGGCGAAGCAGCGGGCGCCGTTGCCGCACTGCTCCACCTCGCCGCCGTCGGCGTTGTGGATCACGTATTCAAAGTCAATGCCGGGCGCCGGCGCCGGCCGCACCGACAGGACCTGGTCGGCGCCGACACCGAAATGGCGGTCGGCCAGCTGCCGGTAATGGGCGGGCCTCAGCGGCAGGCGCTCGCGCGTCTCGTCCAGCACGACGAAGTCGTTGCCGGCGCCCTGCATCTTGGTGAATCGGATCCGCATCGGCAGATTATCGGCGCAGCTTCTCGAGCGCGCGGTCGAGGAAGAACAATCGATCCTGCCCCCAGTAGCGCTCCGGCTGGCCTTCAATGATGAAGGTGGGCGCGCCGAACACGCCGCGCCGGACCGCTTCCGCGCTGAAGGCCTGGTAGCGGGCCAGCGTGGCCGGCGCCCGCTCCAGCGCATGCAGGGCCGCGCCGTCGTAGCCGTTCTCGCTGGCGACCGCGATCCGCACCTCGGGCTGCGAGGTATCGCGCTCTTCGGCCCACAGCGCGCGCAACAGCGCGTGCGACAGCACGAAGGCGTCCAGCCCCTGCTGCTGGGCCGCGATCACCATCCAGCCCGTGACCTTGTTCCAGTCCGGGTCGGCCGGCATGGCTTGCGGGTAGTACTTGGGCTCCACGTTGAGCGGCATGCCCAGGTGGTCGCGCCAGCGGGCCAGCTCCTCGGCGTGGTAGCTGCGGCGCGGCGCCGGCCGGGTACGGATCGGAATACCGCCGGTCTGCAGCACCACGGCCTGGAAGTCGTAGGGCTTGAGCACCAGCTTCACCTTGTGCCGGCGCACGAGGTCCTGCAGCTGCGGCCCGGCAAAATAGGCCCACGGCGAAGACAGCTGTAGTAGCAGTCCAGTTGTGTCGTCATCCGCGGATTATCTTCTTCACAGTGAACGTTCCCTCCCCCTTGCCGCCGGTTCCGGCGCAATCCCTCTCCAGCCCGCGCGACACAGCGGCGCTGGCGCGGCTGGCCCTTCAGGCCAGTGCCGACCTGGCGCGGCTGAACCTGCCGCCCGCCAACTGGGTGCTGCCCGCCCTCGGACCACAAGGCCAGACTGTGCTGGACGTGCTGGTGGCCGGCGCCGGCATGTGCGGGCAGACCGCCGCCTACGCCTTGCTGCGCGAAGGCATCTCGAACTTCCGGGTGATCGACCGTGCCGCCCGCGGCCAGGAAGGTCCCTGGGGCACCTTCGCCCGCATGCTGACGCTGCGCAGTCCCAAGCACCTGACCGGGCCCGACCTGGGCGTGCCGTCGCTGACCTTTCGCGCCTGGTACGAGGCGCAGCACGGCGAGCGCGGCTGGGCGGCGCTGCACAAGATCGGCCGCCTCGACTGGCGCGACTACCTGCTGTGGGTGCGCGAGACGGTCGGCCTGCGCGTGGAAAACAGGGTGATGCTGCTGTCGGTGGAGGACGAGGCCGGCCTGCTGCGGGTGCGGCTGGGCTCGGCCGCCGGCGCAGAAACCGTGTGGACGCGCAAGCTGGTGCTGGCGCTGGGCCGCGAAGGCAGTGGGGCGCCGCGCTGGCCCGAGTTTCCATCGCTGCGGCGCGACGACGCGGCCGCGCGCGAGCGCGTCTTCCACTCGGCCGATGCGATCGATTTCCAGCGCTGGCGCGGCCAGCAGGTGGCGGTGCTGGGCGCCGGCGCCTCCGCCTTTGACAACGCCGCCTGCGCACTGGAAGCCGGCGCACGGGTGACGCTGTTCGCCCGCCGGCCCATCCTGCCGCAGGTCAACAAGAGCAAGTGGACGGCGTTCACCGGCTTTTTCCGCGGCTTCGAGGCGCTGGACGACGCGCGCAAGTGGCGCATCTACACCTACATCTTCGACGAGCAGGTGCCGCCGCCGTGGGAGACGGTGCGCCGCTGCGACGCCCAGGAGGCGTTCACGCTGCGGCTGGCGGCGCCCTGGCTGGACGTGCGCGCCGATGCGGACGGGGTGGCGGTGACGACACCGGCCGGCAGCGAGCGCTTCGACGCAGTCATCTTCGGCACCGGCTTCGACGTCGACCTGCTGGACCGGCACGAACTGGCGCGCTACCTGCCGCTGGTGGACACCTGGGCCAACCACGTGACGGCGGAACAGGCGCTGGCCAAGCCGGAGCCGGCGCGCTTTCCCTACCTGGGATCCGGCTTTGAGCTGCGCTCGACCGACCCGGCGCAAGCGGCCGTGCTGGGCAACATGCACTTGTTCAACTGGGGCAGCACCATGAGCCACGGCGCGATCGCCGGCGACATTCCTGGCCTGGCGGTCGGTGCGAATCGGCTGGCGCAGGCCATCGCGCGCGACCTGTTCATGGCCGACGCCGATGCGCATTGGGAGCGGCTGCTGGCGCACGAGGAGCCGGAACTGCTGCCGACCCGCTGGTACGTGCCGCCGAACGAGCGCTCCTAGGCAGCAGCGCTCGTGCGGTCACATGCGCAGCTAAGTACGCCAACAGTTCCGGATGTGCGGACTCGGGACGCGATGCGCCGGGCAAGGCCAAGGACCGCTTCGGCGATAGCGTCGGAATCTTCACCGGCGAGCTGCCGGCGATGATTCGGATCTGCTGCTGAGCGCTCCAAATGATCCCAGCGGGACCTCATTCGTCGAGAAACGAGCCCGACGGAGCGATACCTCAAGCGATGGCATCGCCGCTCACCGTCCGCACCACAAGGTTGACAAATCTGTCTTTAGGGTTGACAATTTAATCAACAAAGGTTGACGAACATACATGAGCAGTAAAGTCCGTGAGCAGGGTGAGAAGGTGCGCCGGTTCATTCTCGACAACGTCGAGGATCACAACGGCGACATCGCGTCATTGGTCAGCGCCAAGTTCGGCATCACCCGCCAAGCAGTTAATAAGCATCTTTTGCGACTTCGAGAGCAAGGGACCATCACGATGGATGGAAGTGCCAGGGCTCCGCTCTACAAATTGGCACCGCTGTCGGAAGCTCGGTTCGTGTTCACGATCAAGCCGGGGCTGGCGGAGGACTTGGTGTGGTCGGAGCACGTCAAGCCGGCGCTGGGCGACTTGCCTGACAACGTACTGAATATCTGGCACCACGGCTTCACGGAAATGTTCAATAACGCCATCGACCACTCTGGCGGCACGCTGATCTCGGTCACGATGAAGAAAACTGCGCGATCAACAGAAATTCAGATCCGGGACGATGGGATGGGCATTTTCAAGAAAATTCAGGCCGCTCTGGATCTCTTGGATGAACGTCATGCGCTGTTCGAACTGACGAAGGGCAAGTTGACCACTGATCCCAAGAATCACTCGGGAGAGGGCATTTTCTTCACCTCAAGAATGTTCGACAAGTTCGACATTCTCTCGGGCGGCGTTTACTTCAATCATGATCGGGGCAAGACTGAGGACTGGATGATTGAGAGCAGCAAGCCAGGGTCTGGGACCTCCGTGTTTCTTGAGCTTCACAACCACACGGCCGCTACGACAAAGAAAGTCTTTGACGAATACTCGTCGGGCGATGACTATGGCTTCAATAAAACCGTGGTCCCGGTGAACTTGGCGAAGTATGGTGCCGATGAGCTTGTTTCTCGGTCTCAAGCCAAGCGTGTTCTTGCGCGAGTGGAACTTTTCACCAAAGTTGTTTTTGACTTCGCCGGCGTCGAGATGATCGGGCAGTCGTTCGCTGACCAGATATTTCGGGTTTTCGCGACCGAGCATAAGGAGATCGAGCTGATTCCGATCAACGCAAATAAGAACATCAGGGAAATGATCGCTCGCGCCCGCACTCACAACTCCGGATCCTAGAAGGAGCGACTCATAACGCGCGAGCTTCGGAGGCAAGGCTTAGGCAACGTGCGGCGCCGCAGCCCGGAAAAAGGGGAGCTCCAAGCCACGCGTTCGGACAATCCGGGCACCGCGTACGCTCGCTTTCCACAGAATCAGCGCCAGATCAGAGTTTCTCTAGACCCTGCGACCACCTGCATTCAATCGATCGAAATATTCGCCGCCTTCACCACCTCGGCCCACTTGGCCCGGTTGGCACGGACGGTGACGCGGAACTGCTCGGGCGTTTCGATGCGCACGGCGTTGCCCTGGCTTTCCAGCTTGGCCTTGGCCTCGGGCGTCTGCAGCACGGTGCGGGTGGCGCCGTTGAGCTTGGTGACGATGGCCGGGTCGGTGCCCTTGGGCGCCAACACCGCGAACCAGATCGAGCTGTCGAAGCCCTGGGTGCCGGGAATGCCGCTCTCGGCGATGGTGGGCACTTCCTGCACCGCCGCAACGCGCTTGGCGGTGGTGATGCCCAGCAGCCTGACCTTGCTGGCCTTGTACTGCTGCAGCACCGTCTGCACCTGGTTCATGATGCAGCAGGTTTCGCCCTTGAGCACCGAGGTCATCGCCTCCGGCCCGCCCTTGTAAGGCACGTGCGTCATGGCCAGGCCCAGGCGCGAATTCATCTCGGCGAAAGCCATGTGGGTGCCGGTGCCGTTGCCGGTGGATGCGTAGTTGTACTTGCCGGGATTGGCGCGCACCAGCTCGACGAACTCCTTCATCGTCTTGACGTTCATCACCTCCGGATTCATGGTCAGCACGTTGGAGACGTCCAGGATGGGCGCGACCGGCACGAAGTCGGTTTCCACGTCAAACGGCAGCTTCTTGTACAGCGCGGCGTTGCTGCCGTGGGTGGCGGCGGTGCCGAACACCAGCGTGTAGCCGTCCGGCTTGGCGCGCGACACGTATTCGCTGGCGATGTTGCCGGCGGCGCCGACCTTGTAGTCGATGATCACTGGCTGGCCCAGCAGCTTGCCCAGTGGCTACTGGATGGTGCGCGCCACCACGTCCACGCCGGAGCCGGCCGGGAAGGTCATGATCATGGTGATGGGGTGCTCGGGCCAGCTGCCTTGCGCCTGCGCCGCGGGGGCGAAGGCGCAGGCGGCGAGCAGGCCGAACAGGGCACGGCGGCTGGTGGCGAAAGGCATTGGGAACTCCTGAGGTCGATATGCCATTGTGGCAAGTCCAACTGCGCCGTGGCGACATGAGCTTATGTGCATCACATGAAAACCGCCGGGGAGTTTTTCAGGAGCTCGACCAGTCCGAAGAGGACCGCCAAAGCCGGATCCTTCCATGCAACCACCACTCCCGTATGCTCGCATTCTTCGACTTCGAATGGCGCCATGCGCATCCCCGACTGGACCCCCGAGACCAAGCCGCAGCCCGACGACCTGGTGAACGCGATCCTGGAGCGCCGCGGCGGCACCCTGATCAACCTGGACAAGGCGCTGCTGTGGAGCGAGCCGCTGGCCCGGGGCTGGAACGTGTACCTCAAGAACGTGCGCACCGGCCTGGGCGCCAGCCGCAAGCTGCGCGAGCTCGGCATCTGCATGGTCGCCCTGCTGACCGGCGCGGACTACGAGTACCACCACCACGCGCCCGACTACCTGGCCGCCGGCGGCACGCAGGCCGACCTGGATGCGCTGCAGGCCTTTGCCAAAGCGCCAGCGGGCGCCCTGCCCGCCGGCCTGTCCGGCGACGCAGCCCTGGTGGCCCGCTACGCCGCGCAGATGACACGCGGCGTGAAGGTGGACGACGCCTTGTTCGCGCAGATGAAGCAGCGCTTCGAAACCACCGATCTGGTGGAGATCACGGCCGCCATCGCCACCTACAACATGGTTGCGCGCTTCCTGGTGGCGCTGGGCGTGACGCCGGAGCACTGAAGCACGCCGGCCAGTGGTGGGCCGCCGTGCTGTAATCCGCCACATGGTCAGAGCCAGCCAGCTGTTGCATTCCCAGCGCGAGCCCGCAGCCACGCGCCCTGCCGCCACCGTCTTGCTGCTGCGCGACAGCGCGCAAGGGGTGCAGGTGCTGATGACGCGGCGCTCCCCCAGCGCCAGCTTCGCGCCCGGCGCCTATGTCTTCCCCGGCGGCGGCATCGATGCTGCCGACGCCCGGGCGCATGCCGTGGCCGCGCGCCGCCCCACCCAGTCCGACGACCGCCTGACGCAGGCCATCGCCGCCATCCGCGAAAGCTTCGAGGAACTGGGCGTGCTGCTGGCGCGGCACCGCGACGGCCGCCCGGCCGACGCGGCCGACGTTGCCGCCCTCGACCGCCGCGCGCCCTTCGCCGCCCAGTGCGAGCGGCACGGGCTGGTGCTGGCCGCCGACGAGGTGTTCGTGCTGGCGCACTGGGTCACCGACCGCGACCTGCCGCGCCGCTTCGACGTTCCTTTCCTGGTGGCCCGCATGCCGGCCGGCCAGGCGCCGGTGGCGGACGAAGCCGAACAGTTCGAACCGCTGTGGGTGCGTGCTGCCGATGCGCTGGGGCGGCACCACGCCGGCCAGTTCTTCATGATCTTCCCGACCATCCGCACGCTGGAGCGGCTGGAGAAATTCGCCACGGTCGACCAGGTGCTGGCCGCCTGCGCCAGCGAGCAGCCGCTGTGGACCAGCTGCCCGCGCGCCGGCCTGCTCAACGGCGCCGAAGCGCGCTACATGGAGCACGAGTCGCCGTTCGGCGAGCTGGCCATGGTCTGCCCCGACGGCCAGCTGCTGCATCGGCTGGAATGGCGCGTGGACCAGCCGGTGGCGCTGCTCAAGAACCTGGTGCGGCTGACGGCGCCGAACGCCGGCGTGATGACCGGCCCCGGCACCAACACCTACATTCTGGGTGACCCGGACACCGGCTATATCGTGGTCGACCCCGGCCCGAACGACCCCGAGCACATCGAGCGGGTCTGGCGCGCCAGCGGCGGCGACGTCCGCCTGATCGTCTGCACGCACTCGCATGCCGACCATTCGCCGGGCGCCAGGCCGCTGCAGGCCTTGTGCCGGACCAGGCCTGCGATCCTGGGCCTGCCCTCGGCGCCGACCGCGCGCCCGGCCAGCGAGTTCACGCCCGACCGCGTGGCCGGCAACGGCGAGGTGCTGTCGGTCTCCGGCGCCGGCCGCAGCCACAGCCTGAAAGTGCTGCACACGCCCGGTCACGCCGCCAACCACCTGTGCCTGGTGCTGCTGGAGGACGGCCTGCTGCTGTCCGGCGATCACATCCTCAACGGCAGCACCACCGTTGTCGACCCCCCGGACGGCGACATGACGGACTACCTGGAGTCGCTGGACCTGCTCACGGCAGCCTGCACGACTTACGCCATCGAGTTCATCCTGCCGGCGCACGGCTACGTGCTGGGTTTCGCGCGCCAGGCCATCGCCACGCTCAAGTCGCACCGCCTGCAGCGCGAGGGCCGCGTCATCGCCGCCATGCGCGAGCGCCCGGGCGGCACGCTGGAAGACTGGGTGGAACTGGCCTACGCGGACGTGCCGCCTCGGATGTGGCCGGTGGCCAAGCGCTCGCTGCTGGCGCACGTGCAGCGAATCGAGGCGCTGCAGCTGGCCGGCTGACGGCGGTCACCTGGAAAACGCTGCAGCGTTTTCCAGGTGACGAAATTGTGTGAAGTCCCCCGATACGCCGGATTTTGTGCGTTCGGCCCTTGCGGGCCGGACGTGACCGTCATTCATCTGGGCCGGGGGTCGCCCCACCGGCTCGGTGCTACCTACCCGCCGACAACCCCCGGGACACAGGGGCTGGGGTGTTGCCACCCCGTGCCGGCCTACTTGGTATTGCTGCGCGTAGAGATTGCCCGTTTCACCCGAAGCACCTTGTTGCCAAGGCACCGCGACTCGTCTCTGTTGCTCTGATCCTCACCTCGCGGTGGACAGCCGTTAACTGCTACGCCGCCCTGTGCAGTCCGGACGTTCCTCCAGTGCTGCCTTTCGGCAATTGCACCAGCGACGGCCTGGAGGGCTTCACGGGATGGATTATCCGCTGCAATGCAAAAGGCCGCCCGGAGGCGGCCTTTGCTGCTGTCGGGGCGTTACTGCTGCGCCGCCTGCAGCGCCGCGATCCGCTCCTCGATCGGCGGGTGGCTCGAGAACAGCTTGCCCACGCCCGACGTGATGCCGGCCGTCTGCAGGCCCCTGGGCAGATCGCCCGGAACCATGCCGCCCAGGCGGGCCAGCGCGTTGATCATCGGCTGCTTGCGGCCCATCAGGTCGGCCGCGCCGCGGTCGGCGCGAAACTCGCGATGGCGCGAGAACCAGGCCACGATCATGGCGGCGACGAAACCGAGCAGGATGTCCATCACGATGGTCGTCACGTAGTAGCCGATGCCCGGGCCCGAGCGCTGCTCGCCCTTGCTCAGGAAGCTGTCGACCAGGTAGCCGACCACCCGCGACAGGAACACCACGAAGGTGTTCATCACGCCCTGGATCAGCGTCATGGTGACCATGTCGCCGTTGGCGATGTGGGCCACCTCGTGGCCGATCACCGCCTCGACTTCGTCGCGCGTCATGCCTTGCAGCAAGCCGGTGGAGACCGCCACCAGGGCGTTGTTCTTGAAGGCGCCGGTGGCGAAGGCGTTGGGCTCGCCCGGGAAGATGCCGACCTCGGGCATGCCGATGCCGGCCTTGTCGGCGAACTTGCGCACGGTGGCGACGATCCAGGCTTCGTCGGCGCTGCCGGTGCCGTCGATCAGCTGCACGCCCGAGCTCCACTTGGCGACCGGCTTGGAGATCAGCAGCGAGATGATGGCGCCACCGAAGCCGATGATGGCGGCGAAGGCCAGCAGCATGGGCAGGTTGAGCCCGTTCGCCGTGAGGAACCGGTTCACGCCCAGCAGGCTGGTGACGATGCCGAGCACCACCACCACCGCGAGGTTGGTCATGACGAACAGAAGAATGCGTTTCATTGCGAGGAAGCTCCGAAGGGTGGAAGACGTTCACCCCTGCGAGGCAGATGAGGCTGCCGCCGGCCGAAATCAAGGGCCCGCAGGGTCCGCCGCCGGTCTTGTCGTTCTGGGTTCTTCAGGCCTGGCGGGACGGAAGACGAGGGAGTCATCATAGAAGGAAAAGTTCTGGTTTTCCGGCCACCAGCCCGGCACCCCCAGCACCGGCAGCGGCGTGAAGGGCTTGGCCGCCAGCGCCTCCGCGGTGGCGTGCGCCGCCAGCCAGGCGTCCGGATCTGCCCCTGGACCCATCGCGCACTGGGCGCGCCAGACATGGGCCGTCAGCGGTTTGCGCGGCTGCACCAGCTGCTCCAGCAAGGCATGGCCGAAAACCAGCAGCCGCGCCTGCGCCCACAGCGGCCGCAGGTCGACGAACAGGCGGCGCCAGTGCCGCTGCTGCAGCGCCTCCCACAGCTCCAGCGGCGCATCGAGCAGGGCGCCGTTCTCGTCGAACACGGTGATGGCGTCGCGCACCGGACCGCGCCTAGCGACGATGCCGGCGTGGGCGATCTCCTGCGCCTGCAGCCGGTTGAGCGCTCGCTTGGCCCGCGGAAAGCGCAGCCAGCACAGGCCGTTGAACAAGTCGTGCAGGCCCGGACGCACCGGGCACAGGCCGCTGGCGAAGATGAACTGCTCGTAGGCGGCGCCGCCCGGCAGCTCGTGCTGGCTCACGAACCGGACCGGCGCCCCGCTGGCGGCGTTCAGGGCATCGTGCAGCGCCATCCCGGCATCGACCCGCGCGGCGACCGCCTCCCCAAGCGGGCGCCACGGCGCCAACCAGGGCTGGGCCCAGTCGACGGCGGCGGCCATTGCTTTTCAGTGGCGGCCGCGGGCCGGCGCCGGCTTTTCGCGCACCGACACGCTGGAGCGCCCTTCGTCGGCCATCTCGAACAGCTGGGTGGCCGCCAGCAGCTTGGTCAGCGTGGAGTAGCCGTAGTTGCGCGAGTCGAAGGAAGCCTGGTTGCCGATCTGCTTGCCGACCGCGTTGACATAGGCCCAGCCGTCGTCGTCCGCCGCCCCCTGCACCGCGTTGCGCAGCAGCGCGACCAGCTTGGCATCCTGCTTGAGCTGGGCGGGCGTCAGCCGCAGGCGCTGGGTGCGGCCGGGCTCCGCCGGGTCCTCATCGCCATCGCCGGCCGCCGGCTGCAGTTCGTCCAGGAACAGGAAGCGCGAGCAGGCATTGACGAAGGGCTCGGGTGTCTTGCGGGCGCCGAAGCCGTAGACAGCAGCGCCCTTGGCCCGCAGGTGCATCACCAGCGGGGTGAAGTCGGCGTCGGACGAGACGATGCCGAAGGCGTCGGGCCGGTCGGTGTACAGCAGGTCTAGCGCGTCGATCACCATCGCCATGTCGCTGGCGTTCTTGCCCTTGGTGTAGTCGAACTGCTGCATGGGGCGGATCGCGTGCTCGTGCAGCAGCTCTTCCCAGCCCTTGAGCTCGCTCTTCTTCCAGTTGCCGTAGGCCCGCCGGATGTTCGACTCGCCGAACGACGACAGTTCGTTGAGGATCAGGCCGATCTTGGAGGCCGGAGAGTTGTCGGCGTCGATCAGCAGCGCGACGCGGGGCTTGGTGGGATTCATGACAGGGCCTTCCAGGGCAGTGTTTCGCCGCCACACAGCGGCTTGAGTTCGGTCTCGCCGAACGGCACCGCTTGCGGCAGTTGCCAGTCCTGGCGTTTCAAGGTGAGCTTGCCGGCATTGCGCGGCAGGCCGTAGAAATCGGCGCCGTGAAAGCTGGCGAAGCCTTCCAGCCGCTCCAGCGCGCCGGCCTTGTCGAACGCCTGGGCATACAGCTCCATCGCGGTCAGCGCCGTGTAGCAGCCGGCGCAACCCAGCGCATGCTCCTTGAGGACCGCCGCGTGCGGCGCGCTGTCGGTGCCCAGGAAGAACTTGCCGCTGCCGCTGGTGGCCGCTTCCACCAGCGCCAGCCGGTGCACCTCGCGTTTGAGCACGGGCAGGCAGTAGTAATGCGGGCGGATGCCGCCGGTGAAGATGGCGTTGCGGTTGTACAGCAGATGGTGCGCGGTGATGGTGCCGGCGGTGAAGCGGTCGGCATCGCGCACGTAGTGGGCGGCTTCGCGCGTGGTGATGTGCTCCACCACGATCTTCAGCTCGGGGAAATCATGGCGCAGGGGCGCCAGCTGGCGCTCCAGGAAAACGGCTTCGCGGTCGAAGATGTCGATGCCGGGATCGGTCACCTCGCCGTGCACCAGCAGCAGCAGGCCCTCCCGCTGCATCGCCTCGAGCGTGGGGTAGGTCTTGCGCAGGTCGGTCACGCCGGCGTCGCTGTTGGTGGTGGCGCCGGCGGGATACAGCTTCAGCGCCACCACCCCGGCCGCCTTGGCGCGCGCGATCTCCTCGGGCGGCAGGTTGTCGGTGAGGTACAGCGTCATCAGCGGCTCGAACGCGACGCCGGCCGGCACGACAGCCAGGATGCGCTCGCGGTAGGCGACGGCCTGCGCGGCCGTGGTCACCGGCGGGCGCAGGTTGGGCATGATCAGCGCCCGGGCGAACTGGGCGGCCGAATGCGGCACCACGGACGCCATGGCCGCACCGTCGCGCACGTGCAGGTGCCAGTCGTCGGGGCGGGTGATGGTGATTTCGTTCATGGGTCCGATTGTCCCAGACCAGCGCAGTGGCCGTGGACCGCGCGGAACGCCCTGCAGCGGGGTCTCGCTTGCCGGCCAGAGCCGGACTTGCCGGACTTGCCCGCACCGATCAGGCCAGCTTGAAATCGCGCAGCGATTTCAAGCTGATGACTTCAGTGCGCCAGGATCTTGTCGAGGAAATCCTTGGTCCGCTCCTGCCGCGCATCCGGGTTGCCGAAGAAGTCGTCCTTGCCGCAATCCTCCAGGATCCGGCCGCCGACGTCGATGAAGATGACGCGATTCGCCACCTTGCGGGCGAACCCCATCTCGTGCGTGACCACCATCATGGTCATGCCTTCGCGGGCCAGCTTGACCATCACGTCGAGCACCTCGCCGACCATCTCGGGGTCGAGCGCCGAGGTGGGCTCGTCGAACCGCATCACGATCGGGTCCATCGACAAGGCGCGGGCGATCGCCACGCGCTGCTGCTGGCCGCCGGACAGCTGGCCGGGAAACTTGTCCTTGTGCAGCATCAAGCCCACCCGGTCGAGCATCTTCAGGCCACGGGTCTTGGCCTCCTGGGGGCTGCGATTGAGCACTTTGATCTGCGCGATGGTCAGGTTCTCGGTGACCGACAGGTGCGGAAACAGCTCGAAGTGCTGGAACACCATGCCCACGCGGCTGCGCAGCTTGGGCAGGTCGGTCCGGGCGCCATTGACCTGGATGCCGTCGACGAAGATCTCGCCCTGCTGGATCGGCTCCAGGCCGTTGACGGTCTTGATCAGCGTGGACTTGCCCGAGCCGGACGGGCCGCAGACGACCACCACGTCGCCCTTGCTGATGTTCACGTTGCAGTCCTGCAGCACCTGCACCGGCCCGTACCACTTGGAGGCGTTCTTGATTTCGATCATGGGTCTGTCGTTCATTCAGTAAAACCTCCGTGCGGTGCACTGCGGCACGAGCCACTTCGGGAGCCTGTGCGGGGCCTGGGTTCTCAACGGATGATCTGCACCTTCAGCTGGATCCGGCGCACCAGCGCCGACAGCGCCAGGCACATCAGGAAGTACAGCACGGCTGCCAGCAGGTAGGCCTCCACCGGCCGGCCCAGGTTCTTGCCGGCCGTCTCGAAGCCCTTGAGCATGTCGTAGGCGCCGATGGCGTAGACCAGCGAGGTGTCCTGGAACAGGATGATGGTCTGCGTCAGGAACACCGGCAGCATGTTGCGAAAGGCCTGCGGCAGCACCACGTGCTTCATGTTCTGGCCGTAGGTCATGCCCAGCGCGTAGCCGGCGTTGACCTGCCCCTTGGGGATCGACTGGATGCCGGCCCGCACGATCTCGGAGAAGTAGGCCGCCTCGAAGGCGACGAAGGTGATCACCGCGGACATTTCGGCACCGATCGGGCGGCCGATGGCGAACGGGATCAGCAGGTAGAACCACAGCAGCACCATCACCAGCGGGATCGAGCGCATGGTGTTGACGTAGGCGGCGGCCGGGATGTCCAGCGCCTTCTTGCCGGAGAGGCGCATCAGCGCGAGGATGGTGCCGAACACCATGCCGCCGATGGTGGCCACCACCGTCAGCCACAGCGAGAAGATCAGGCCGCGAACGACGTAGGGCGCCAGCAGGTCCCAGCTGAAAAAAGTGAGGTCGAGGTTGCCCAGCATGTCAGCCTTTGCAGAGCCGCCTGGGGGAGGTTGAGGCCTGCCCGCGCGGCAGTGAGTACACGCAGTGACGAACGTGGGGGTTCATCAGTGCCCTGCCCCGATGCCGCCGGCGACCACGAACCCGGGCACGCGCGCCTTCTTCTCGATGAACGCCATGATGCGGTTGATGGTGAAGGCCGAGATGGCGTACAGGACCGTCACGGCCAGGTACATCTGCACCGGCGCCGAAGTCTCCTCGCCCGACTGGCGGGCGAAGAAGGTCAGCTCCGCGATCGAGACCGCGAAAGCCACCGAGGAATTCTTCAGGATGTTCATCGACTCGCTGGTGAGCGGCGGGATGATGATGCGCAAGGCCATCGGCAGCAGCACGTAGCGGTAGGTCTGCCCGGTGGAAAAGCCCATGGCCATGCCGGCGTAGCGCTGGCCGCGCGGCAGCGCCTGGATGCCGGCGCGCACCTGCTCGGCGATTCGGGCGGAGGTGAACAGGCCCAGTGCCAGGATCACCAGGAACACCGACGGGATGGCCTGCAGCTTGGGGAAGATGCCGGGCAGCACGAAGTACCAGAGGAACAGCTGCACCAGCAGCGGGATGTTGCGAAACAGCTCCACCCACGCGTTCGCCAAGCGAGACAGCCACGGGCTGTTCGGCAGCGTGCGGAAGGTGCCCACCAGCAGGCCCGCGACCAATGCCACCACCAGCGCCGACAGCGACACCGTCAGCGTCCAGCCCCAGGCGGAGAGCAGCCAGTCCAGGTAGGTCTGGTCGCCGCCCTTGCCGAAGCAGCCGGCGATCTGCTCGCCGGTGGCGGTCTCCTTGCAGAAGATCTGCCAGTCCCAAGCCATTGTTGTTCTCCTCTTTGTGGCCGATGTTGATGGGGCAGGTGCGCAAACGCAAGACCCCTGCCTGGGTTGCCCCGGGCAGGGGTCTCGCGGCGGACTCAGGCCACCATCACTTCTTGGCGTAGTCTTCCATCGGCTTGTCGTTCAGGTTGGCCCAGGCGGCCTTGGTGCTTTCCGAGACGGGCAGGCCCACCTTGGTGTTCTTCGGCGGGATCGGCTGCACGAACCACTTGTCCCAGATCCTGGCCAGCTCGCCGCTCTTGACCAGGCCGGCGATGACGTCGTTGCCCACCTTCTTCAAGCTGGCGTCGTCCTTGCGCACCATGATGGCGATCGGCTCGACGCTCAGGATTTCACCGACGATGCGGAAGTCGTTGGGGTTCTTGGCGTTGGCGATATTGCCGGCCAGGATCGAGCCGTCCATCACGAAGGCATCGGCGCGGCCGGTTTCCAGCAGCAGGAAGCTGTCGGCGTGGTCCTTGCCGAACACTTCGTTGAAGTTGACGTTGGCGCCGCGCTCGTGCTTGCGCAGGTGTTGCACCGAGGTGGTGCCGGTGGTGGTGGCGACGTTCTTGCCGGCCAGCTGGGCGATGCTGGTGATGCCGGAGCTGGCCTTGACGGCGATGCGCACTTCTTCCACGAAGGTGGTGTTCAGGAAGCTGACGTCCTTGGCGCGCGTGGCGTTGTTGGTGGTGGAGCCGCACTCGATGTCCACGGTGCCGTTCTGCACCAGCGGGATGCGGTTTTGCGACGTGACCGGCGCGTACTTGATTTCCAGCTTGCGGCCGGCCTGCTTTTCGACTTCGGCCAGGATGCGCTGGCAGACTTCGACGTGGTAGCCGGCGAACTTGCCGTCGCCCAGGGTGTACGACAGGGCGCCGGACGACTCGCGCACACCCATGGTGACCACGCCGGTGGCCTTGGCCTTGGCGACGGTGTCGTTGGCCTGCGCCATGGCGGTGGTGGCGGCGAGGGCCGCGACGGCGATTGCCAGCAATTGCTTCTTCATGAAATCTCCTGTGGTGGCGTGAGCCTGAATGCTTGAACGAAATTCTAGGGGGCGTCCGGAGTCCGGGAATACCCTGAAGCCTCAAGGCGCCAAGCTTAGGCGCGGTGGCCCAGGACCGTAAGCAGGGTTTGTGCCGGGTGCCGCAACGGCAGCCAGCGCGCCGTCAGCCTTTGGCGGCCAGTTCGGTCGCCAGGAACTGCCAGAGGGCCTGGGCGGCGCTTTTCGGCGCCTCCTTGGCCGACGGCTTCTCGCGGTAGGCGCGCACGTCCATCGTGATCTCCAGCGCCTGCAGGTCGGCCGGCGCCGCCCCCACCAGCCGGTGCGCGCGCAGTTCCTTGCGCACCGCGCTGTGCGGCAGGAAGGCCACCCCCAGGCCCTCCATCGCCATCACCTTCAAGCCCTCGGCCATGTCGGTTTCGTAGACCCGGTCCAGGTGGATGGGCATGCCGGCCTGCTTGAGCAGCAGCTCCGTCACCCGGCCCAGGTAGGCGCCCGGGGCATAACCCAGGTAGGGCAGCGGCTGGCCGGCGCGACCGGGCAGGCGAAACAGCGGCTCGCCCCGCGCGTCCGGCTTGCAGTACGGCGCCAGCGTCTCCTGGCCCAGCGTCACCATCTCGTAGCGGTCGGCATCCAGCTGCAGCGGCTGCGAGGCATGGTGGTAGGAAATCAGCACATCGCAGCTGCCCTCCACCAGCCGCATGGCCGCGTCGTGCACGTTCAGCGCGATCAGCCGGCTCTTGATCGGGCCGAACTTCTCGCGCAGGCTGGAGACCCAGGCCGGAAAGAAGGTGAAGGCCAGCGTGTGCGGCACGGCGAACTCGATCACGTCCAGGCCTGCCGAGGCGTGCCCGCGCAGCATGGCGCGCGTGCTTTGCAGCGCCTGCAGCATCTCGAGCGACTGGGCGTAGAGCGTCTCACCGGCCGGTGTGAGCCGGGTCGGGTACGAGCTGCGATCCACGAGGTCGGCGCCGGCCCAGGCCTCCAGCGCCTGGATCCGGCGCGAGAAGGCGGGCTGCGTCACGTGGCGCAACTGGGCCGAGCGGCTGAAGCTGCGCGTCTCGGCGAGGCTGACGAAGTCTTCCAGCCATTTGGTTTCCATGCGCCGATTATTGCCGCGCTGGCGCGGGCGTCGCCTAGAACTCCACCAGCCTGGCCGAGACCGAAGCTCCGTCCACCAGCAGTTCCCCGGCCGAGATCGGCAGCTTGAAGCGGCGCGGGCCGGCGCTGCCGGGGTTGATCCACAGCACGCCGTTGCGCTGTTCCACCCGCGGCCTGTGCGAATGACCGGACACCACGGCCTGCACGCCGGTGGCTTGCCAGCCACGCCCGAGCTCGGCCAGGTCATGGACCATGTGGATGCGAACCGCGCCGAAGACCACGGTTTCCGTCTCCTGCAGCTCCTGCGCCCAGGGTCCGAGGTCGTTGTTGCCGCGCACCGCCGTCACCGGCGCCAGCGTCCTCAGCTGGGCCAGGACTGCCGGCTCGCAGATGTCCCCGGCGTGCAGGATGTGGTCGCTGCCGCGCAGGAACGCCAGCACCTGCGGCCGAAGCAGGCCGTGGGTGTCGGAAATGAGGCCGATGCGGAGCATGGCGCAAGAGGATAGCCGGGCGAGCGGATCGGTGGCGTGGCGCCCGTCAGCTTCGTTCAAGCCTGGCCCAGCGGACAGGTGCCGACGGCTGCGGCTGGCGTGATCGGCATCGGGGCCAAGCGCTTCGCCCAGCCGCCTCAGGGGAAGGCCGGGATGTCCGGCTCGGTGCCTTCGAGGTGCGCCTCCGGGTGCAGCGCCAGCAGCCGCGCCTCGACTTCCTGGACCCGCCACACGGGCACGTCGACCATCAGCAGCAGCTGCCCCTGCTCGATCTGCGGCATGAACCGCGTCAGCCGCTTGCTCGGCGTGGAAATGCCGATCATGGTCGAGGCCCAGGTGCCGAACAGCGCGCCGGCGACGGCCAGTGCCCCGGCCAGGCCCCATTGCGGCTCGTCACCGATGATCGGGTAGTGCACGGCCACCAGCGCGCCCAGCAAGGCGCCGACGCCGGCCCCGAGGATCAGCCCCATCTCGGCCGACCGGACCACGTCGGACGTTTCCAGCACGCTGGCGGCGTGCAGGTCCGACATGTCGCTGCCCTCGCGGGCGACAAAGCGGATGTGGCGCTCCTCGATGCGGGCGAGCAAAAGGTCGTCCATCGTGGCCCGGGCGCTCTCCAGGTCGGGCAGGAGCCAGTAGATACGTCTGCGCATGGTCAACTCCCAGGGCGGTGCCCTCTTGAAATGGCCGTCAGTGCGCGCCCGGCTGCTGCTGTTTCAGCTCCGGGGCGAAGAATTCGGAACGCGTAAAGAAGGTGTAGTCGGCCTCGAGCGCGCCGATACCCAGCAGCACCAGCAGCAGCAGCGGCGGCACCACGATGGCGTAGATCAACGCGAGCCGCTCCCACATCATGTGCATGAACACGGCGACGATCAGGCCGGCCTTGAGCAGCATGAACGCGACGATCAGCGTCCAGCGCAGCAGGCCCTGCAGCTGCATGTAGTCGACCATGTACGAGGCCGCGCTGAGCACGAACAGCAGGCCCCAGATCTTGAAGTAGACGCCCAGCGGATGCTGCTGGCCCGGCTGGTGCGCGGCGCCCGCCGAACCGGTGGGCGCGGCGTGGGAATGGTCTTCATGGTCCATGGCTTGCCCCTACCAGAGATAGAAGAACGCGAAGATGAACACCCACACCAGGTCGACGAAGTGCCAGTACAGGCCCATGATCTCGACGATCTCGTAGTTGCCCTTGCGACCGGTGAGAAAGCCCGGCCGCTCGTGGTCGAGATCGCCGCGCCGCACCTTGGCCGCCACGATCAGCAGGAAGATCACCCCGATCGTCACGTGCGTGCCGTGAAAGCCGGTGATCATGAAGAACGCCGAGCCGAACTGCGCCGCGCCCCAGGGGTTGGCCCAGGGCCGCGCGCCTTCGGAGATCAGCTTGGACCACTCGAAGGCCTGCATGCCAACGAAGGTGGCGCCCAGCGCCGCCGTCACGACCAGCAGGATGAAGGTCAGCTTGCGGTCGCGCCGGTAGCCGAAGTTCACCGCCAGCGCCATCGTGCCGCTGCTGCTGATCAGGACGAAGGTCATGATCGCGATCAGCAGCAAGGGGACGTTCTTGCCGAACATCGTCAGCGAGAACACCTCGCTCGGATTGGGCCAGGGCACGGTGGTGGACATGCGCACCGTCATGTACGACACCAAGAAGCAGCCGAAGATGAAGGTGTCGCTGAGCAGGAAGACCCACATCATCGGCTTGCCCCACGGCACGCCCTTGAAGGCCTGTTGGTCCGAGCCCACGTCGGCGACGATGCTGTCCCAGCGGCCGGCGGTGTCTTGCGGCGTCATGGCTCGGCTCACAAGGGGGTGGACGAACAGATCGCCAGCCCGATGCCGTCCGACACCAGCAGCGCATACAGCACCACCCACACCGCCAGCAGGTAATGCCAGTAGGTGGCGCACAGTTCGACGGCCAGCCGGATGCCGGCCGGATCGGGCCCGCGCCGCACCCGCAGCACGGCGCGCGCCCAGGCCACCAGGCCGCCCAGCACATGCAGGCCGTGCGCCGCCGTGAACAGGTAGAAGAACGCGGTGGCGGCGCTGGTGGCCATGAAGTAGCCGGCGCTGTGCAGCTGGCCCCACACCACCAGCTGCCCCATCAGGAAGCCGGCGGTCAACACCCCGCTGGCCACCAGCCCTCGCGCGACGCCTTCCCGGTCGGAGCGGCGACCGGCATGCACCGTCCACTCCATCGCCAGGCTGGCGGCGGCCAGCAGCGCGGTGTTCAGCACCAGCAGCCGGGGCCGCGGCAGCGGCGTCCAGTCTTCGAAGCCCAGGCGCATGGCATAGGCGCTGACGAACAGCACGAACAGCGACGTCGCCACGCCCAGGAACACCCACAGCGCCGCCTTGATCGCCGGCCGCGGCGCCGCCGCGCCCACGGCTGCGGGCAGCGCCGCCTGCGCCTGCCACGGCTGCACGTTGATGGTCTGGCGCAACAGCCACCACACGATGACGCCCATCAGGACGGTGAGGAAAACCAGGCCGATGGTCATGGCGTTACCTCCCCGCTGGCACCGGGCCCTTGGCCCAGGCCTCGGCCGCCACCTCCGCCGGTGGCACGTTCTGCGGGATGAAGTCGCTCTTGAGTCCGGGCACGCCGTAGTCGTAGGCCCAGCGATAGACCGCCGGCAGCTCCTTGCCGAAGTTGCCGTGCCGCGGCGGCGTGTGGGCCGTCTGCCACTCCAGCGTGGTGGCTTCCCAGGGGTTGTCGCCGGCCGGCCGGCCCCGCAAGTAGCTGGTTGCCAGGTTGTAGAGAAATGCGATCTGTGCCGCGCCGACCACGAAGGCAGCGATCGAGATCCAGGCGTTGAGCAGGTGCGCCGAGTCGGGGATGAAGTTGGTGCCGCCTATGGCGTAGTAGCGGCGCGGCACGCCCATGAAGCCCAGGTAGTGCATCGGGTAGAAGATGGCGTAGGTGCCGATGAAGGTGACCCAGAAGTGCACCTTGCCCAGCGTGTCGTCCAGCATGCGGCCAGTGATCTTGGGGTACCAGTGATAGATGGCGCCGAACACCACCAGGATCGGCGCGATCCCCATCACCATGTGAAAGTGGGCGACGACGAACATGGTGTCCGACAGCGGCAGGTCGACCACCACGTTGCCCAGGAACAGGCCGGTCAGGCCGCCGTTGACGAAGGTGAAGATGAACGCGATGGCGAACAGCATCGGCACGTTCAGGTGGATGTTGCCTTGCCACAGCGTCAGCACCCAGTTGTAGACCTTGATGGCGGTGGGCACCGCGATGATCAGCGTGGTGGTGGCGAAGAAAAAGCCGAAGTACGGATTCATGCCACTGACGTACATGTGGTGCGCCCAGACCACGAAGCTCAGGCCGCCGATCACCAGGATGGCCCAGACCATCATCCGGTAGCCGAAGATGTTCTTGCGCGCATGGGTGCTGATCAGGTCGGACACGATGCCGAAGGCGGGCAGCGCCACGATGTAGACCTCGGGGTGGCCAAAGAACCAGAACAGGTGCTGGAACAGCAGCGGGTTGCCGCCCGAGTAAGGCAGCTGCTGGCCCTTGGACACCAGCGCCGGCATGAAGAAGCTGGTGCCCAGCGTCAGGTCCAGCAGCATCATGATGGCGCTGACGAACAGCGCCGGAAACGCCAGCAGCGCCAGGACGGTGGCCATGAAGATACCCCAGACCGTCAGCGGCAGCCGCATCATCGTCATGCCGCGGGTGCGCGCCTGCAGCACCGTCACCACGTAGTTCAGACCGCCCATGGTGAAGCCGATGACGAAGACCAGCAGCGACACCAGCATCAGGATGATGCCCCAGCGCGAGCCCGGCGTGCCGTCCAGGATGGCCTGTGGCGGATACAGCGTCCAGCCGGCGCCGGTGGGTCCGCCCGGCACGAAGAAGCTGGCCACCAGCAGCAGCACGGCCAGCAGGTACAGCCAGTAGCTGAGCATGTTCACGTAGGGGAACACCATGTCGCGCGCGCCGACCATCAGCGGGATCAGGTAGTTGCCAAAGCCGCCCAGGAACAGCGCCGTGAGCAGGTAGACCACCATGATCATCCCGTGCATGCTCACCAGCTGCAGGTAGGTGCTGGGGTCGATGAAGGAGACACTGCCCGGAAAACCCAGCTGCAGCCGCATCAGCCAGGAAAACACCAGCGCCACCAGGCCGATCGAGATGGCCGTCACCGCGTACTGCAGCGCGATCACCTTGGCGTCCTGGCTCCAAACGTACTTGCCGATGAAGGTCTTGGGGTGGTACAGCTCGACCTCGGCAACCTCGGCGGGGGGCGCGAAGTCCGATTCGTCGTGTGCAACGTGTGTGGCCATCGATTGCTTTCCCCGTTTGCCGCTCAACGCGAGTTGATGTACGCCAGGATGTCGCCGATCGCCGCGTCGTCCGACAGCATGCCCGCGACCAGCCCCATCTGGCCGCCATACACGTCCTGCGCATGGGCGCCGCGCACGCCGTCCCTGAAGTTCTTCAGCTGGGTGGCCATATACCAGTCGCTCATGCCTTGCAGGCGCGGCGCGTTGGTGGCCGCGATGCCGCGCGCGTCGGCGCCGTGGCAGGCGGCGCAGGTGGCAAAGCGCTGGCGGCCGCGGTCGGCGTCGCCCTTGACCGTCGCCGTCACCCGCGCATCCGGCAAGGTCGCGATGTGGGCCACGACATTGGCGATGGCGGCGTTGTCGGCGAGCACGCCCGCCATCGGCGCCATCATCTTGCCGAACACGTCCTTGTCATGCGTGCCGCGCACCCCTTGCTTGAACTGCTTCAGCTGCCGCTCCAGGTACCAGGCGCCCTGGCCGCTGAGCTTGGGGGCGTTGAGCGCCAGGTTGCCCTCGCCGCCGGCGCCATGGCAGGCGGCGCAGGTGGCGTACAAGGCCTTGCCGACGACAGCGTCGCCGGGCACCCGGGTGCGCGTCTGCGCCACGGTGGGCTGGCGCTGCAGCCACGCCTGGTACACGGCCGGCTCGTCCACCACGACCCGGCCGCGCATGGCGAAGTGGCCGATGCCGCACAGTTCCTCGCACAGCAGGTCGAACCAGCCCGTGCGGGTGGGCGTGAACCAGGAGTAGGTGACCAGGCCCGGCACGAGGTCCATCTTGACGCGGATCTGGGCGATGGCGAAGTTGTGCAGCACGTCCTTGGACCGCAGCAGCAGCTTGACCGGCTGGCCCAGCGGCACATGCAGCTCGGGGTGCTCCAGCAGCACGTCATCGGCGCCGTTGGCATCCGCCGGGTTCATGCCGAACGGATTGGCGTCGCTCACGTAGCGGGCGTGCACCGTGCCCAGCCTGCCGTCCTTGCCCGGGAGCCGGTACGACCAATGCCACTGCTGCGCGACCACCTCCACCACCTGGGCTTCCTTGGGCACGTGGACGATGTCCGCCCAGACCACGAGCCCCGGCGCCAGCATGGCGGCCACGCCCAGTGCCGTGACCACCACCAGCCAGGCCTCGAGCTTCTTGCTTTCAGGCTGGTAGGAGGCGCGGCCGTCTGCGCGGTGCCGGTAGCGCAGGATCGCCCAGGCCATGAACAGGCTGATGGCGACGAAGACGACGCCGGTCACCCAGAACGTGATGCCGATGGTGGTGTCGATGGTGTGCCAGTTCGAGGCGATTGGCGTGAAGTACCAAGGGCTCAGGAAATGGAACAGGACCGACCCGAGGGCCAGCACCACCAGGGTGATGGCGATCGCCATGCCTCAAGGCTCCGCGCGGGTGCGCCTCAGTCTGCGGTACAGCAGGGCTGTCACGACGCCGAACAGCACGTGCGCGGCGATCGTCGCCGGCCCGCGCAGTTCGGCCAGCCAGGGGAAGAAGCCCACCAGCAGGTCGAAGTTGACCAGGTACAGCGCGATGCCCAGGATGGCGCCCGCCGCCAGTGCCAGGCTGGCCGAGGCATCGAGCTTGAACTGCGTCAGCACGGCGCCCATTACCAGCCCGAAGACCATGCCCAGCAGGTAGTGGGTGGCCAGGGCGATGGCGACCACGCCGACGCTGAAGCCGTAACCGGTGGCCTTGAGCGCGTCGGTGCCGATGAAGATCGGCGCGATCATGTGCGATGTTCGCCAGGGGCCGTCGGGGTGGAACAGCGCGGACCAGATCAGGTCGAGCACCATCAGCACCGCACCGGCCGCGAAGCCCGACACCGCTGCCGCGGTCCAGTCCGTCGCACGCCACTTCCAACCACCCACACCAACGAGAGTGTCCATGGTGACTCCCTCTGCCGCGGATAGCGGCGCAGGCCGGCAATCGTGTGCTGCCCCACCGGGCCGCGTGGCCGGCATCGACGCCGGCTGGGGCCTGGGACCACGACACGTCCTCGGGTGCTGCCTCGCGCTTGCCGCGGCAGCTCGATTCATTTTCTACACCTGTTGGAGCGGCAACGCAAGTGGAGACTGCGGCGCGTCCTCCGGTTGCAGGGCCCCGGCGCGGGCTGGACGCCCGCCCAAACCCGCTCGAAGTCGACAAAGCCTTGCGCCGCGTCGACGCCGACCAGCCTGGCCCGCAGCGAATCGCCGACGTCGAAGCCTTTGACGCCGCGCACCAGGCGGCCCTCCACCGTCGGCCGGGCGATGCGCACGACGTCCTCTTCATCGGATTCGCAATAGCTTCGGATCTGCGCGGGTGGTTCGCGGTGGCGGGATGGCGGTGAAGTCAGGTCTTTCCGCACAATTCGTCGAACAGACGTTCCGTCTGCGCCGTCCCTTCCTCGGTCAGCTGCACAGCCGCTACAACTGCGCAAAGATCGTGTTGATCGCGGAGCCGTCTCTCGTGTCGTTCGGCCCCGGACTGGTGAACGCGCAGCAGTTGGGTTCCCCTGGTTCCTACACCGTAGCATTGCGGCTCGACGACGCGTGTTCTGGAGTTGTAGATGAAGCGCAGCCGCCGCTTCTGTTCGATCGCCACCACGAGAACCGGTCCACGCTCAGGCGCTCTGCCATGCGGTATGCCAGCCTGGGCCCGTCGCCTTCCATCGCTCGACCACGTCCGGCGCGAGCCGCAACGTCAATAGCTTGAGCGGATTCGCCGAAGCCGGCCGTCACCCCTTCCTGACCCTGGCTCGCGCCAGCATTTCCTCGGTCAGCTCGGGAAGTTCTTCGTGTTCGCTCTTCCTGATTCTGTGCGCGTCCACACGCGCCGGGTCAGACAGCAAGGAGCGGCGGGATACGGGCTTGCCCACGGCCATTTGCTTTCCTCATGCTGAAGACATGGCGGTCCGCGCCACCCGGGGTACAGCCGGCCAGCAGGGAGGCCAAAGCAGATGATCCGGTTCTCACCGTACTGCCTGCGCGTGTCCTCGACCTCAAGCGTGACGCCAGCAAAAACGAGTTCCGCATCCTCGAAGTCCAACCCGCGCTCCCGCGGGGTGCGCTCGCGCTCTGTCGGGACCATAGACCACGCGCACAGGTTATTGCAGCGACAAAAACTGGCGCGTCAAACCACCTGCATTGTGGAATTGGCGTCTAGAAGAAGCCGGGCGCCGACAGGCCGTCAGTGTGGATCGACCCTCAGGCCGCACATGCAACCAGCAGGACGCCAAGCGCATGGTAGAAGGCGACACCCGCGGAACAGGCGACTGGCGTGCTACAGCGAGAGCGCGCCGCGAAAGCCCCGCGCGGCATAGCACGACTGCACGCCGTTGCAATAGACGAGCACCTTGCCGTGGCGGGGGTCGCAGAACAAGGCGCCGCCCAGCGCGCGAACCTCGGGCGGCGTGTTGATCCAGCTGGAGGTCTTGGCGTCGAGCTCGCCCAGCTTCTGCAGGGCGCGCTACTGTTCTTCCATCAACAACCCGACGCCCATCTCGGCCGCCCTTCGACGGCACTGCCCTGCGGCTTGTTCTCCTTGCGCGCTTCGCAGGCCGAGCCGTCGTAGCAGATGCTCCTGCGGCCGGCCGGGCTCTCCTCTGAGCAATCGCAGAACCGGAAGCGCCCAGCCCCCTCGGCCTTGCCGATCAGGTCGGGCTCCCCGCCGCTCGCCTCCATCGCAGCCAGTGAGCCGAGGGCGGCGGGATCGCCTTCGAGCGCGGCCAGGACGACGTCGTCCCAGGCGACGCCCTTGTGGCGCTGCATGTTCTGCACGACGCGCGCCTGCAAGGCCGCAAGCAGCTGTTGGCGGTCTTGTAGCTGTTGGCGGTCTTGTGCTTTCGTGGGTGTTCGCGGAGCTTGTCAGCTCACCAGCAATACTTCGCATCCATTGCATTCTTCTTCCTGGCAGCGGCCAGCCTGTCCTGCATTTCCGGGCGCTGCATGGATCCGGCCTCTGGCGGCATCGTTCTTGAGGTTCGCGATCGGGGCCTGCAGCACTCCTTGCGGTCGCCGGGTCTGGCCCGGATCTGCTCAAGGAAGATGGCTTGTCAAGGATGATCGATACCGGTCCTTGGCGAGATAGAACCAGAACACCGCTTTATCGCGCAGCCCGACGTCGTAGTGCAGGATTGCCAGGACCATCAGTGTCATGGGGTGATGAGCGCCGGCTCCACCTGGATGCCGCGGACCACCTGCTCGGTGGCGGCCGGGCCGCTGGCAGCGAGGAGCTGGTCGTAGTTTGCAGCAACAGCCACGATGGGCGCATCGCCCACAGCCTTGCCTGACCGGTAGAACGGCTGGGCGAAGACGGGCGCCTGCCGAACGGCCTCTTCTGCGAAACTGCTTGCGCAGGCGCGTGCACAGGCAATGAGCGTCATGGCGCATTGCTTGGGCAGGAACTGCAAAAGCTCTCCTCCTTGTCATTGGATGAAGCCGATCATCCCGCCCGCCCTCTGCGCCACCGCTCACGCCTTCTGCTTACCCTTTCTTGCTGCCCAGCACGAGCAGGACGCCACCGGCAACGATGGCGCCGATGCCCGCCCACATGGGAACGTTGACCGTCTCCTTTTCCTTGACGGTGAGCTCAATCGGGCCCAGCTTCACCGCTGTCGTGTCTTTGGTGTAGCTGAAGCCGCCATAGGCAAGGCCCAGCACGCCGGCGGCGATAAGGGCGATTGCCACGATCTTGGTTGAATTCATGAGGTGTCTCCGGTGCATCGCACCCAACCCCCAGCGCAGGTGGCGCTGGGGTGCGGGGCACGAGTCATTGAAGCACAGTGGCCGGGCTGGGAGCCGTGCCACCTGGCCAGTGCCGCGCCCTCGGGTCGTTCGGCCACTTGCGCCGGAGCCTGTCATTTTCCTGCTGCAGCGTCTCGCATCCTTTGCTGCAACTGGCTGGAATATGCCCGAAGTTCCTGCTCGATCAATGGGGTGGCCGCCTCAGCTGTGCAAACGCGGAACTCCGTTCGAACTCACGGATGCTGCGTTGTTCGTCGGCGGAGAATGTGGGAGCGGGCGGTTTGTTGCCCGACAAGAGCGCTCACTGTGACTGGCGAAGCTTCAGCCCGGCTGGTCCCTCCAGAAGCGCGCCATGGCAAGACATGGCTCCTCGCTGATGAGCCGGACCATGAAAGGAGCACGCTGCCCGCAGACTTGGTCGACCGTGAAAAACTGCTCCGTGAAGGCACGCATTCGCTCGGCCACCGCGGGATCTTGCACCTGCAGTTCGGCGAGCCGTCGCCGGGCCCACCCAAGGTGTCGAGGATCGACTGGCGTAGAGGTGTTTGCAGTGTGGCGTTCAGCCGACTCCGGCAGTATTCGATGCTCTGCATGTTCCGATATCGAAAGGCAGCGACGGCAGGTTTTGAGTCACGATAACGGAGGACTTTCCGAGCGCCATGGCAAATCCGAGCTCCCACATCACATTTGGCTTGGTGTCTGTGAGTCCGCAACGCAGATGTTGGCAGACCGCAGCTCACCCAAAAGCCGGTCTTTAATCCTTCCTGCTGGGTGCGACTCGTCCAAACGAAAACAGCGTCCTTGCGTACCGCCTGCGGCTACGCCATCGACCGTAGATTTGATCAGGGCGTACACGTCGTCGACTTCCGCCGCGAAGGGCATGCTCACAAAGCAGTTCAATTCTGTCCCTCTACCGCTTTTGATCCGCGAGCGCTGCAGTGAGGTCGAACGTCGCAGATGACCGTGACCGGCGGGGCGTGGAGCGGCGAGGCCGCGGAAGGCCGCTGGGCGTCCGTGTCGATCGACCTGTTAGGGCAGCATGACACGAAGGCGCTCCCGCACAGTTCTGTTGAATAGGTCTGCGGCCGCAAACTCGTCAGGACCGCCAGTAAGGCCAAAGTTGAAGACCTTGCGGGAGGTGACGTACCCCAGATAGATGTAGGTGTGACCCGGGATCTGCTCAGAGTAGCTCATTTCCAAGCCAATGCCTTGCGAGTGCGGTTTGATGCTCCGACGCAGGACAGTGACTTGGCCAGGAGCGAGAGCTTCCATCGCGTCGTGCCGCCCTTTGAGGCAAACCTCGGCAAGTGCGTTCGCCTTCTGATCGGGAACTTGATAAAAGTCTGCACTCAGGGTGATGGAGGCGTTATCCATCTCGGAGTACCAGTTGATCGAGTTGTCCTCACGCGTGGGGAGTTGCCTCCAGTGCTCTGGGAGGTCAAGCAAAAACTCGTTGTATGAGTACTCGACAAGCTCTTCCGGCGGCTTGGGCGTGGTCGGCTGCGCTGGAGTGAGTGAGAAGGAATTTGCCGCTGCGTCGCCGCGTCGAACGACCTCTTAGCCGGCAGCGCGCCTGTGACCATCATGGCACTTCCTCCCCAAGCATGATGCGGTGCCCATCCACGGTGCGTACCCCGAATTCGCGCATGCCCCATGGCTCCGTGGCAAGAGCCCTCACCATCTCCACGCCAGCCGCCAAGACCTTGACGTAGAGCTCGTCGATGGCATCGACAACGACAACGACATAGGCAAAGTATGAGTGATCCCCTGTCTGGGCCGGCGGGATCGCGTCGGAACACTCACCGGCCATGATGCGGCATTCGTCACGCACGTACATCCGCCAGCCGGGGCACCGATCTCTCGAATCCCGAACCCCAGCACGTCACGATAGAACGCTGCAGAGCGACGGAGGTCGGGGACTGCAAGGACGAAGTTTGTTCGAAGGATGGTCATTTCTGCCGACTAACGTCGGAGTTGACCGGCGACCGGCATGCGCAGCCCGCTCGATGCCTTGGCCGCGGCTTCGTCCGGCCAGCTCGCCGACATGAGTGGCGCCACCTCGCCTTCACCCGCGGCGCCGACGCACCAGTTCGCCCTTGGCGCCATCGGTGACGTCCGACAGAGCGTTCCGCCATCCAGCCCTAGCCGTACCGGCGGTACGCCCGCCGCTCCTGGCCTTCGCCCGCCAGCTTGGCAGCCAGGGTCGGGGCCGACTCACCTTCGGCCAGCACGGCAACCAGGTCGCCCGCGCTTTCGTGCAGGCGGACCCGGCCGAGGCTGCCGGCACGGCACGTCCGTGCTCAGCCCCCGATGTTGCGAAACAGTTGCCGCGCCAGCGCGCCCCAGAAGCCGTCGCCCGGATGCTCGCGCGCCAGCGCCGTGATGTCGGCGCAACCTTTGTGCAGGACCATCAGGCAGATGCCCGCCAGCATCAGGATCGCCAGCACTTGCAGCACGGTCTTGAAGATCTCCTCGCCGCGCGTGCCTGGTGGCCGGTCGCCGCTCACATCCCGATCACTTCCTGGAAGCTCTGGCCCGGCTCCTTCTCGCTGCTGCGCTGCAGGGCCCACATGTCGGCGTAGCGCCCGCCTTGCGCCAGCAGCTGCTGGTGGGTGCCGCGCTCGATGATGCGGCCCAGCTCCAGCACCAGGATTTCGTGGGCATCCACCACGGTCGACAGCCGGTGCGCGACGACCAGCGTGGTCTTGTTCTGCGCCGCGCTCTTGAGTTCCGCCTGGATCGCCTTCTCGTTGGCGCTGTCCAGGGCCGACGTCGCCTCGTCGAAGATCAGGATGGGCGGGTTCTTCAGCAGCGTGCGGGCGATGGCCACCCGCTGCTTCTCGCCACCCGACAGCTTCAGGCCGCGCTCACCCACCATCGTCTGGTAGCCCTTCGGCGTGGACTCGATGAAGCCGTGGATGCGGGCCGCGCGTGCCGCCTCCTCCACCTCGGCCCGGGTCGCGCCGGTGCGGCCATAGGCGATGTTGTATTCGACCGTGTCGTTGAACAGCACCGTGTCTTGCGGCACGATGCCGATGGACTGGCGCACGCTGGACTGCGTCACGTCGCGCACGTCGTGGCCCGCGATGGTGATGCGGCCTTGCTGGACGTCGTAGAAGCGGTACAGCAGCCGTGCCAGGGTGGACTTGCCCGAGCCCGAGGGGCCGACCACCGCCACCGTCTTTCCGGCCGGGATCTCGAAGCTGACGTCGTGCAGAATCTGGCGGTTGGGCTCGTACGAGAAGTCGACGTGCTCGAAGCGGACGCTCCAGGGGGAGGCTGCGCTAGCACGGGCACCCCCACCCCCGCCGCGCCCCGCAGCGGGAGGGAGCAGGTCCAGGAGGGGGCGGGCTTCAGGACGGTCGGCGATCTCGCGTTCCTTTTCCATCAGCGTGAACATCTTGTCCAGGTCGGTCAGGCTTTGCTTGATCTCGCGGTACAGCACGCCCAGAAAGTTCAGCGGGATGTATAGCTGGATCATGAAGGCGTTCACCATCACCAGGTCGCCCAGCGTCATGCGGCCCTCGGCCACGCCCATGGTGGCGCGCCACAGCATCGCCACCAGGCCCACCGCGATGATGACCTGCTGCCCCGTGTTCAGCAGCGACAGCGTGGTCTGGCTTTTCAGCCGGGCGCGGCGCAGCCGCTGCAGGCTCTCGTCGTAGCGCCCGGCCTCGAAGCCTTCGTTGTTGAAGTACTTGACGGTCTCGTAGTTCAGCAGCGAATCCACCGCCTTGGTGTGGGCCGCCGAGTCGAACTCGTTGGCCTCGCGCCGGAACTGCGTGCGCCACTCGGTCACCGTCACGGTGAACACGATGTAGACCACCAGCGCGGCGATGGTGATCCAGGCGAACCAGGCGTCGAATTTGACAGCGAGAATGGTCAGCACCAGCGCCACTTCGATCAGCGTGGGCACGATGCTGTAGAGGGAGTACGAAATCAGCGACTCGATGCCGCGCACGCCGCGCTCGATATCGCGCGTCATGCCCCCGGTCTGGCGTTCCAGGTGGAAGCGCAGCGACAGCGCATGCAGGTGCTGGAAGGTCTCCAGCGCGATGGTCCGCGCCGCCCCCTGGGTGGCCTTGGAGAACACCAGCTCGCGCAGCTCGGTGAACAGCGTGGTCGACAGCCGCAGCGCCCCGTAGCCCAGCAGCAGGCCGGCCGGCACCACCAGCAGCGCCGTGGCGTCGCCGGGCTTGAGGTCCATCGTGTCGACCAGCTCCTTGAGCAGCAGCGGCACGCTGACGTTGGCAAGCTTGGCGCACACCATGAAGGCCAGCGCGGCGAGCACCCGCCACTTGTACTGCCACAGGTAGGGGAACAGGCGCCGCAGCGTGCTCCAGTCGGAGCGTGGCGCAGGCTTGCCGGCGGCAGCGCCCGGCGCGACCGGGATGGGGGGGGAGGTGAGTTCGCCGCCGCGGCGCATGAGGGACAATCCGGTTCAGTGTTTCCACGGATTGTGCCCATGTCTGCAGATACGAGTTGGCCCCCGGCCCACGTGACGCCCGCCGCGGCCACGCCGCCCTCCGACAAGGAGCTGGTGCTCAAGGTAATCCCCATGCCAGCCGACACCAACGGCAACGGCGACATCTTCGGCGGCTGGGTGATGGCCCAGGTCGACCTTGCCGGCTCGGTGCTGCCCGCGCGCATCATCCGCGGCCGCATGGCGACAGTGGCCGTCAACGAGTTCATCTTCAAGCAGCCGGTGCGCGTGGGCGACATCTGCAGCTTCTTCTCGTCCGTCAAGCGGGTGGGCCGCACCTCGATCACCGTCGAGGTCGAGGTGTTCGCCGAAAGCTTCGGCGCGCAAGGCAAGTACGTGAAGGTGACGCACGCTTTGGTGACCTACGTGGCGATCGACGAGAACGGGCGGCCGCGCGAGATCCCGCGCTAAAACTCCCCGTGCCGCCCCTCCCCCGGGGCGAACCTTCCCGCGCCCTGCAAGCCATCGGCAATGCACGCGTTGCTGCGCCCCCTCTCGCCATGCGCGCCGGGGCCAGCGCGTGTCCCTCTGCGCGTAGGCATTCATGCGGTCCGCCAGCATGGTCGATTGCGCAAACTTCGCCAGCTGCTGCACCGGCGCCACGGCGGCTTCCAGAGCGTCCCCGCGCCGTACCACCCGGTTGACAGGCCGATGCGCAAGGCTTCGCCCGCTTTTACCTTGCGGCCGGTCAGGATCAGGTCCACGGCCGCAAGGTGCGTCGGGTTGGCGACACTCTACGGGCAAACCCAGTCACGCTCGCGCCCCTGCCCAGCTATAACAGTGCGCGACGCAACAGGGGTGCAAGCGGTGCAATTTCTTCAACTGGTGATCGGCGGCATCGCGCAAGGATGCATCTACGGCTTGATCGCCCTGGGCTTCGTTCTGATCTACAAGGCCACCGAGACGGTCAGCTTCGCGCAAGGCGAGCTGATGATGCTCGGCGCCTTCCTCGGCCTGGCCGCCATGACGATGATGGGCCTTCCGTTCTGGCTGGCCGTGCTCAGCGCGATCGTGGCCATGGCCTTGTTCGGCGTGCTGCTCGAGAAGATCGTCATCAGTCCCATCCTGGGCCAGCCGGCGTTCTCCATCGTGATGCTCACCATCGGCATCGGCTACGTGGCACGCGGCCTGATCACGATGATTCCCAACATCGGCACCGACACCCACACGCTGCCGGTGCCTTACAAAGACCAGGTCTGGAACGTCGCCGGCCTGGTGCTGAACGTGGAACAGATGGTGGTGATCGCCGCCACCGCGCTGCTGTGCGGCCTGCTGTTCGCGGTGTTTCGCTACAGCAAGGTCGGCATTGCCATGCAGGCGGCATCGCAAAACCAGCTGGCCGCCTACTACATGGGCATCCCGGTCAAGCGCCTGAACGGCCTGGTCTGGGCGCTGGCCGCGGGCGTGGCCGCCATCGCCGGCCTGCTGCTGGCGCCCATCACCTTCGTGCACGCCAACATGGGCTTCATCGGCCTGAAGGCCTTTCCCGCCGCCGTGGTGGGTGGCTTTGGCAGCCTGCCCGGCGCCATCGTCGGCGGGCTGATCATCGGCATCGTGGAGTCGCTGTCCGGCTTCTACCTGCCCGAAGGCTTCAAGGACATCGCGGCCTACATCGTGGTGCTGATCATGCTGGTGGTGATGCCCAACGGGCTGTTCGGAGAGAAATTGAGCAAGAAAGTCTGAATACCTTGCGGGTCAGATCAATATGAGATTCCTCTTCAAGACCGGCTACAACCACGACATCAAGCTCGCCAAGCATGGCGGCCACCTGTTCTGGTACGGCCTGCTGTGCCTGGTGCTGGTGGCGGCGCCGCTGCTGGTGTCCGAGTACCTGCTGGCCCAGCTCACCTTCATCCTGATCTACGGCGTGGTCGGCCTCGGGCTGATGCTGCTGGCCGGCTACACCGGTCTGTTCTCCATCGGCCACGCCGCCTTCTTCGGCGTCGGCGCCTATGCCCAGGCGGTGCTCACCGGCATGGGCTGGCCGTTCCCCTTCGCGCTGGCCGTCGGCGCCGTGTTGTCGGCCGCGGTCGGCATCGTGGTCGGCCTGCCGGCGCTGCGGGTCAAGGGCATCTACCTGGGCATCGCCACGCTGTCATTCGGCTTCATCGTCGAGGAGGTGTTCGCGCGCTGGGAGAGCGTCACCGGCGGCAACGCCGGCAAGACGGTCGGCCCGGTCAGGATGTTCGGCTGGACGGCCGACAGCGGCGCCTCGTTCTACTTCGTTTGCCTGGCGGTCGCCATCCTGGCCACCCTGGCCTGCCTGAACCTGCTGCGCTCGCCGACTGGCCGGGCCTTCGTCGCCATCCGCGATTCGGAGATCTCGGCGCAGAGCATGGGCATCCACCTGGCGCGCTACAAGACGCTCAGCTTTGCCATCTCGGCGGCGCTGGCCGGCATCGGCGGCGCGCTCTATGCCCACGCCATTCGCTTCCTGTCGCCGGACCAGTTCAACATCATCCAGTCGATCGACCTGCTGCTGATGGTGGTGATCGGCGGGCTGGGCTCCATCCACGGCGCCTTCCTGGGCGCGATCTTCCTGATCGGCCTGCCGCAGGCGATCGGTGCGGTGAAAGACTTCCTGCCCGACGCCATCGGCCAGGCCCCGGGGCTGAAGGCGGTGGTGTACGGCACGGTGCTGATCGGCTTCGTGATGTTCGAGCCGATGGGCCTGTACGGGCGCTGGCTCAAGGTGCGCACCTACCTGCAGCTGTTCCCGTTCTACCGCAAGGGCCTGTTCAAGCGGCAAAAGACGTTCCAGAAATCGGACCGCCTCAAATGACCGACGACATCCTGCTTTCGGCCGACGGCATCAGCGTGCGCTTTGGCGGCGTGCTGGCCGTCAACAACGTCAGCTTCGAGGTGCGGCGCGGCGAGGTCTTCACGCTGATCGGGCCCAACGGCGCCGGCAAGACCACCGTGTTCAACCTGATCAGCCGGATCTACACCCCGACCACGGGCAACATCTGGTTCGAAGGCAAGCCGCTGACCACGCAGCCGCCGCACCGCATCGCGGCGCTGGGCATCGCCCGCACCTTCCAGAACATCGAGCTGTTCGAACATGCCTCGGTGCTGCAGAACCTGCTGATCGGCCGCCACACCCACCACAGGTCCAACCTGTTCAGCGAGATGCTCTTCCTGCCGAAAGTGCGGGCCGCCGAGATCGCGGCGCGCGAGAAGGTGGAGCAGGTGATCGACCTGCTGGACCTGCAGCACCACCGCGACACCATGATCGCCGGCTTGCCTTACGGCGTGCGCAAGGTGGTGGAGCTGGCGCGGGCGCTGTGCACGCAGCCCAAGCTGCTGCTGCTGGACGAGCCCTCCTCCGGCCTGAACGCGGAGGAAACAGAGGACATGGCGTTCTGGATCCAGGACATCAAGCATGAACTGGGCATCACCGTGCTGATGGTGGAACACGACATGACGCTGGTGTCCAGGGTGAGCGATCGCGTGCTGGCCATGAACCAGGGCGAGGTGCTGGCAACCGGCACGCCGCGCGAGGTGCAGGCGCATCCGGGGGTGATCGAGGCTTACCTGGGGTCGGCAGAGGATGTGTCGGCGTTGCGCCGGGAAAGCCCCCGCCCCAACCCTCCCCCAGCGGGGGAGGGAGCAAGACCATGAGCGAAAATCCGCCACCGACCAGCGACAAGCCGGTGCTCAAGCTGCTGAACGTCGAGAGCGCCTACGGGCCGATCAAGGCGATCCGCGGCGTCAGCCTGCAGGTGCGGCGCGGCGAGATCGCCACCGTGCTCGGCTCCAACGGTGCCGGCAAGTCCACCATCCTGAAGACCATCAGCGGCATCATCGACCCGCGCAAGGGCAGCATCGAATTCAAGGGCGAGGCGATCGCCGCGCGCGACCCCGCGCACATCGTGCAGATGGGCCTGTCGCACGTGCCCGAGGGGCGCGAGGTGTTTCCGCTGCTGTCGGTGCGCGACAACCTGCTGATGGGCGCCTACACCCGCAAAGACCGCGACGGCATCGCCCGCGACATGGACGCGGTGTGCCAGTACTTCCCCATCCTCAAGGAGCGGTTCGCGCAGGACGCCGGGCTGCTCTCGGGCGGCCAGCAACAAATGCTGGCGATCTCGCGCGCCATCATGGCCTCGCCCGACCTGATCCTGCTGGACGAGCCCAGCCTGGGCCTGTCGCCCAAGCTGACCAAGGAGATCTTCGAGATCGTGGTGCGGATCAACCGCGAGCGCGGCACCACCATCCTGCTGGTCGAGCAGAACGCCAACATGGCGCTCAACGCGGCCGACTACGGCTACGTGCTGGAAAACGGCCGCATCGTGATGGAAGACACCTGCGCCCGGCTGCGCGAGAAGGACGACATCAAGGAGTTCTACCTGGGCATGAAGGAAGCCGGCGTGCGCGGCGAGCGCAGGTGGAAGAAAAAGAAGAACTGGAGATGAGCGCCGTGCAGATCCGCTTCAAACAAGCTCGCGCCCCCGCGGGGGGGAGCGCAGTACACGCAGTGACAAGCTTGGGGGCTCGCCTGCGATGAGCAACCTCTGGGACCTCTCCCACATCAAGCCGGTCAGCCAGATCGTGCTGCAAGGCGCCACCATCCCGGCCAAGTTCTGGAACGGCGTGCGCGCTCGCGCGGACACCACCTGGATGCGACAAAAGGACTTGGGCATCTGGCGCAGCTGGACCTGGGCCGAGACCGGCGCCATCGTCGGCGAGCTGGCGCACGGCCTCATGAGCCTGGGCCTGGCGCCGCGCGACACCGTGTCCGTGCTGGCCAACACCAATGCCGAATGGGTCTGGGCCGATCTCGCCATCCTCAGCTGCGGCGCCGTCTCCAACGGCATCTACCCCACCGACGCCGCCTTGCAGGTGCAGTACCTGTGCGAAGACTCCGGCACCCGCGTGCTGTTCGTCGAGAACGAAGAGCAGCTGGACAAGGTGCTGGCGGTACGCGAGCACTTGCCGCGGCTTGAAAAGATCATCGTGTTCGACATGGAAGGCCTGCGGGAGCTGCAAGACCCCATGGTCACCAGCCTGGACGCGCTGCGCGCACTCGGGCGCGCCCACGCGGCGCAGCATCCGGGCTTGCTCCAAGAGCGGGTGGCGGGCTGCCGGCCCGAGCAACTGGCGATCCTGGTCTATACCTCCGGCACCACCGGCAAGCCCAAGGGCGGCATGCACAGCCATGGCGCGCTGGTCTACATGGTCCATGCCTACAACCGCTTCCTGCCGCAGACCGAGCGCGACGAGCGCATGTGCTTTTTGCCCTTGTGCCACATCGCCGAGCGCATCGCGGGCGAATACTTCCCGCTGTACACCGGCTCCATCATCAACTTCGTCGAGAACCCGGAAACGGTGCCGGAGAACATCCGCGAAATCCAGCCCACGGTGTTCTTCGCGGTGCCGCGCGTCTGGGAGAAGTTCTATTCCGGCGTGATGATCGGCCTGAGGGAAGCGAGCGGCCTGCAGCAGCTGGTGTACGGCTGGGCGATCGGCGTCGGCGCCGCCATCGCCGACAAGGTGCTGGCCGGGCAGCCGGTCGGCGCCGTGCTCAAGGCCAAGTTCCAGCTGGCGCGCTGGCTGGCCCTGAACAACGTGCGCAAGCTGATCGGCATCCACCGCGCGCGCTACCTGCTGACCGGCGCGGCGCCGATCTCGGCCGACCTGGTGCGCTGGTATCTCGCGCTCGGCGTGCCGATGCTCGAAGCCTGGGGCATGACCGAGACTTGCGGTGCCTCCACCTGCGTCCCGCCGTGGAACATCAAGCCCGGCTCGATCGGCCCGGCCGGCGACCACAACCAGATGCGGCTGGACCCGGCCACCGCCGAAATCCAGGTCAGGGGCCCCAACGTCTTCATGGGCTATTTGAACCAGCCGGAGCAGACGGCCGAGTCGTTCACCGCCGACGGCTGGTTTCGCACCGGCGACATCGGCACCGTCGACGCCGAGGGCTTCTACAGCATCACCGACCGGATGAAGGACATCATCATCACGGCCGGCGGCAAGAACGTCACGCCCAGCGAATTCGAAAACGAGCTGAAGTTCTCGCCCTACATCACCGATGCCGTGGTGATCGGCGACGCCCGCCCCTACCTGGTGGCGATCGTCATGATCGACCAGGAGAACGTGGAAAAGTACGCGCAGGACCGCGACGTGCCGTTTTCCAACTACGCCAGCCTGACCAGGGCGCCGCAAGTGCAGGCGCTGATCCAGGCCGAGGTCGACCGCGTCAACGGCAAGTTCGCGCGGGTCGAGCAGGTCAAGAAGTTCTTCCTGCTGGACACCCAGCTGTCGGCCGAGGACGAGGAGCTGACGCCGACGATGAAACTCAAGCGCAAGCTGGTGGAAACCAAGTACGCGCCGCAGATCGAGACGATGTACCGCTAATTTTCGATTCCAACCCAACGGAGACACTGAATGAAATTGAAGTCCACCCTTGCCCTTGCGATGGCGGCCCTCGGCTGCTCGTTCGTCCTGGCCCAACAACAGGGCGTGAGCAGGAACGAGATCCTGGTCGGCACGATCCAGGACCTGTCCGGCCCGCTGGCCGGTTATGGCAAGCAGGCGCGCAACGGCATGCTGCTGCGCATCGACGAACTCAATGAGCAGGGCGGCATCCACGGCCGCAAGCTCAAGCTGGTGGCGGAGGACGACGGCTACGATCCCAAGAAGGCGGTGCTCGCGGCCCAGA
Organism: Ramlibacter sp.; assembly: GCF_028292805.1. GTDB lineage: Bacteria > Pseudomonadota > Gammaproteobacteria > Burkholderiales > Burkholderiaceae_C > Ramlibacter. The sequence goes on along the minus strand of NZ_JAQGLS010000222.1, from coordinate 11,809 downwards.
AGCTGGTGAACCAGGACAAGGTGTTCATCGTCGCCGGCCACCTGGGCACGGCGCAGAACATGGCCTCGATGCCGGTGCAGTTCGAAAAGAACGTCATCAACTTCTTCCCGATCACCGCCGCCCGCGAGATGTACGAGCCATTCCACAAGCTCAAGTACTCCTTCGCCGCCACCTACTACGACCAGGTCCGCCTGGCCGTGCCCAAGCTGGTCAAGGAAAAGAACGTCAGGAAAGTCTGCACCATCTACCAGGACGACGATTTCGGGCTGGAGATCCTGCGCGGCAGCGAGGCGGGCCTGAAGACCATCGGCATCGACTTCACCGAGAAGACCACCTACAAGCGCGGCGCCACCGACTTCTCCTCGCAGGTCGCGAAGATGAAGGCCTCGGGGTGCGAGATGGTGGTGCTGGGCACCATCATCCGCGAGACCATCGGCACCATCGGGACCGCGCGCAAGATGGGGTTCGACCCGGTCTTCGTCGGCTCCAGCGCCGCCTACACCGACCTGATCCACAAGCTGGGCGGCAAGCCCATGGACGGGCTCTACGCCGCCATGACGGTGCAGCACCCTTACCTGGACGAGGCTTCGCAGCCGATCCGCTTCTGGGCCAACAAGTACAAGACCAAGTTCAGCGAAGACCCGACGGTGTTCTCGGTCTACGGCTACATGATCATCGACCACTTCATCAAGACCGCGCAGAAGGCCGGGCCCGCGCTGACCACGGATGCCTTCATCAAGGCGATGGACACGATGGCCTTCGAGCCCGACATCTTCGGCAGCGCCCGCTCGACCTATTCACCCACCAAGCGCCTGGGCAACGACCAGTCGCGGCTGTCGCAGATCAAGGACGGCAAGTGGGCGGTGGTGTCGGATTACATGAAATAACCCCGTCACTGCCGGCGCAACCGGCAACCCAGGTCCCTGGACCCCGGCGCGAGGCCGGGATGACAGGCTGGACCCCAAGGCCGCCTCCGGGCGGCCTTTTTCATGGCAACCACCTAGTGGAAACCGCCAGCTTGGCGCGCCAGACCGGCGGGAAGAACCTGCCACTTAGGCAATAACCCAAGGAGACCACGATGAAGCTGCACTCCGCCGCGCTGGCCGCGCTGGCCCTGGCATCCGGGCTCGCCGCCGCGCAGAACGCCAGCCAGGGGGTCAGCAAGAGTGAGGTCGTGTTGGGCTCGATCCAGGACCTGTCGGGTCCGATCGCGGGCTTTGGCAAGCAGGTGCGGCTGGGGATGATGCTGCGCGCCGACGAGATCAACGAGCAAGGCGGCATCAACGGCCGGCGCATCAAGCTGGTCATCGAAGACTCCGCCTACGACCCCAAGAAAGCCGTGCTGGCGGCGCAGAAGCTGGTCAACCAGGACAGGATCTTCGCCATGATCGGCCACATCGGCGCGGCGCAGAACATGGCGGCGATGCCGGTCCAGTTCGAAAAGAACTTCATCAACTTCTTTCCGGTGACAGCGGCGCGCGAGATGTACGAGCCGTTCCACTGCCTGAAGTACTCCTTCGCGGCCACCTACTACGACCAGATGCGCACCCTGGTGCCCAAGCTGGCCAAGGAAAAGCGGGCCACGAAGGTCTGCACCATGTACCAGGACGACGAGTTCGGGCTGGAGGTGATGCGCGGCGCCGAGGCAGGCCTGAAGGCCGGCGGCATGGAACTGGCGGAACGCACCACCTACAAGCGCGGCGCCACCGACTTCTCCTCGCAGGTGCCCATGGACGGCCTGTACGCCGCCCATACCTCGCAGCATCCGTGCCTGGACGACGCCGCACAGCCGATCCGCTTCTGGGCCAACAAGTACAAGACCAAGTTCAACGAAGACCCGACGGTGTTCTCGGTCTACGGCTATCTGGCGCTGGACTCCTTCGCCCGCGTCGCCGGCAAGGCAGGGCCCAACCTCACAACCGAAAGCTTCATCAAGGCCATGGACACCATGGTGGTCCCGGGCGACATCTTCGGCGGCCCCGGCATGAAGTTCGGCCCGACCATGCGCCTTGGCAACGAGCTGTCGCGGCTGTCGCAGATCCAGGACGGCCGCTGGAAGGTGGTTTCGGACTACGCCAAGCCCTGATCCGGCTGTCGGCCCGGGCCCGACCCGGGAGCCATGCGTGCCGGCTGGACTGCGGCGTGAGGCGCAATGACATACCTTCGAAGCCCGCCCGCCAGGGCGGCCTTTTTGTTGTTACCCTTGCGCCCGATGCCTTCCCCCAATCCCCTGCGGACTCCCGAGCTGGAGTTCAAGTCGCTGCTGGTGCTGGTGCTGGCCGCGACGCTGCTGTTCTCCCTGATCATCTGGCCCTTCTTCGGCGCCGTCTGCTGGGCCGTGTTCATCGCCATCGTGTTCTGGCCGCTGCACCAGCGCTTCCTGCAGGGCAGCCACGGCAAGCACGGCATCGCCGCGCTGGCCTCGCTGACGTTGATCCTGCTGATCGTGATCCTGCCGATGGCGCTGATCGCGGCCTCCATCACGCAGGAGGCGTCGGTGCTGGTCGAGAAGATGCGCTCCGGCGAGATCCAGATCGGCGTGTACTTCCAGAAGGTCTTCGACGCCCTGCCCGGCTGGGCCCGCGCCGTCCTCGACCGGCTGGGCGTGTCGGACCTGGGCCTGCTGCAGCAAAAGGCCATGACCTTCCTGGGCAGCAGCGGCCAGGCGCTCACCACCCGGGTGGTGGGCATCGGCGCGGTGACGCTCGACTTCGTGGTCGCCTTCTTCGTCATGCTGTACGTGCTGTACTTCCTGTTCCGGGACGGCGAGAAGCTGTCGGCCGGCATCGCCCGCAAGATCCCGCTGCGGCCGGAGCACACCCGCCGGCTGCTCAAGCAGTTCGCCACGGTGGTGCGCGCCACCGTCAAGGGCAACGTGCTGGTGGCCCTGGTGCAAGGCGCGCTCGGCGGCGTGGCCTTCTTCGTGCTGGGTGTGCCCGGCGCGGTGCTGTGGGGCGCGGTCATGGCCTTGATGTCGCTGCTGCCGGCGGTGGGCGCGGTCATCGTCTGGGCCCCGGTGGCAATCTATTTTTTCTTTTCGGGCGACCTGGTCAGGGCCGTGGGCCTCACCTTCTGGGGCGCCGTGGTGATCGGGCTGGTTGACAACTTCCTGCGGCCGATCCTGGTGGGCAAGGACACCCGGATGCCGGACTACCTGATCCTGGTGGCGACGCTGGGCGGGCTGGTGGTGTTCGGCCTGAACGGCTTCGTGATCGGGCCGGTGATCGCTGCCGTGTTCCTGGTCAGCTGGGACATGCTGGCCAAGGTGCGCGACGAACAGGATGCGCCGGCGCAGCAGCCGTCCGCGGCCGAGGGCGAGGCGCCCTGAAGCGCGGCGCGCCGCCGGCGCGTCACAGCCCCAGCTGCCTGGCGGCCAGGTCCTTCATGACTTCCTCGGCGCCGGCGCCGATCATCATCACCTTGACCTCGCGGTAGATCCGCTCGCTCTTGGTGCCGCGCATGTAGCCCATGCCACCCAGGATCTGCACTGCCTGATCGGCGCAGAACTGCATGGTCCGGGTGGCGTGGTTCTTGAGCATGCAGACCTGGGCGATCAAGTCGGGATCGGACTCCAGCTTCGACGTTCCAGGCACCGGCGGGGGCACCGGGCTCCAGTCGGAATCGGCCAGCGCGGTGACGGCGTTCAGCCAGGCTTCGCTGGCGTGGATGCGCATCTGCATGTCGACCAGCTTGTGCCGGATCACCTGCTTTTCGACCAGCGCGGAACCGAAGGCCTGGCGCTCGCGGGCCCAGGCCAGCGCTTCGTCGTAACAGGCCTGGGCGAAGCCCAGCGCCATGGCCGCCATGGCCATGCGCTCGCCGTTGAAGTTGCCCATGATCATGCGGAAACCGGCGCCCTCCTCCCCCACCAGGTAGCGGGCCGGCACGCGCGCGCCGTCGAAGTGCAGGCGCGCGGTGTCGCTGCACAGCCAGCCCATCTTGTCCAGCCGGGTGCGCGCCAGGCCGGGCGCTTCGCCGGGCACCACGATCACCGAAATTCCGCTCGTTCCGCGGGCTCCTGGCTCGCCGGTGCGCACGGCGACGGTGATCCAGTCGGCCCGCATGCCCGAGGTGATGAACACCTTCTCGCCATCGATCACCCAGGCGTCGCCATCCCGCCGGGCCCGGGTCCGCAGCGCCGCGACGTCGGAGCCGCCGCCGGGCTCGGTGATGGCCAGGGCGGCGATCTTGTCGCCGCGCAGCACGCCCGGGATCACCTCCTGCTGCAGGCGATCGGTGCCGTGGTGCAGGACGGGCGGCAAGCCGATGTTGTGCGAAAACAGGCCCGCCAGCACGCCGCCGCTGGCGCCCCAGCGGCTCATGGCCACGGCCAGCGCATTGCGCAAGGCATACGGCGCCGGCGTGCCGCCCAGTTCCTCGGGATAGCCCAGCCCCAGGATGCCCAGCCCGGCGGCCTCGCGGTACAGCGTGCGCGGGAATTCGCCCGCTGCATCCCATTGCTGCACGTGCGGCGCGACCCGTTCGGTCATGAAGCGGCGCACGCTGGCGGCCAGCGCGGCGATGTCCACGTGCGTGTCGGCGCTCACTGGACGATCCTGCGCGCCACGCGCTGCGCAATTCGCCTTGGGGCGGCCCGGCGGCTCATGCCGCCTCGAAGGTGACGAGCACGCGCGCCGTGGCGACCTGCTGGCCGGCCTCCACGTGCAGGGCCTTGACCACGCCGTCGCGGACGGCGGTCACCGCATGTTCGAGCTTCATCGATTCGATCACCAGCAGCACCTCGCCTTTGCGAACGCCGTCGCCGGGGGCGGCGCACAGCGCGATCACCTTGCCGTTGAACGGGGCCCGCAGTTCGTCGTCACCGGCGCCGTCGCCGCGGCCGGCGGGCGGGTCGAACGAGGCGTCGGCCAGGAACAGGTCCACCGCGCCGAGCTGCAGGTGCCAGCCGCCGTCGTCGAGCCGGACCGAAACGGCTTGCGCCGGCGCGAAGCCGTCCGACTCGCGCACCGGCACGTCCAGCAGCATGTCGTGATGGCGCACTCGCAGCGGCCGCTCGAATGGGGGCGCCAGCGCGCCAGCGCCGCCGTGCGGCAGCAGCGCCGACACCGCGGCTTCCGGCACCACCATCCGCTCCTCGTCCTGCAACGCCGCCCGCAGCGCGTCGCCGTGGTCCGCCAGGAACGGCACCAGGGCCTGGCCGGAGGCGAACAGCGGATGGCGCAGGCAGGCCGCCAGCAACCGGCGGTTGGTGGGCAGGCCCAGCACCTGCAGGCGGTCGAGCGCGGTCGCCAGGTCGTCGATGGCCTGCTCACGGGTCGGCGCCCAGGCGATCAGCTTGCCGAGCATGGAGTCATAGAACGGCGTGACTTGAAGGCCTTCCCGGATCGCGTGGTCGAAGCGCAGCGTGCCGCCGCTGCCGCCACCCTCGCCGGCCGGCGGGGGCAGGAACCTGTCGACGCGGCCGGTGCGCGGCCTGAAGTTCTCGTCTTCCGCGCACAGCCGCACCTCGATGGCGTGGCCGTTGAAGCCCAGCTCGCTTTGCCGACACGGCAGCCGCTCGCCGCGCGCGATGCGCAGCTGCCACTCCACCAGGTCGTGGCCGGTGACGGCCTCGGTGACAGGATGCTCCACCTGCAGCCGCGTGTTCATCTCCATCAGGAAGAACTCGCCGTCCTGCAGCAGGAATTCCACAGTGCCGGCGCCGACGTAGCCCGCCGCGCGCACTAGTTCCACCGCGGCATTGCCCATGCGCAGGCGCAACGCCGCGTCCACGGCGGGGCTGGGTGATTCCTCGATGATCTTCTGGTGGCGACGCTGCACCGAGCAGTCGCGCTCCCCCAGGTGGATGCAGTTGCCGTGGGTGTCGGCGAACACCTGGATCTCCACGTGACGTGGGCGCAGCAGCGCGCGCTCCAGCAGCAGTTCGCCCGATCCGAAGGCAGCCGCCGCCTCGGAGCGCGCCGACTCCAGCGCGGCCGGCAACTGCGCCGCGTCGTGCACCAGCCGCATGCCGCGGCCACCGCCGCCGGCCGCCGCCTTCACCATCAAGGGAAAGCCGATGCGATCGGCCTGCGCCAGCAGGCGCGCCTCCGACTGGTCGGCGCCCTGGTAGCCGGGCAGGCAGGGAATGCCGCGCGCGTGGGCCAGTTCCTTGGCGCGCGACTTGTTGCCCAAGGTGCGGATCGCGCCCGGCCCCGGGCCGATCCACAGCAGGCCGGCATCGCCGGTGGCCTGCGCGAACTCCGCGTTCTCGCTGAGGAAGCCGTAACCCGGATGAACCGCGTCGGCGCCGGTCGCGCGGGCCGCCGCCAGCAGCTTGTCGATGCGCAGGTACGTGTCCGCCAGCGCGTTGCCGCCCAGCGGCTGCGCGCGCGTGGCCTCGCGCACGTGCAGCGCCTGCGCGTCGGCGTCCGAATGCACGGCCACGGTCTCAATGCCCATGCGGTGCGTCGTGCGCATGATGCGCCGCGCGATCTCGCCCCGGTTGGCAATCAGCAGGCGCCGGATCTTCATCCTTGCGCCGGCGGCCGCTTGGCCACCCCCATCAGCTTGGCCAGGATGCCCATCATCACTTCGTCGGCGCCGCCGCCGATCGAGGCGAGCCGGCCGTCGCGGTACATGCGCGAGACCTTGTTCTCCCAGGTGTAGCCCATGCCGCCCCAGAACTGCAGGCAGGTGTCGGGCACCTGGCGGTACAGGCGGCCGGCCTTGAGCTTGGCCATGGTGGCCAGCTCCAGCACGTCCTGGCCCTGCACATACAGTTCGCAGGCGCGGTAGGTCAGCGCCCGCAGCGCCTCGACTTCGGTCTTGAGCTCGGCCAGCTTGAACTGCACCCATTGCTGGTCGGACAGCGCGGCGCCGAACAGCTTGCGGTCCTGCGCCCACTCGATGGTCCAGCGGATGCAGTTGTCCAGTGCCACCAGCGCGCTGCCGGCGCACCACAGGCGCTCTTGCTGGAACTGCTGCATCTGGTAGATGAAGCCCTGCCCTTCCTCGCCGATGCGGTAGCGCTGCGGCACCCGCACTTCGTCGAAGTAGATCAGGCCGGTGTCGCTGCTGTTCATGCCGATCTTGCGGATCTTGCGCGCCACTTCGATGCCGGGGCGCAGCTTGCCTTTGTCGCGCATCGGCACCATCACCAGGCTCTTGTTCCTGTGCGCCGGGCCGTCGCCGGTGTTGACCAGCATGCACATCCAGTCGGCCTGCAAGCTGTTGGTGATCCACATCTTCTGGCCGGTGATCACGTAGTCGTCGCCGTCCTTGCGGGCCCGGCTCTTGATCGCCGCCACGTCGCTGCCGGCGCCCGGCTCGCTGACGCCGATGCAGGCCACCATGGCGCCGGCAATCGCCGGGGCCAGGAACTCACGCTTGAGCTCGTCGCTGCCAAAGCGCGCCAGCGCCGGCGTCGCCATGTCGGTTTGCACCCCGATCGCCATGGGCACGCCACCGCACTCGATGTGGCCCAGCGCCTCAGCCATCGCCAGCGAGTAGGAGTAGTCCAGCCCGGCGCCGCCGTACGCCTCGGGCTTGGTCAGGCCCAACAGGCCGAGCTGGCCCAGCCGCTTGAACACTTCATGGGCCGGGAAGATCTCGGCGGCCTCCCACTCGTCGACGTGCGGGTTGATCTCCTCGGTGATGAAGCGCTTGAGCGTCTTCTGGATTTCGAGGTGTTCATGGCTGTATTGCATGGGGTCTCCTGCTCACATGCGGGCCACGCCGAACTGCATGGGCCGCACGGTTTTCTGTTGCGCTTCGTGGATGGTGTCCAGGCAGAACGCCAGCACGGCGCGGGTGTCGCGCGGGTCGATCACGCCGTCGTCCAGCAGCAGCCCCGAGGTGTAGAAGGCATCGGCCTGCTGCTCGAAGACGCCGACGATCTGGTCGAACTGCGCCTGCGACTGGGCCGCGTCGGGCGCCACGCCTTTGCGGGCCAGCGCCGCCTCGGTGACCATCTGCATGGTGCGGGCGGCCTGCTCGCCGCCCATCACGGCGGTCCTGGCGCCCGGCCAGCTGAAGAGAAAGCGCGGGGCATAGCCGCGGCCGCACATGCCGTAGTTGCCGGCGCCGAAAGAGGCGCCGCACTGGATGGTCAGCTGCGGCACGGCGGCGTGCGTCACCGCCTGGATCATCTTGCTGCCGTGCTTGATCATGCCGCCCTGCTCGCTGTCCTTGCCGACCATGTAGCCGGTGGTGTTCTGCAGGTAGACGATGGGCTGGCCAAGCTGGCACAGCCACTGGATGAAATGCGTGGCCTTGTTGGCCCCGGCCACGTCGATCGGGCCGTTGTTGCTGATGAAGCCGACGGCGTGGCCGGCGATGCTGCCCTGGGCGCAGACCGTGGCGGCGCCGTACAGCGCCTTGAACTCGAGCATGCCGTCATCGACCAGGCGAACCATCACTTCGCGCATGTCCACCGGCTCGCGCAGGTTGGCGGGCATCAGCCCCAGCAGTTCCTCATCTTTCTCCCTCCCCCTGCGGGGGAGGGCTGGGGTGGGGGCGCTGCCCAACCTGGCCACCACCTGCCTTGCAATCCCCAACGCCTGCCGATCATCCTGCGCCAGGTACTCCCCCAGCCCCGACACGCTGGAGTGCATCTCGGCCCCACCGAGTTCCTCCTCCGTCGCCACTTCCCCCGTCGCCGCCATCAACAACGGCGGCCCCGCCAGGAAGGCGCGCGAACGCCCGCGCACCATGACCACCACGTCGCTCAGCCCCGGCATGTAGGCGCCGCCGGCGGTGCCCGAGCCGTGCTGCACCGTGACCACCGGAATGCCGGCGCCGGACAACCGCGCCAGGTTGCGAAACAGCGCGCCGCCGTGCACGAAGCCTTCCACCCGGTACTTCATCAGGTTGGCGCCGGCGCTTTCCACCAGGTGCAGGAACGGCAGCCTGTTTTGCAAGGCGATCTCCTGCACCCGCAGGATCTTGTCCAGGCCCATGGCCTGGATCGCGCCGGCGTCGATGCCGGAGTCGCTGGCCATTACCATGCAGCGCACGCCGCTGACGAAGCCGATGCCGGCGATCATCCCGGCGCCGGGGATCGACGCTGCGGGATCCTTGTGGTCTTGCCGGTAGCCGGCCAGCGCGCAAAGCGGCAGCCAGGGCCGGCCCGGGTCGAGCAGCAGACCGACGCGCTCGCGTGGCAGCAACTGCCCGCGCCGCTCGAACACGGGTCGCGCCTGGGCCGACCTGGAGTCGGCGCGCTGCTCCAGCGCCCGCAGCAGCGCCACGCGCTCGAGCATCGCGGCGCGCCGCTCTTGCGCCTGGGCGCCCTCGGCGTTCCAGCCGGAGCTGAACTTCATCGCTCGAGCAGCTTGGGCGCCAGGTAGCGATGGAAGCCGTCGAACGGCTTGACCGCGTCGCGTCCCTGCACTTCGGCCGGCGCGGCCACCTGGCCCCAGCCCATGCGCACCTGTGGCCGCGCGCCGTCGACGCGCAGCACGCTGCCGCTGATGAAGGCCGCCGCGGGGCTGAGCAGGAAGACGATGGCGGCCGCCGTCTCCGCCTCGTTGCCGAAGCGCCCGGCCGGCACCGTGGCCTGCATCTCGCGCAACATATCGCCGGCCTCGGGCGGGTAGTGATCCATGCCGCTGGAGGCGATGTAGCCCGGCGCCACGGCATTGACCCGCACCCCGTTTTTCGCCCACTCGATGGCCGCCGTCTCGGTGAAGCTGACCATGCCGGCGCGCGCCGCGCCGCTGTGGCCCATGCCCGGCATCGAGCCCCAGATGTCGGCGATGATGTTGACGACGGCGCCGCCGTGCGCCTGCATCGACTGCCGGTAGCATTCGCGCGCGACCAGGAAGCCGCCGGTGAGGTTGGTGGCGATCACCGCCTCCCAGCCCTTGGCGCTGATGTCTTCCAGCGGGCTGATGAACTGGCCGCCGGCGTTGTTCACCAGGCCGTGGATGCGGCCTTGCGCCACCACGATGGCCTGCACCACGTCCTGCACCGCCTGCTCGTCGCGGATGTCGCAGCCGTGGAAGCTGCAGCGGCCGCCGTCGGCCACGATCTCGGTGGCCACGTCCTGCAGCTTTTGCAGCTTGCGCCCAAGCAGAACGACGTGGGCGCCGAGCGCCGCCAGTTCATGCGCGGTGCAGCGGCCAATGCCGGAGCCGCCGCCGGTGACCAGGATGACCTGGCCCCGCAACAGGCCCGGACGGAAAACGGAGCGGTATCCTGCGCGGCGATCGGTCTCGGTCTGCATGGACTGACCTTAGCAGAGGGGCCCGTCCGCGACAAGCGCGCGCGTCAGCGATGCGCTGCTTCGATGCTTTGCGCCAGGTACGGTGCCGTGCGGCTGCCGCGCGCGCGCGCCACGTCCGCGGGCACGCCGGCCGCCACCACGCAGCCACCCTGGGCGCCGGCGCCCGGCCCCATGTCGATCACCCAGTCGCTTTGCGCCACCACCCGCATCTCGTGCTCCACCAACACCACGGTGTTGCCTTCGTCCACCAGCCGCTGCAGCTGCGCCATCAGGCGGTCGGCATCGGCCGGGTGCAGCCCGGTGGTGGGTTCGTCCAGCACGTACAGCGTGTCGCCGCGGTGCATGCGCTGCAGCTCCGTCGCCAGCTTGATGCGCTGCGCCTCGCCGCCGGACAGCTCGGTGGCCGGCTGGCCCAGGCGCAGGTAGCCCAGGCCGATGTCCTGCAGCACCCGCAACGGTCGCAAAACCTGCGGCTGCTCGGCGAAGAAGGCCACCGCCTCCTCCACCGTCATGCCCAGCACTTGCGCGATGCTGCGGTCCTGCCAGCGGATCTCCAGCGTCTGCGCGTTGTAGCGCGCGCCGTGGCAGGCCGGGCACGGCGCGTACACGCTCGGCATGAACAGCAGTTCCACAGAGACGAAGCCTTCGCCTTCGCAGGTTTCGCAGCGGCCCTTGGCCACGTTGAAGGAAAAGCGGCCCGGGTCATAGCGGCGTTTGCGCGCGGCCGGCGTGGCCGCGAACAGCTTGCGCACCGAGTCGAACAGCCCGGTGTAGGTGGCCAGGTTGGAGCGCGGCGTGCGGCCGATCGGCTTCTGGTCGACTTGCACCAGCCGGCGGATGCGGTCTATGTCGCCCGCCAGCCGGCCCGACCAGATACCGTCGCGGGCCGACGGGTCCAGCGCGTCTTCGGCTTCCTGGTCGGCCTCGGGCAACTCGCTGCCCAGGTGCTGCGCCACCAGCTCCAGCAAGGCGCGGCTGACCAGGGTCGACTTGCCCGAACCCGAAACGCCGGTGACGGCGGTCAGGCAGCCCAGCGGGAACCGCGCGTCCAGCCCTTCCAGGTTGTTGCGGCTCACGCCTTCCAGCCGCAGCCAGCCGGCTGGGCCGCGCAGCTCGCGCGGAGCGGCCTGCACCTGGCCGAACAGGTAAGGCCGGGTGTGCGAGGCCTTGACCTGCGCCAGCCCGGCGGGCGGACCGCTGTAGAGCACCGTGCCGCCGCGCTCGCCCGCCTCGGGCCCGACGTCGACCAGCCAGTCGGCGCGCCGCATCAGCGACAGGTCGTGCTCGACCACGAAAACCGAGTTACCGCACGCCTTGAGCTTTTGCAGCGCGGTCAGCAGCGCCTCGCCGTCGGCCGGGTGCAGCCCCGCCGATGGTTCGTCCAGCACGTAGATCACGCCGAACAGGTTGGATACCAGCTGGGTCGCCAGCCGCAGCCGCTGCAGCTCGCCCGGCGACAGCGTGGGCGTGCTGCGCTCCAGCGCGAGGTAGCCCAGGCCGAGATCGCGCAAAGTGTCCAGCCGCGCCACCAGGTCGTGCGCCAGGCGCTGCGCCGCGATCCGCTTTTCCTCGGAGCCCTCGGCGGTCAGCCGCACGTCGGGCGCGGCCGCGTGGGAAGCGCCGCCGGCGGCCACGCGCTGG